>JAKFFN010000109.1:0-1946 GCA_036675025.1 Candidatus Sumerlaeales bacterium | reverse complement strand
GGGGGATTTGGGATTCAGCGGCATTGCCCGAATTGCCGGGGTGAGGGGCAGATTCCGGAGGCGCCGTGTAAGGTTTGTCGGGGTACGGGGGAGGCGACGAAGCAGCGTCGGCTGACGGTGAAGATTCCGGCGGGGGTGGATACGGGTCAGGCGATCAGGATCAGGGGGGAAGGGGAGCAGGTGCCGGGGGGCGTGAATGGGGATCTGCTGTTGCAGGTGAATGTGCAGCCGCATGCGCACTTGCGGCGTGATAAAGATAAAATTGTAACAGATTATGAAATTGACCTGAAGACGGCGGTGCTGGGGGGCGAAGTGAGTGTGCCGGCGCTGGATGGTCCGGTGAGGCTGAAGATTCCGGCGGGGACGCAGCCGGGGACGGTGATGAGGCTGAAGGATAAGGGGCTTTACCGGAAGCACGGTGCGCGGGGGGACGCGCATGTGGTGATTAAGGTGAAGGTGCCGAAGGGGTTGACGGAGGAGCAGAGGGAGGGGTTTGGGCGGTGGTGGGAGGCGATGGAGTAGAGCTTTTTTAATTACGAATTACAAATTACTAATTACTAATTGTGGAGGCGCTTCGCGCCAAATATCATCTATGTGGTGGCTGGTCATCTACGTGGTGTCTGGTTCATCTACGTGGTGGCCTGGTTCATCTATGTGGTGGCCGATACATCTATGTGGTGGCTGGTTCAGAGACCGCTGTGCTGGCTTTGGTCGATGAATTGTACGAGTCCATATGCCAATTTTCGTGCCGCAGGCACACAACCATTAGTAATTAGTAATTTGTAATTCGTAATTATACCGTTCTTGCTTGCAGGCGTGGTTCGTGGTTTTAGGTTCTTTGGTGCATTGCATATTAGATGGGATTTGAGATCGTGAACTTTCTGGTTACTGGCGGTTGCGGGTTTATTGGGTCGAATATTGTGGAGCGGCTGGTGGCTGAGGGGGAGTCGGTGCGGGTTTTGGATGACCTTTCTACTGGGAAGACGGCTAATATCGCGCCTTATGGGGATAAGGTGGAACTGGTGCAGGGGGATCTGCGGGATGTGGATGTGGTGGCGCGGGCGGTGGATGGGATTGATGTGATTTTGCACCAGGCGGCGATGCCGAGTGTGCAGCGGAGTGTGGAAAACCCGGTGCTGTCTAACGAGGTGAATGTCGGCGGCACTGTAAATTTGCTTAACGCGGCGGTGAAGGCTAAGGTTAAGCGGGTGGTGTATGCGGCGTCGAGCTCGGCGTATGGCAATCAGCCTGTGCCGGTGAAGACGGAGAACCTGTTGCCGATGCCGCTGAGCCCGTATGCGGTGGCGAAGCTGACGTGTGAGTATTACCTGCAGGCGTTTGCGGAGTGCTATGGCCTGGAGACGGTGAGCTTGCGGTATTTTAATGTGTTTGGTCCGCGGCAGGATCCGAATTCGGAGTATAGCGCGGTGATCCCGCTGTTTATTACGAAGTGCCTGCGGGGGGAGAGCCCGACGATCCATGGGGATGGCAAGCAGAGCCGGGATTTTACGTATGTAAGTAACAATGTGACGGCGAACCTGCTGGCGGCGAGGGCGGATGCGCGAGCGGTGAGCGGCAAGGTGTTTAATGTGGCGTGTGGGCGGAGTTATACGCTGCTGGAGCTGCTGGATGAGATTAATGAGATTTTGGGGACGGATATCAAGCCGGTGCTGGGTCCGCCGAGGACGGGGGATGTGAGGCATAGCCTGGCGGATATCAGCCGGGCAACCCAGCATATGGGGTATAAGGTGGAAGTGGATTTTAAGGAGGGGATGCGGAGGACGGTGGAGGCCTACAGCGGCTCCGCTTAGGCGGAGCCGCTGTAGGCAATTACTAATTACTAATTACGGCTCTTCAGGCATTATAGTGGGCCCGGATAGAGATTCAGGCCGCTGCAGTGGAAGTAGATCATATTAATGAGCCGGTTAGTGTTGCGAAAACCGTAG
>JAKFFN010000219.1:0-53928 GCA_036675025.1 Candidatus Sumerlaeales bacterium | reverse complement strand
CGTAAACGCTTTTCCACTCCGTATAGAAATCCAGAACGGTGTGGCTGGCTTCACGGTGGCCGTTGCCGGTGTTCTTAACTCCGCCGAATGGCAGCTGAACTTCCGCCCCGATCGTCGGACCATTGATGTAGGTAATACCCGCTTCAATGTCGCGAATGGCGCGAAAGGCGTCGTTCACATCCTTTGTATAGACGGAACTGCTCAGTCCATACTCCGTGCCGTTCAGAACCCGGATGGCTTCTTCCAGGTCTTTCACCCGAATGGCACCCACAACCGGCCCAAAAATCTCTTCCTGAGCGATGCGCATTTCCGGCTTAACCTCTGTGAAGATGGTAGGCTCAATGAACCAGCCCCGTGAGTGATCGCCGCTTGTCAAGGCGTTGCCGCCCAGCAACAGCTTGGCGCCGTCTTCTTCCTGTCCAATGCGAATGTAATTCATAATCCGCTTATGCTGTGTCTCATTAATGACCGGTCCCATCTCTGTCTGCGGATCCAGGCCGTTGCCCACCCGGAGCTTGCGCGCCCGTTCAGCGAGCTTATCCACGAATTCGTCGTGGATTTTCTCATGCAGTATAAGGCGGGAGGTTGCCGTGCAGCGTTGTCCGGTGGTGCCGAAGGCTCCCCACAGCGCCCCCTCAAGCGCTAGCTCAAGGTCCGCATCATCCATGACGATCATTGCGTTTTTCCCCCCCAGTTCCAGGCTTACCCGCTTCAGCATTTTCCCCGCCCGTGACGAAATCTCGCTGCCGGTGGCGCTGGAGCCTGTAAACGAAACCGCGGGAATCCCAGGGTGCTCAACGATTGCCCGCCCTATGTCCGCGCCTTCACCGCAGATAATGTTAACACAGTTTGGCGGCAGCCCGGCTTCAAGGAGTACCTCTACGAACTTGACGGCAGTAGCCGGCGTCTCCTGCGAAGGCTTGAATACGACAGTGTTGCCACAGACCAGCGCCGGAAAGATTTTCCAGGTGGGAATGGCCATCGGGAAATTCCACGGCGTGATCATGCCGCAAACACCAATAGGCATCCGCACACTCATGCCAAACTTGTTCGGCAATTCACATGGCACCGTATCGCCAAACAACCGCCGTCCCTCTCCTGCGGCGTAGTAGGCCGTATCGATGCCTTCCTGCACATCACCGCGTGTTTCTGACAGAACTTTACCCATTTCGCGGGTCATAAGGCGCGCAAGCTCTTCCTTGCGCTGCGTCAGGATATCGCCCGCGCGGTGGATAATCTGAGCGCGCCGCGGCGCCGGCACCAGCCGCCATTCGCGATACGCTTCCGCGGCAGTGGCCACCGCCTGGTCAAGCTCTGCGCTGCCCCCCGCGGGAAACTCACCAATTACGTCATCAGAATCGGCAGGGTTAATATTAAGAAAACTGCCTTCAGACCCCGTGTCGGACCATTTGCCCGCAACGTGGTTACGAAATTTTTCAACAGCAGATGAAGTCGAACTCATGACAGAATCCTTTGCAATGCGGTTATACGTTAATAGACAAGTCACGCAGTCGGTATGTGCAAGAACAAGAAATAAAACTGAACTGAATGAGGCCAGGTTACAGCATGAGCATCAAAGAGCAAATTCAAAAGGACCGAATTGCCGCGCTGAAAGCCGGGGAGAAAGAGCGCAAGGGTCTGCTCGACTACATCCTCGGAGAGATTCAAAAAGCCGAGAAGGATCCGCATGCCAAAGGCGATCCCGGCACGGCAATGATCCAGGCGTACCTGAAATCCCAGCGCGAAATGGCCAAAGAGTTTGCGGATTCGCGCCCGGAAGAAACCGCCCGAATCCAGCGGGAGATCGAAATCTTATCCGCGTACATGCCAAGACAGCTCACGGATGATGAAGTACGTCAGGAGATAAAGACCCTCGTAGACCAGGGAGTAACAGGTAAAGGCCCCATCATGGCTGCCCTGAAGCAAAAACACGGGGCCGCCCTGGATGGAAAACGAGCGGCTGAGTTAGCCGGAGAGATTGCTGGGTAAACAGCCGCGGTAAGGCGCTACAGAAATGAACGGCGGACCAGGCATTATCAGCGGCAATGGAACTGCAGAGAAACCTGCTTGGTTGATGGCACTTCTGCTTGCAGTGGCCCTGCACGGTTTGCTTATCGGCCTCCTGGTCCTCGCGCGGCATAAGGAACCTGTTATTCCATCTACGGATATCCTGTCATTTCGCCTGGTGCCGCCGCCCGAGGGGCAGGCGCCGATTTTTATGCCTTCCTCTAACCCGCTGGCTGCGCTACCTCCAGAAGGGCAGGATTCGGTTCCTGACGCGGAGATGCTGCGGGGTGGAGAACTGATTTCTCCACTGGAAAACACGGCTGATGAAATCTCTGATGCGGAGCTGGCCGAACTCCTTGCCGCTGAACGGGAGGCTCTGCGCGCAGAACTGGATCAGCTTTCTGAAATAGCCCAGGCATCGCCGAAGACCGGTCGGCCACTGCCCGTGCCTCCACCCGACAGTGGCACTAAGGGTCAGTCCGGACCGGGGCCGGAAGGGGCGGTGCGTGAGCTTGACCTGGGTGGTTATCCGCAGGCTGTGGTCGATGATATTATGGAACGGTACAAGTTAAAGGTCGTAACGCGGCGGATGAAGGCCGGTCAGGGGGGCCAGAATTTCCTCAGTAGCGCCTCAAAGGGTAGCAGCGAGCGGTTCTTCGGAGGCTTGCGCACGCTAGAAGAGGGAATTTATGAGATTTTCCAGCTCAGTCGGGACAGCGTTGCCCTCATGAGCCGGCTGGAAGAAGAAGCGTTGAAAAAGGAAGGTCTGGAACCCCTTAAAGCACGGGTAGTCCACATCACTTTTGGTATTGTGAAAACTGAAGATGGTAAGTATGAACTCGGTGTGAAGAGCCTGGAAGCCGAGCCGGTTCAGTAACTTTTAAAGCGTTGGCACACTAATATTATATAGGTCTACAGATGAACGCTAACGAAATTACCATAGTCCCTTCTGATCTGACAGCTACACTGTTGCTAGTGACTGGTATCATTTTGCTTCTTTTGGAGATTAAGATCGTCAGCCAGGGGATCATGGGCTTCATCGGTGGCATCTTCCTGGTGGCCGCGGCCGTTATTATTTACCAGGATGGTACACCGTTCTGGGGCGTGCCTATCGCATGGATTTTACCCGTGATCGGACTGATCCTGGTGCTCTTTGGCGCGCTATCAATGCTGGCGGTAAAGGCTCACCAGGAAAAAGTTGTCACCGGGTACCTGGGCTACGTGGGCGAAATCGCTGAGGCCAGCGAATCCCTTGAACCTGAAGGCCGCGTGTTTTTTCAGGGTACCTATTGGGATGCTATAAGCAAGGTGCCGATAGCAAAGGGAGAGAAGGTTCGCATAGTAGCAGCCGACCGCCTGAAGCTGGTCGTTGAGCCGCTGCGGGTGGAAGTTTAATAAAGCAAAAGCCGGGTACACACGCGCCGCATGGGCATAAGGCGGGCATGAAAACCGGAAGGCAATGTACTGACGTACGGCATTTTAAAGCTAGCTGTTAGATAGTTCTTGCCGATCAAACCAGAAGCAAAGGTATTTTCAACTCGTGCAATTCAGTCTTGATCGATTTTATCGTATTAACCGGCGTGCCCTCATCTGGTTGGCGCTTTTCGGCCTGATCTATATTCTGCGTGACTTTTTCGCGCTGATCTTCCTGACCTTTCTACTCGTAAGCTTTACGCTTCCACTCATCAATTATCTGAAACGGGAAACCCGGCTTCCACGCAAGGCAATCATCATCTCTATCTACCTTGCGATCTTCGTTGGCCTGTGTGGCCTGCTCTGGTACATCGTGCCAAAGGTTACCGCAGAGGCCGTGGCAGTGGGCAACGAGTTCTACTTTGCCCGAGAGCGCCTCGATGCGGCCCGCCAGGAACTGGTAAACAAAAACCCAAACCTTAAGCCTGCCATGGATTTCGTGGAAAAGATGGATTTCGACTGGGATTCGTATGCCCGAACCGTCGGACAGCAGGCTCACCTTTACCTGCGCCAGGCAGCTACTACAATAATTACCGCTATAACCACGCTATTCCTATCTCTACTTTTTGCCTTCCTGATCGTGCTGGACCTCACCCGCCTGAGGGAAGAAGTCCGTAAGCTCGGTCGTAGTCGCCTGCACGATTTCTATGAGCAGAGCGCAGAGCCGGTTGTCCGTTTTGCCGCCGTAATTGCTCGCTCTTTCCGGGCCCAGGCCATGATTGCCATGGTAAATACCGTACTTACCGCGATCGGGTTTTACCTTCTCGGGCTACCTAACGTCGCGCTGCTTTCCATTATTGTATTCTTCTTCAGTTTTGTGCCTGTACTGGGTGTGTTTATAAGTACGGTACCCGCAGTACTTGTCGCCCTGAATGCCGGCGGGTACGTGCTGGCTCTAAAGGTCATTCTCTTTATTACCGTCATCCACATGATCGAAGCATACGTGCTGAATCCGTTGATTTACGGCCAACACCTGAAGCTTAATCCTGTCGTTGTTCTGATTATCCTCTACGTAGGGCATCACTTCTTCGGCGTATGGGGCATGCTTCTCGGTGTACCCGTAGCGTATTACTTCATCCATTACGTGTTCCAGGTGCCCGAAGAGCCGGTAAAAGTCCCGCTGGAAGACACTTCTCCAACTCCAAAAAGGCGCAGCAAAAGCAGCGAATCAGGAACAGCTATAACAGGTGAGGATTTGCCTGTTCAGTTGCCACCGGGTGCCCCTGAGCGCTAAGACTAAGATAGGCGGGATATGTTCAAGAGAGTATTGGTAACAGGCGGCGCGGGATTTATCGGATCTCACATGGTAGATCTGCTTCTTGAAAAGGGCTACGAGGTGCGGGTGTTTGACAATCTCGAACCGCAAGTCCATGGAGAAAATGCACCTGTACCGGCCTATCTGACCAAGGGCGCAGAGTTCATCCACGGTGATGTTTTAGACCGCGACGCCCTGCACAAAGCTGTTAAAGACTGCGATGCAGTGATACACGATGCCGCGATGGTAGGTGTTGGTCAATCCCAGTACCAGGTGGCGCGATACACGCAGGTTAATACCTTGGGAACCGCTAACCTGGTGGATATCCTGGCGAACGAAAAAACCGCCGTGCAGCGAGTGCTTGTTGCCAGCAGCATGAGTATTTACGGCGAAGGCCTATACCGCCGACCCAGTGATGGAGCCAGCGTTTCACCTTTTCTTAGGCCTGAAGAGCAGATGGCCGCCGGCGATTTCGAAGTGCGCGATCCGGAAACAGGTGAGGCACTGGAAGCAATACCGACCCCGGAATCCAAACCGCTATTTAGCACCAGCTTTTACGCCCTCGGCAAAAAAGACCAGGAAGAGTATATCCTGCTCATGAGCAAAATCCACAAGATCTCCGCCGTTGCCTGCCGCTTTTTCAATGTCTATGGCCCACGCCAGTCCCTTTCAAATCCCTACACGGGCGCTGCTGCTATTTTTTCGTCCCGGATCAAAAACGGTAACCCGCCGCTGATCTACGAAGACGGCCTGCAGTCGCGCGACTTTATCTCTGTTTATGATATCGTTGCCGCAAAACTCTTCCTGATGGAAAACCCAACTGCAGACGGCGAGGCTTATAATGTCTGCTGCGGTAAGGGAACAAGTATTATAGAGGTAGCCCGAACACTGGCGACGCTTATGGGCAAGCCAGATTTGGAGCCTGAATTGCCCGGCACCTTCCGCGCGGGTGATATTCGCCACTGCTACGGCGATGACACCAAAATGCGCACCTTGGGCTGGACGCCAAAAGTCTCACTGAAAGACGGCTTCGGCGAACTCGTAAACTGGACTGCGCAGCAGGAGGCCGAAGATAAAGTCTCGACAGCCCACGCCGAACTGGTGGCGAAGGGCCTCGTAAAAGGTGGCCGACGTCAGTAAAGGGCGGATAAAACAGCAATCGGTTTACAGGGAGCTTTAAGGCTGAAACCAGACGACTGCGACAGAATGTCGCGCGCGCTTTTCCTTAAAGACAGTAAATGACGGAGTGACGGCATTGCATCATTGGCCAAACGGTCACCGAGTTGGGTGTAAATGTCTGCTCTCATTTGACTTATAACAATGTGCCTTCCGTTGGGGGGAATGGCATAACCTTCGCCAGTTGTTCGGGGCCTGAACTACTTTTCCACCTCCGGGTGATGGAGTCGATATTATGTTATTAAAGATCAAAAGTTACATGGCCGTGGCCGCGGTTACACTTTCAGTGATGCCGGCCTATGCTCAACCGCCAGCCGCCGGCACCACGCCGGCGACTGGCTCAATGACAGCAAAGCCCATAGCCGAGCCGCAAGGTGAGCCTATCTACCGCTACACCTTTAGAAATGTAGCAAAAAAAGCGGCTCCTGCTATCGTTAATATCAAGATAAAGAGCAACATTGTTCTCGGGCGAAAGACGCAGATTCCACCGGGTTACGGCTTTGACGAAGATATGCGCGAGTACCTTGAGCGCCTGTTCGAAAGCGAGAGCGGCCATTTGAGTCCCCGCTTCGGCGAGGACTATAAGTACGCCCGCTCCGGCAGTGGTGTCCTGGTCCGCCCCGAAGGCTACATTGTCACCAGTCACCATGTCATTGATAACGTCGATGGCGAGGACATTGAAGTCTCTCTACCCGATGGCCGAACGTTTTCAGATATCGAGGTCGTAGGCACTGATACCTTGACTGACCTTGCTGTAATGAAGATCAACGACGAAGGCACATCAAACCTGCCTTACCTGGAATGGGGCGATAGTGAACAGGTGCAGGTGGGTGACCACGTCGTTGCGATCGGTAACCCTCTCGACTTCACGAACAGCGTATCCGAAGGCATCATCAGTGCGAAGCACCGCACCATTAACAAGGCAGCAATTGAAGACCTGATGCAGACCACCGCAATGATTAACCCCGGCAATTCCGGTGGTGCCCTGGTAGATCTGGATGCGAACCTCGTCGGCATTAACATGGCCATAGCTACAAGCACCGGCATGTGGAGCGGTCTTGGGTTTGCCATCCCGAGCAAAACCGCAAAGACGGTAACCGACCAGATCATTAACCGGGGCAAAGCGCTGCGCGGCTACCTCGGCATTCGTATGGAAACCATTACCATTGGTTTGGCCAAGCAGTTTGGCTATGACAAAGACTACGGTATTGTCGTTGCCGACGTGACACCCGGAACCGCAGCGCAACAGGCGGGAATCCAACATTACGACATCATTGCTTCTGTGAACGGCGCAGAAATAAAAGAATACTCCGATATGCACCGCAACATCGGTAACCTGTCGGCAGGAACGACGGTAAGCCTTGAAGTCTGGCGCGATGAAGGTGATGGTAAGCTGAAGCAGCTTACGGTTCCCGTTGTCCTTGGAGAGCGGCCAGACGACAAGGAACTCGAAGCTGGCAATCGCAACCTGAAAGTACCAACTCCTCCAGGAACCAAGCCGGATGATCCGCTGCTGGGAATGAAACTTGAGCCGTCAACCACAGGTAAGGGCCTGGAAGTTAAAGCTGTCAGCCCGAAGACTCCCGTTGCAGGAGTCGGCGTAGAGGTTGGTGATATTATCCTCGAAGTTAACCGCAAATCAGTATCATCGGTAGCCGATTTCAAAGAAGCCCTCAAAGCGAGCAATACGGGCAGCCACCTGCTTTACATCGAACGCGATGGCACAGCCATGCTGCAGATGGTGCCTGGCGACTAAGTACCAGTTTGGTGCACGGCGGCGGGACAAATGACTATCCCCCGGCATCTCCCGTCGCCGTTGCGCCAATCAGCTAACTAACAAACTGGCAGGGGAAATGGTATTTCCCTGTTGCCTGAAGCGTTTCCGGATTTAGGACTTTGATAGCAGTGCAGATTAGCAGCTCTGCTGATAGGACCAGCCGGGGAAAGTGAAAAGGATTTATGAATTCGGAACTGGAAAATCTTTCCGTACAAATACGCGAGGCAAGTGCCTTTATCGACCGGATCACCACAGAAGTCAGTAAGGTGATTGTTGGCCAGCGTTACATGATTGACCGCCTGCTGATCGGCCTTCTCTCAAACGGCCATGTTCTGCTTGAGGGCGTACCCGGCCTGGCGAAAACCCTGGCTGTGAAAACATTGAGTCAGGCCATTAACGCGCATTTTCAGCGACTCCAGTTTACGCCGGACCTTTTGCCGGCTGACCTTGTGGGCACCCTGATATACAACCAGAAGGATGGCACCTTTGAACCCCGCAAAGGTCCTGTCTTTGCAAACCTGGTGTTGGCTGACGAATTGAACCGCGCACCCGCCAAGGTGCAGAGCGCACTGCTTGAATGTATGCAGGAACACCAGGTCACAATCGGAGACACCACTTACCCGTTGCCGGAACCATTTCTCGTCTTGGCAACGATGAACCCCATCGAACAGGAAGGCACGTATGCGCTTCCTGAAGCCCAGGTTGACCGCTTTATGCTGAAACTAAAGGTCACCTACCCTTCCAAAAAAGAAGAGCGGGCAATTCTTGATCGCATGACGGATCCTCATCTCGAAGCCGCGGAATCAGCAGATACCGTGACTACGAGCGAGGTAAGTGACAGCTTCCGCGTTCGCCCTGTGGCAACTACTGAAGACATCATGACGGCACGCCACCTGGTGCGCCAGATCTACATCGATGAGAAGGTGAAAAACTACATTCTTGATCTGGTTGTGGCTACGCGCCGGCCGGAAGAATACAACATCGATGTCGGGCAATACATCGAGTACGGCGCCAGCCCTCGCGCTACTATCAGCCTTGCCCTCGCCGCAAAGGCCTATGCATTCCTGCGCCACCGCGCTCATGTTACGCCAGACGACATCAAAACAATTGGTATGGATGTGCTTCGCCACAGGGTAATAACCACCTATGAGGCTGAGGCGGAAGAGATATACAGCGAAGACATTATCAAGAAGATCTTTGATGAGGTGCCGGTGCCCTGATG
Organism: Candidatus Sumerlaeales bacterium; assembly: GCA_036675025.1. Classification (GTDB taxonomy): domain Bacteria; phylum Sumerlaeota; class Sumerlaeia; order Sumerlaeales; family Sumerlaeaceae; genus JAKFFN01. Next base: position 45,018 of record JAKFFN010000219.1, on the reverse strand, counting down.
CTGCGGCCTGCTGCCGTGGCTGATCGGGCCTGGGAGGATCACCACCGATGATACCGAATGAAATACTGGCGAAAGTTCGCCAGATAGAAATCTATACTCACCGCCTTGTGAACGACGTGATGGCTGGCAGCTATCACAGTACGTTCAAAGGTCGTGGCATGGAGTTCGAAGAAGTTCGCGAGTACAATCCGGGAGATGACGTACGCGCCATCGATTGGAATGTAACCGCACGTACCGGTGCGCCGTACATAAAGCGGTTTCGTGAAGAACGCGAGCTTACGGTAATGCTGATGGTGGACCTCAGCGGCAGCACTGACTTCGGTACTGCTGACGAAACCAAGGGCGAATTGGCGGCAGAAATCTGCGCTATCCTTGCTTTCAGCGCAATTAAAAACAACGATCGTGTTGGCCTGCTGATCTTCACAGACCGCGTAGAGAAGTTTATCCCGCCCAAAAAGGGAAAGAACCACGTACTGCGCGTGGTGCGTGAAGTACTGTTTCACAAGCCAATTCATCGCGGAACAAGTGTGCCCGTAGCCGTCGAGCACGTGATGAAGGTGCTAAAGCGCAAAAGCGTTGTGTTCCTGCTTAGCGATTTCCTGCCCAGTACCGGGTTGCGTCGGCCGCTATCAGCGCTGAATAACCGTCATGACCTCATAGCGCTTCGCATCAGCGATCCTCGTGAATTCGACTTGCCCGCTATGGGCCTTGTCAAATTTCAGGATCCAGAAACAGGACACGTAATCTACGTCGATACTTTTGACGCCGGATTTCGCAGAAGATTTTCTCAGATCACTCACAAGTCTGACAAGGAAGTGAAACATCTGTTTAAGCAGTTGCGCATCGATAGCGTCGACATTCAGACCGGCCGCCCCTATATCGAATCGATGATCCAGTTATTTAGAAGGAGAGCCTTAAGGCAATGACCCGCCGACTTCGCAAACATCCTCAGCACCATCCGGATCATGTAGATCGTGAGCACCCGCGCGCGCGCAAGTTGCCTTTCGGTCTTATCTGGCTCGTCCTGGCTGCCCTTGTGCTTGTACTTGTTATCGGCTACGACAGGCGAGCCATCAACCAGGCAGAAGCGTACATCAGCAAGGGTAAGGAATTGGAACAGCAGGCGCTCTACGTGGACGCTCTTGGTGAATACGAGCAGGCGTTAAAAAACTCTCGCCTCGGACGCCGCGCCAAAGCTGGTGTCGCACTGGCAATGGCCGACATTTATTACGAACACCTGGAAGATTTTCCGTCGGCTAACCGCTACTATGGTGAAGCAAGACAGATCTCCGCAGCTGCGTTGCAGAATGACGAAGTTCAGGAACGCGCCCGCATGGCTGCTACCAAGTCAAAACAGGCCGGAGTATTCGCGCGCAAAAAGACATCGGAATCCGACGGTACTACCACCCGGACGGTGGTACAGCGCGTAGAGCTTTTGCAGGAACCGCTTGCTGATGTAAAAGGCCCAGTCGTTGCCACATACAATGGTGGAGAAATCCACGCCGGACAGTTGCTGCGGGCATTGGAAAAGCGGCCGGAGTTTCTGCGTCCAGACTTTCGCGAGGACCCCGACAAGCTGAAAGAGTTTATCAATTCCATGATGCGCGATACACTCGCCTACGAAGCCGCTGTTCGGGCTGGCGTTCACAAAGACCCTGATGTAACTGAGCGCCTTTACGATTACCAGAAATCACTGGTGGCTCAAAGATACGCGGTTGACCGCCGGGACCAGGCCATGCTGGTGGACAACGACGACGTCGAAAAGTACTATAACGAAAATAAAGGCCACTACATCCAGCCGGGTCAGATAAGAATATCACTGATAAAAGCTGAGTCGGAATCGTCCGCTACCGAACTGCTGCAGATGCTACGCAATGGTGTGCCCTTTGCAGATGTGGCAACCAGCTACAGTGTACATAAAGAATCGGCCTCTCGTGGTGGCGATATCGGAACCTTAACCGAAGGCGATACAACAATACCGGGTGTTGGTGAAATTCCCCGGATAATTGACGCCCTCTTTAAAATGCCGGTTCAGTCTGTCACTGAAGTCACTCCGGCAACAGGCGCATTTTATGTGTTCAAAGTAACGGGGCTTCATAGCGCCCGCAACGTCACTCTTGATGAGGCACGTCCCAGCATAGAGAATATCCTTAGGGGCCGTGCAATTGATCAGGCAAAGACAGGCCTTGATTCCGAATTGCAGGACGTTTTTGAACCAGAACTCGAAGAAAAGGGAATTGCCCAATTCTGGGATTTCGCTCTGGGGCAAGGTTCGTTTGCTGCCGATAGCACAACCACTGCAACTACCGCGTCTACAACCGCTTCAGACGCAATAACTACAACTGCTGCGGAGGCCCGTTGATCCATTTACGTGCCATAGTTCATTCGGCGTTGGTGGTATTGCTCGTCCTCTCAGGAACGGGCATCTATGCGCAGTCTGGCCCTGCATATCCGGCACTAAAAACTTCCGTCGATCCTACATCAGGCACGGTAGGGGATAAGTTCATCCTGTCGATTACTGCTATTGCTCCGGATGCTGAACGTCTGGCGGCATTACCACTGATCGAGATCGACGAGCAATCAACTTGGACTTTATTAGGAAGTTCCGCTGGTGCAGCTACAGCCGCGGGCAGCGGTAATGAGTCGCGTACTTATACATACGCGATCGCTCCGTTTGAAACGGGTCAAATTTCCGTTCCGCAAGTTGCCATAACTTACACCCCCGCAGATGGTGCATCGTCCAGCACCGCTCTGTCAGAACCGCTCGTTGTTGCTATCGATTCCGTAATAGCTGGAAGCTCCGCCGGAACAAACCTGCGCGAGGTAAAACGTCCTGTCTCCTTACCGTTACCAAACGCGGTGATATGGAGTGGGGCTGTACTTCTGGCTATCATACTGGCAGTCATTGCATGGCTAATCTGGCGGCGCTATTCTGAGCGAATTAAAAGAATGCTGGGACCGCTGCGGCCCGATGAACAGGCACTTAAAGAGCTGGGCCAGCTCGAGAATGACCGCCTGATCGAGCAGAAGAAACTAAAGGAATACTACACCAGGCTGGCTGACACCGTCAGGGAGTACCTTGCAGCGGCCTATGGTGTTCATGCAGCCGATTTGACGACCAACGAGATGCTCCGTGCCCTCGACGAACTGGCATCCGAACAGCCGGCTGCCTGCTCGCAAAATTTTAAAACAGCTATGGCACGACTGACTGAACTTCTTGATGAGGCTGATCTGGTTAAGTTTGCACGCTTCATGCCTGATGCAGCGCATTGCCGGCGGGCATTGCAGCACGGCCGAGATATCATCGGGCTCACAAATTACAGGTTCAAAACAGAGGAAGAAGTAAAGGGCACATCCGCAAAGCCGCAGACACCGATGGGACCACCTCCGCCACCGCATACCGCGGGAGAAGTCCAGGCACCTTCCTATGAAGGAGCTCACCGATGAACTTTGAACAAGTCTCAGAGATGGTTACCAGTGCCAGTTCAGAATCAATGTTTCGCCTGGCCTACCCACTGGCTCTGCTTCTCCTCATACTTCTGCCGTTTCTCCTATGGTGGTTGCGCTATCGCGAACGCCGCAAACAGGTGACAATTTCACTACCTGTTGCTCATCTTGCAGCTGCAGCCGTCAAAGGCAATCCCGGCCGCTGGCGTCTCCTGTTGGATGTGTTAAGAGTCGCTGCCCTCGCCCTGTTAATCGTAGCTATGGCGCGGCCTCAGTATGGCAAGATTGAACGTGAGACCTTCAGTGAAGGCATCGACATTGCCCTGGTCCTCGATGTTTCCCTTTCTATGCGGGCTGGCGACTTCCACCCGAACCGGCTTGAAGCCGCAAAGGATGTGCTCAAACAGTTTGTGCTTGATCGGCGCGGCGACCGCCAGTCGCTCGTCATATTTGGTAGCGAGGCTGCCACGCTCGTTCCTCTCACGCTGGATTCAGGTGTGGTTTACGCTTTCGTCGACCGGATAAGGTTTAACCTGGTAAACGGTGAAACCACTGCCATCGGGATGGGACTTGCCACAGCGCTAGACCGCCTCCGCGAAAGCAAAGCCAAGAGTCGCATTGCGATTCTCCTCACCGACGGCGAGAACAATGCTGGAAAAATTGATCCGCTAAAGGCTGCCGAAGCGGCAAGGGCTCTCGGCATCAAAGTCTACACCATCGGCGTAGGCAGCAACTCATCCCAGATTGGCCCCTTTGGGATGCGCCTTGATGCCGGTCTTGATGAGACCACTCTCAAGCAGATTGCAGAACTCACTGGCGGTGTCTACTTCCGCGCAACTGATGAAGAAAAATTGAGCGAAATCTACGAACAGATCGATAAACTCGAAAAATCAAAGATCGAGGCGACCCAGTTCGACAACTTTAACGATCTTGTCCACTGGTTTGCCGTGCCTGCTCTATTGCTGCTGCTTCTCGAAGCAGCTCTCAGATCAACGAGGTTCGTGTTAGTACCATGAGATTTGCGATTCCACATATGCTATGGCTGCTGTTACTCGTGCCTGTAATTGCAGCGTTTCTCGTCTGGACCTTCGGCCGCCGCGCAACCCTGCTCCGCAGGTTCGGTACAGAAAAGGCATTACGGCGCTACGACCTCGCTGCCGTCACGCCCAGCTCGTGGATCAGGTTCGGCCTGTTTTTGCTGGGCATAGTCACTATTGTAATAGCCTTGGCACGTCCACAGTGGGGCTATCACGAGCAGCGAATCATTAGCCGTGGCGTCGACATGATGATTGCGATCGATACATCAGACAGTATGATGGCTCGCGACTTCCAGCCAAACCGGCTTTCGCGCGCGAAAGAACTTCTGCGCAACCTGATTTGGGAAGCCCAGGGTGCCCGTGTTGGCGTTGTGGCCTTCTCAGGCGCTGCTGCTGTTATGTGCCCGCTCACGCTCGACTATAACATGGCTGCCACTGCACTAAAGGCAGTGGATGTTAACACGGTGTCTGCAGGCGGCACAAATATCGGCGCGGCAATTAATGCGGCACTGGGCAGCTTCGAGATTTCCGGCGGCAATGATCGTGTGCTTATTCTTCTCACTGATGGCGAGCAGACTGAACAGCTTGAAGACTTGGAGCAGGCTGTTGCCAAGGCGGAAAAGGAAGGCGTAAAGATTTTCGCCATTGGTATTGGAGCTGAAGAAGGTACGCAGATCCCAACCATGCGCGGCTTTAAGCGCGACTCTAGCGGCAAGGTAATCATCACCAGCTTAAACTTTGAAAAGTTGCAGGAGATTGCCGAAAAAACGCAAGGCGAAGCCATTCGCGCCGAGAAGATGGGTGCGGGGGAAATTGCGGAGATTTCCGCTGCCCTGGCACAATTCAAGGGACAGAAACAACAGGACAAAACTGTTAGGATTTACCATGACCGCTATAGCTGGTTTGTAGGCGTGGCCTTGCTGTGTTTCGTTCTGGAGGCGCTGTTGTCTTCCGTAAAACGCTTCACATGGCGCCGCCGCAGGAAGGCATCCGCTTCCGCCGTTACTGGATTGGCAGTAGCCGTTATCATCGGCTCTGGCACGAACGTTTTCGCATATCCGGGAGAAGGATACGTCCGTTCTCGCGAAGCGTATCAGGAGTACAGCGTAGGCGATTACGAGGAATCCGTACTCCAGTACCAGCGTGCGGCTCAGCTTGCTCCTCAAGACCCGCGACGTCTTTATAACCTCGGCTCAGCGGCAGCCAAAGCCGGAAAAGAAGCAGAAGCACGTCAGGCGCTGCGCTCCGTATTTGATGCAGAAAACCCTGCACTCAACGCCAACGCGCTATATAGTGCTGCTACTTTGGATCATCGCGATTTGCGGGAGGCAATCAAGAGTAAGAAGCCGGAATGGGAAAAAGGTCTTGGAGCCAGTGCCGAAGAAATTGAGCCTGTGAAAAAGGAAATCCAGGAAACCATCACCAAGCTTGAGAAAGTGCTGGGGGAGTACAAGGATGCCATCCTTAACAAGCCCGGCGATGAAGACATGAAAGCCAACTTTGAGTTGGCAAAGAAAGATTTGGAAGAACTGCAGCAACTGCTGGATCAGCTGAACCAACAGCAGCAGCAACAGCAACAGCAGCAGCAACCACAGCAAAATGAGCAGAAGCAGGACGAAAACCAGCAGAATCAGCAAAACCAGCAGTCAGGCCAGGGCGAGCAGGAACAGAAGGGCGAGCAAGGCGAAAACAAGGAACAGCAGGACCAGAAGGGCGAGCAGAAGCAGGATCAGCAGAAGGAGCAGCCCGAAAAAAAGGAAGGGCAGGATCCACAGAAGCAGCAGGACCAAAAGGGCAAGGAACAGGAAAACCAGAAGGGCGAACAGAAACAGGACCAGGATCAATCCGGCCAGCCTGGCGAACAGCAGCAGCAGGATCAGCAGCCGGATCCTCAGGGTACGCCCAGCCCTACCCCTACGCCCTCACCTACACCAACCGGTACTCCGCGGCCGGGTGAAGGCAAAGGTGAAGAGGGGCAGCCTGGCGAAAACGCACCCGCTGTTCCAATCGGCCAGATGAGCCCGACAGACGTAGATCGTCTCCTGAACACCCTGCCACCGGAAGATCAGCAGGCATTACAGCTTATGTTTGGCACCGACCCAACCCAACGGGATGACATGCAGAATGATTGGTAGTTTTAAGATCACTACATGGCTCCAATGGCTATGCCTGCTGCTTTTTATAGCCGGCGCTACGCCTGCTGTCGCCCAGTCGCCCCAGGCGGCCAGCCCCGTCAGTGCGTCGGTTGAACCTGCGCAGGTTACAGTCGGCGACAGCATCCGTTACCAGGTTACTGTCCAGGTTACAGGCGCGGGGCAGCCTTCGGTAGCTGTTCCAGTTATGGATCCCGACTCCGGGCTGGGCACACCTATTCCATCGGGAACTCAAACAAGCGTCGAAACATACATACAAAACGGTCAGTTCCGCAGTGTGCAGAGCATCATCTATGGCTACACAATTCGCACCAGTAAAGAAGGTAAGTTTACGATTCCGCCGGCTACAGTAACTCTCAACGGCAGAACCTATGACACTCAGCGCGTCCAGGTTGATGTACGTGCCATGCCTGAAGCCAAGAATATTCCGACTGAGCTAGAAGGCCTCGTTGTAGCGCCGCAGGTACAGGCAAACCCGGAACTTCAACGGCGGCTCACTGGCGTAGTGTTCATCCTTCCGGTTCTCTCAGATACTGAGCCCTACAATGGTGAGCAGGTCCGCATATCGTACCACCTTGTGATTGATCCCAAGGCTTTGTCAGAAGCCGGTCTGCTTCCCCGCACAAACCTGGATAACATCCGGGTCCCGCAAATGAGCGATTTCATCACCCAGGAGCTTTATCCTTTTCCGCAGGATTTGAAATTCCAGGAGCGGGAGATTGGTGGACAGCTCTATCTCGTGGCTCCCGTGTATGAGGCTGTCATTGCCTCTACCAAATCCGGTGAACTCAAGATCGAGCCTTTCCAGATCAGTATGCTCTTCACATTGAAGAATCAGTCGGGGCGCAGCCGCAGCCCTTATAACGATCCCATTTTTTCATCAATCAGCCCATTTGCCGCAATGGCTGGTAATGCAGTAAACGTAATTGCGCAGTCACCGGTTCTCACATTAAACGTAAAACCTGTTCCCACAGAAAACCGTCCTGCCGATTTTGCCGGTGCAGTTGGAGAATTCCAGGTGCGGGCAGAAGTGGATAAGAAGCAAGCCAAAGCCTATGATGACACGGTAAAGCTCGACGTAACAGTGGAGGGCGAGGGAAACACAGAATCTCTTTCTCCCCCTACGCTTCCTGAGCAGACAGCGTATACGGTTTTGGGTGAGCCGGAAGTGCAAAGCACAGGCCGAAAAGACGGCGACAGATACATATCCGGCAAGACATTCTCGTACACGCTTCGTCCCACGCAGCCCGGTAACCATCCTATACCGCCAGTCTCTCTCAGCACATTTAACCCCAAGACAGAAGATTTTGCTAGGGTGCAGAGCGAGTCTATACCAATGACCATTGCTCCCGGCTCTCGGCCGGCGCCGGCGCCTGAGGTTGTTGCCGCTGAAGAACAACAGGAAGAACAGACGGCGCCGGAAGCCGACCTGAGATATATTTCAATGCAGGTCTTAACAGCGCCAGGCGCTGGATTAAACCGCCTGCCAGGCGCTGCGATAGTAGGACTATTCCTGTTACCCCTCGGGTTGTTGGCCACTGGAATGGTAATTTCATGGCAGCAGAAGCATTGGGGTAAACGAGAAGTCGATCATCGCAAACTTGCGACAGTATCGTCATCACAGCACCTGAAAGAAGCCCATCGCGCGTTGGGCGCTGGTGACACACAAAAAATGTATGCGGATCTATCTGAAGGGTTACGACTCTTTTTTGCTGCCAAATTCGGCGTTCCAGTGGCTGAAGTCACCGTTGTGGAAATCGAAGACCGCCTCCAGCGCAAAGGTGCTCCCCCCGAGGTTATCTCTCGGGTAACGCATGTTCTGGAGACCTGTGATACTGCGCGCTATGCACCGGCAATGCCATCTAAACAAGATGCGACTGCTTCACTCAATGAGGCTGAGAAACTTGTAAGAGAGGTTGGGCCGTTCGTATGAGAAATCTTTATTTCCGGTTCGTACCCTTTTTCGTCATCTCTCTGTTTCTCGCTACATCTTCCGCTGATACTATGACGGTGCAGGATGCGAACGCCTTGTTTTCCCGTGCGAATGCTTCATACCGCGCCCAAAAATTCGAAGAAGCTGCCGCGGGTTATAAGCAATTAGTGGAAGCCGGCTATGAGTCAGCTCCGGTTCTCTATAATATGGGTACTACGGCCGCCCGGCTTGATAAAAGCGGCGAAGCCCTGGGATACTTGATGCGGGCTCAAACCCTTTCACCGCGCGATGACAACATAACGGCAAACCTGAACCGTGTGAAACTCGAACACGCTCAAGAGCTGGGGCTGGATGATGAATCCGCTGCAGCGGCAACTGCAGAGAGCATTTGGAGCCGTGTTATAGGCATTCTTACCGCTGAAGAATGGCTCATAGTTATATGGTTTAGCCTGACCCTTGCCTGTTTCGGCGGCTTTATACTTCTCGTTCTGCACAGGCCGGGCGCTCGCGTCGTCGCAAAGGTCGCCATAGCCGTCGGCTTAACAGTCCTGGCCGTTGTTATTATTCCCGGCGGTGCGCAGGTCTACAGAACGCGTGTTGTTAACAAGGCAGTAGCGCTTGGCAGCGCGGAAGTGCTGAGCGGACCAGCTGATCGATTCACTCGTGTGGCACAGTTGCAGGAAGGCCAGCTGGTGCGAAAGCTGGGGCAACATACAGATGGCTATTACAGGGTCAGGTTGGATAATGGACTTCAGGGGTATGTCGAAACTTCCGCACTGATGGAGTTGTAGCGTTTTCTTTTTTATTTCTCCTGAAGAGCCGGAGCCGCCGGTGGCGAACCAGCCGTGGACCCGCGTTTTGCTGCCCACTTCCGTGTAATCCCGATAAGGCCGAGTAAAACCAGGAATAGTCCGAGCAGGCTACCCGCGATGCCTAGCTGTCCAAGCTGTGGCGTAAGCGGACTGTCTTTGCCCTGCATAATCATCGTGACCAGGTAACCCAGCATTGGTAGCCAGCTCAGAGGGAGCAGCGCAATTCCCCAAGCCAGGATCGTTGCAGCTTTGTTCGATTTCGGAGAAGGCTTCGTCTCAGACTTTACCGGCGCGGCCGATTCTGCCCTTGTACCTGAGAACAATTCCGTCCGCTTCTCGGTTGCATCTTCCTCGGCAAGGCCAGCACCCTCATCACCGACTGGAGCCGCCGGTCGCAAAGCGCTTATTTGAGGAATACCCGGCGTTGCAAGGAACGCGTAACCACAGGTCGGACACTTTACCCGCGTATCGTGGCTCATCTCCTGTATATTAATAGCCGTACCATCAAATGGGCAATGAGTTGACGACATCTGATCGCGCGCCTTTTCCGGGTGCACAAGGTCGCGCGCCTGCAAGTCAGACAGCCCGGCGCTCAATACCCGCAGACGATTAACAACGTGATCCTGCTGCACCTGCAGCATATCAGCATATCGCTGCAGATCCATGCGCCTGCGCAACTGGTTAAGGTAAAGCAGGCACGGATCATAGGTATCCTGTTCGCGGGCGTTCAGTCGTTCCACACCCTCGCGACACATCCGGTGGTAATTTTCCACCTCCTGCTGCAATGGTAGCAGCACCGTCGCCTGGAATACCCGCTGCAGTTGATCAAATCGCGCCAGTGCCAGGTGATTATCTTCCACGGCATCCATAAGCGGGCGATGCGAGGCCGACGCAGTCAAAACGTTACGCAGTGCCTGGCTGAATACAGTGTCCCGGTATGGATCCCACTTTCTGAGGTAGCCGAGCGCCTGTGTGTTCATGCCCGAGGTGTGCTGGTTCCAGTCAAGCCCTCGCATCGCGCTAACCAGGCGGTGCGTAAAAGCCAGGTATTCCGGTGAGAGTGGTTTGTCTTCCGGTAATGATGCCGTTGCCCGCGGATGAATCATCGCGCCTGCTGCCGGAGCATTCAGGATAAGCTTGCCCATGCCTAAAAAAATTGCTGTAACATCAGCGAGGCTGCCAGCAGTGCGAGACGGATCAACGCTGCTGCCACCAATGTTGCTGGTTATCAGGTAAGCGCGCGCCACCTGGCGCGTCAGCGCCGCCAGGGCGGTATCAGCTGTCGCCAGGGCCGCTGCGGGCAGTTCCATGGCAAATTCTTCGTGATCCGGATCAATGCGCACAAGGCGCGGAGCTTCATTGTGTTCTATTACGGTAACGTCAAACATAGCGTTCCGCAGTCCGATCCAGTCGCCCAACACCCGGGCCACAGTCTGCAGCGTTGAAAGATCAGTAGAAGTTAAAGGCGGCGGATCAAGAATGCGGTAGTGAGCGCGAACTCCGGCAGCTTTTTCAAGGGTGGAAAGAATTTCGAGGATGTGCCGTGCCACCGGATCGGCAGCAAGGCGGCTATCCATAGATAACTCCTGATGCAATCCTGCGTTGATACTGCTTACCCTCACTGTGAGGGCCTATAACATTTTCGGCCATTGGTTTAACGGTTCCAGACTCTACTTCGCTTCATTTGTCGTGCACTGCAGCACGCAGCCACCCCCGCTGGGGGAATTCGGCTGATGTTTGACATACAAAAAGGCATATCGGATTCTCATTGTCGGAATTCAGGTCAAAAAAATGACGTAACTCATGTCGATTAGAACAGGCATTCAGTGCTTGACCTTGTTTAATGAAATAACCTAGTTAAACAGAACGAATCCAGATTTCTCTTTGAACGGTCACACAAAGAGAAAGCTCCCGTGGACAGGAACGTGCTTCGCGCTCGCTCCTAATGTAGATAGTTGAGGGTTCATAAATGATTGATGTACAGACTGACCGCGGCCGGGAACCGGGCGCGGACAGAGACGAACTTTTAAGTGAAGCTGTAGCCATCGGTGTGGTGCTGATGGCCGTGCTGATTCTCCTGGCGCTTATATCCGACAGCCTCGGCCAAAACCTTGTTGGCCGCCTGGGCACAATTGTTAGCGGAGGACTCACCTTTGCCGTCGGCCAATATGTAGCTTATGTAGTACCGATACTGGTGCTTACTACCGGTATTATGGTGTGGCGGGGCAGTGGTATTCAACGCGGCGGGCTTAGAGTCATCGGTCTCTACGGAATGCTCGCCAGCATCTGTGCCCTGTTCAGCATACCCTACGCTCAAGTTCAGTTCTCGGGCATGGAAGGCTTCCAGAATGGCGGCGCCCTGGGTAACTTCCTGGTCCACAGCCGCTGTCTGAACCTCGCAGGTTATCTCGGTGCCGCCGGTGCCTACCTTTTGTTTTCGGCCATGCTGGTAATAAGCCTAAGCGTCGCTACAGATGTCCGTATTCGTGATACCATTGCTGCCACTGCCCGTTGGATAAGTAACCGTGGGTGGCGCAACCTTGCTCTGCCCATTGTGCGTTGGCTGCATAAAGTATCTGCATCCCTGGAAACGAAGCCGCAGTCCATATCCACTGCCGCGTCCGTTCCGGCACCAGCACCCCAGATGCCTGCAGACTCTCACGGTCGCGGCAGCCGACTTGTTGCCGGATCTGTTTCTTCGCCGGCTCCAGTAGTCAGCCATCGCGAAGCCGCTCCTGTTACAGAAGCAGCGCATACCGGAACTTCCAACAGCCACGTTTCCTCCGTCGCCGCTGCTATAACCCCAAAGACTGTCGCCGCAGCACTACCTGGTTGTCACGGGCTTTCAGTCAATCCACACGATCATGATGATGACGACCTCGTAAGCCTTGCTGAAGCTGGCGAGACAGTACAAAGCGAGCTGCCACTCGTCCGTCCTTATGAGACCCCCCACTTCGAGATTCTTAATGCTCCGCCTACCGTGGTTAATGCCCTCAGTAATGAAGAACTGGCATTGATCTGTGATCGCCTCGAAAAAACGCTGGCTGAGTTCGGCATTACCGCTTCTGTGGTGCAGGTGACGCAGGGCCCCACAGTGACCCGCTACGAAATCCAACCAGCCCCTGGCGTCAAGGTTGCCAAAATCTCATCCCTCGAGAACGATATTGCCATGTGCATGAAAGCGGAAAGTGTCCGCATCATTGCACCTGTTCCAGGCAAGGGCACCGTCGGGCTGGAGATTCCCAACAAGAAAGCAAAACCCGTTTACCTGCGCGAGATGCTGGAGACCGATGCGTTTAAAAATCATCCGTCGCCCCTGGCATTTGCTCTCGGTATGACCATCAGCGGCGAACCATACATCTCAGATCTCGCCGCCATGCCCCACGTCCTTATTGCCGGCCGTACCGGCTCCGGTAAATCCGTTTGTCTTAACAGCATCATCTGCTCAATCCTGTTCCGCATGACGCCGGACAAGGTGAAGTTCCTGATGGTAGACCCGAAGCGCGTGGAGCTGAACGTTTACCAGGCCATCCCTCACCTGCTTGCTCCCGTAGTCTGCGAACCCCGTAAGGCAGCCGCCGCGCTGACCTGGGCTGTAGAGCAGATGGACGAGCGTTACCGCAAGCTGGCTTCCCTCGGCGTGAGAAACATCGACGGCTACAACGCAATCGTGCAGAGTGAAAAACCCCACCCCAAGGCAATCGGCCGGCAGCTTGATTACATGCCCCACATTGTCATCGTAATTGACGAACTTGCAGATCTCATGCTGATTGCCCGTAACGAAGTGGAAGATAACATCATCCGCCTGGCCCAGATGAGCCGTGCTGTGGGCATGCATCTTATCCTCGCCACCCAGCGGCCTTCTGTTAATGTTATTACCGGTATTATTAAAGCCAACTTCCCAAGTCGCGTTGCCTTCCAGGTTTCCAGCAAAGTCGACAGCCGCACCATTCTTGATGCCATGGGTGCCGAAGCTCTGCTCGGCCGCGGCGATATGCTTTTCAGCCCCGGCGGTAGCCCGAAGCCAATCCGCCTGCAGGGATGCTATCTTAGCGACCAGGAAGTTGAGTCCACGGCCGATTGGGTTCGTGCTCAGGCCAAAGCAAATTACCAGATGCAGGATTTCCTAAGTAAAAAGGAACAGGAAGAGTTGCGCATGCAGGCCAGCAATGACATGGGCGGCGATTTCCTCACCATGGACGGTATTGATGCCGATGACAGCCGCGTTGCCATGTCAGACGAATCTGGCGATGACTATGACTACAGCTATCAGCAGCAGCGCCGCGACGGTCGGTCAGTAGCCGACGTCATGAATCGCGGTGGCGCTGCGGCTCCACCGCGTTCGTTTGGTGGCGATGACAGCGATGTCATTGACGAAGAACTTTTTGCCCACGCTACGCGACTGATTCTTACTCATCGCAAGGCCAGCGTAAGTCTGCTTCAGCGGAAGTTGAAGATTGGCTTTGCCCGCGCCGGACGCGTAATGGATATGCTGGAAGAACGCGAGATAGTTGGTCCCAACGTAGGCAGCAAGGTCCGCGACATTCTCGTTGATCCGGATGAGTACCTGGCCGAATTAGATGGTAACAACGAAGATGACGACGTCCGTTTCTGAGGAAACGCGTTAAAACAGCTTCTTTACCATCGGCTGCCTTTTCTAGCCGCCCAGACGCTGCGAGTCTGAACTCCGTTGATCCTGCGCTGCTTCCTGACATGCCGCTACCAGGTCTCGCAGCGCTACACGTTTGCTCACAGCACGTGTGGTTTTTAGAATCATATCGTCATTGCCGGGTGCGGACTTGCTCCTGGCCCGCTCTGCGGCGTTTACACTCTCAATGCCGCACTTGGCGTCATTGTTAAATGGATCAATCAAACGGACTTTCTCATAAGTCTGGCGTGCGTGATGCATGTCACCCGCCAGCAGCAGTTTTTCTGCCATAAGAAGGTAATCCGGGATGGCTTCAGCCTCCGGTGCAATCAGGCTTACGCAGTCGATACATTTCTGAATGATCTCCGGCTGATCATCATGGAGGCTGCGTGCCGTGCGATATGCATCAAGAGCTTTGTCAATATCACCACAGTCAGTGAGCACATTGCCAAGTCGCACATAATGCACGTACTGTAGCGATGGATCATAAGAATCACGTTTAACAGCAGCCTGGATTTCGTCTATAGATTCCGGCTCACATTGATCCACCAGGCGGTAGGCTTTCTCCGCTTCCACCAGTTCACCGCGACCGATATGTATTTCAGCCAGCGTACGCGCCTCACGGGCCGCTTCATTTGTATCGCCGGAATTAAGCAGCAATTCCACAAGTCTCAGGCGAACCGCCGTGTTCTGCTCATCCTGGCTGAGAATCCTGCGATAAGTATCTATCCCTTTTACCGCAGCTGTACTTGCCAGAATGGCACTTGCCCTTGCATAGCTTACCCGTGCTTCCTCCGTCAGGCCTGCTGCTTCCTGGGCGGTTGCCAGGGCCAGACACAGGTCCGCATCCCGAGGCGCTATAGTGAGAGCAGCATTAAGCACCTCAACAGCAGCTACAGGCTCGCCCCTGTCCATGTAAAGGTTTGCCAGTGCCCGCATTTCCGTCAGTGCCCGGTTGCGGCTGCCACGGCCAAGAAGAAAAGCCGCATAGCGAGATCGTGCCGCGGTATTCTCCGGATTCACACCCACAACCTGTTCGTACGTTTGCATTGCCGCCTGGTAATCGCCGCTGCGGGCTAACACTTCGGCCAGACGTGCATATTCTTCAGCCAGATCTTCAGCATTAGCTCCCTGAAGGGATAGCAGTTCAACGTACCGCGTAAATAATGTGGGATCGTCCGGACTTATAGCGACAAGCTTTCTATACATTTCCAAAGCTTGCTCATTATTATCCGATCCCTCGTAAAGCGCTACCAGTTCCTGTAACACGGCAGCCTGCTGTTCGCGCTTGCCAGTCTTCTCGTAGAGAGCTGCCAACTGAAGCCGCACTTCAGGGCTCTCAGGGCGTATTTTTGCCAGTTGATCAAGAGTCGCAGTCGCTTCCGCAAAGTTTCCTTCGTCCAGCAGAATGGCCGTAAGTGCTATCCATGCCTCAAACGCCATTTCTGAATTACCCGCCGCCTCACAGGCTGCAGCCAGAGAAGATCGGGCCTCTGCCCAGGCTGGCCGCGCCTGCGCTGCCTTTGCGTACAGGGAAACAGCTCTTTCGATGTCTTGAGTAGATTCAGCTATTTGGGCTGCTGCCATGTAATGGCGGGCGGCCACATCAGGGAAGGGACTGCTGGCCAGCAAGTCGGCAATTCGTTCCCGTGCCCGAGAATCCTTTTTATGGTTCTCAGCCAGGTCATTGGCAATCTCCCGCGCCTCTTCCAGTTCTCCCTTCTGCAACTGCAGTCGGATAACTTCAAGCTGCTGGCCCAGCGCTTCTTCAAACTTGCCAGACGATTCCAGCAATCTTGCCAGGTCCCGATGGATGGCAATCTGTCCTGGCGCTGCATTTAACAGTTCCTGTAATACACTGACAGCCTGTGCAGTATCGCCTGAGGCTTCGTAGGATTCTGCTTCAGTTCTCAGCCGCAGCTGGAGTTCTTCAAGCCGGCCCATCTTGCGGATTAGGTCATACCGCACCTTTTTCAGGTGCAGGTCATTAGGAGTCGTCTTTAGCGCCTCATCAAGTAATGCCTCAGCTTGCTGTTCCTCACCTGCCTGCACAGCCTTCTCGGCAAGCCAGATATACTCCTGAATTGCTTTGTCGGAGGCTTCGATCCGGTTGTAATGCTTTAACGCAGCTTCATGTACCTGCGGATCCTCAGGAAGTGATTGCAGTAACCGCGCCACTTGTGGTGAGAGTTTCTGTGCCTCTCTGGAATCAGATATTTTGTCCAGAACCTGGAGAAGGGCAACTTTTCCGCTCTCAGTGTCGCCAAGAGACAACGCCAGGTCAGCCATGCGTTTCCAAGCCTGCAGCGTCCCGGGGTTCACCTGCGTTACGCGTCGATAACACGTGTACGCAGCGGCCGTATTACCGCTCTCTTCAAACAGCTCCGCGGCTCGCATCCACTCAGCTACCGCTTCCTGCACCCGATTTAGACTTAGCAGCGCCTCACCCAGGTCATTTCGTGCAACAGCGTCGCTTTCATCGTAGTTAAGGATCGTTGTAGCCGCCAGCCGAACACGCTCCGGATCTTCCGTCTCACGGGCCAACGAAAGCAGCCGGCGCGCATACAAGGCCCCCTGTTCCTGCAAGCCGGCAGCCGCACTGCAATCCAGCAGCGACGTTAACAGCCGTGCATCTTTAGGTGTGCGCTCCAACAGATGCTCGTAATGGTAAATCGCTTCAGAGTAATTGCCGGCCTTTTGGTGCTTTTGCCCAAGAGCTTTTGTAGTAGCTGCAAAAACTTCGGCATTATTAGATGTTCCAGATAACGAAGCAAGCTGCTCCAGGATGGCCAGGTTATCTGCATCAATCTCCAGGTAGTTCTGAAGGAGCCGACACGCTTCACCCACATTTTTACGAGACGCCTTAAGAGTTGCAAGTGCCGACGTGTATTTTGCTGCACTTACGAGATCGCCCGCTTGCTCAGCTTGCGTAAGCAATTCTTGAAGCGCAGTTTCGTTTCCAGGATTCAGCTTTAGCACATGCCGGTAAACCCGAACCGCCCTATCCAGTTCATTTTGCTGCAGATAAATTTGCGCGGCTTCCAGCCAGTTCTCTATTGCGGAGTCAGGAGCAAACTTTTCCAATTCACTGGCGAGCTTCTCTCGCATATCCGTATTTGCCGGCGCCGCCTGCACTGCGCGGTTCAGGTATTCCAATAACAGGTCGGAATTTCCCGCAGCCTCGGCATCCATAATTAGCTGCTTCAGCAGGTCGACTGCTTCGTCTTCCCGGTGCTCACGAATATAATATTCCGCAAGTGCAGCCTTAACGGTCACGTTATCAGGTTCTGCCTGCAAAGCCAGGCGGTAACTGTCTTCTTCTTCGATTACTGCGCCGGCCGTCTGGTAAAGCCGCGCAGCTTCCACTGCACACCGCCGGGCGTCAGCGGGCATGTCAACAGCCAGGTAAACTTTGGCTGCCAGCTGCCATGCATCCGGTGAATCCGGCGA
Organism: Candidatus Sumerlaeales bacterium; assembly: GCA_036675025.1. Taxonomy (GTDB): domain Bacteria; phylum Sumerlaeota; class Sumerlaeia; order Sumerlaeales; family Sumerlaeaceae; genus JAKFFN01. Next base: position 27,538 of record JAKFFN010000219.1, on the reverse strand, counting down.
AATCTCGATCAGACTCGCGGCGTGGTGCAATGCGCCCGCCATATCCTTTTTATCGAGCAAGTGCTGGGTCCAGCGCTGGGAGATGCCAACAGCAAAGGTGCTCCCACCTAAAGAGTTCACCGTCTTTAAAATGTCAGCTCTGCGCTCCAGGTCAATTGCTTCCAAAAGTGCAAGCGCAAGTACCTGGCTCTGCTTTTGTCGCCGGGCCGTAAGAGCAGAACGCAGTTGCTCCCTGGCAACATCCAGCACTGGCAATCCCACCAGCTCAACCAGTTGGGCCATCGATTCCGCCGGAACAGACGATGGTTTAGCTGATATCGCGCGATTAATATTCGCAACAGCCGGTTCAACTTTGCCCTCCTGGGCAAAGGCAAGTGCAGCAGCCGCAAAGTTTGCTGCGGCAATGTCAGTGCGACGTGCCCGCTCATTCAGTTCAGCCAGCGAGCGGTAATGCGCAGCAGACTGCGCAAGTACAGCAGCTTCATCTAACGCTTCCACTGCAGCATCAGTATCACCTGCAGCCACGGCATCAGCAGCAACTGCCATTAGCTCCTGGAGCAGGCGATTTGTATTACCCGTCTGCCGCAGCGGTGCAAACAGCTCCTGCCTGATGCTCATGTCATGCGGAGCCAGAATAATTACCTGGCTCAACACCCGGATTGCATCGTCCGGCCGGTCGACGCCACTCAGTTCACGTGCCTTGCGAAGGCCCTCTGTCATAGCGCGGTTTGGCGGTAGCAGTTCCATGTGCTGCAGGATATAATCCACATTCAGCGGATTGATCTCCAAAGCCTGGGTCAGAAGCGACTCGCGCCGCGGGCGATTGCCAGACACCCGGCTGATACTGCCCAGTGCCTTTCGTAAGTACGTATCCGCCAGGTCCACGTTACCGGCAACCACGTTTGCCTTTGCCGCAATAGCATAGTCTTCCGGCAAAATGTCATCACCGGAAAGCTTTAAAACCTTATCCAGCAGTTGAGCGGCGTCCGCAGGTTTACCGGCATCTAATAATAGCGCTGACGCGTGACGCAGTTGTTCCTGGGCGCTTGCGGGGCTTGATGCCTTTTCATAGAGTTCGGCAATGGCCACCAGTTGTTCAGGATCGGCAACGGCTGCGTGAGAAGCGGCCAATTCCAAAGCCTGTGCGGCAGCGCGATAATCACCTTCGGTTTCAAGGACAAAAGACAAGTGAGACAGGTGGGGCGCGGCTTCAATAGCCCGCGACTGCGCGATAAGAGAATTCGTCAGTTCGCGCAATACCCAGACCGAATCCGGTGCAATAGTGCGTAATTCTTCCAGCATTTGCACCAGTTGCGCAGGCTCGGCAGATTCTTTTGCCGCGGCGATCCACTGGCGGTAGAGTGGCTGCGCAGCTACCAGGCCCTGGGCGCTTTTTGTTACATCCGCCAGGCGTCGAAGGGCAGCGGCATTCGCCGGTTGTAATGCCACACTTTCCTGCAAAACAGAAAGTGCGCTGCCTTCTTCTCCGGCTTCAAGATAGGCGTCTCCAAGAAGCACGAGCGTTGTCGCAGCACTATCAGCTTCCTTGAGGCCTTTCTCAATGTCGGCTTTAAGGCGAAGGGCAGAAATTCCCGAAGGACGCTTGTCTGCAAGAGGCTCAATCTCGCGAAGCGCATCCACCAGATCACCAGCTTCAAAGATGAATCGCACCAGCGACAGACGTGCTTCAAAAGCACAATCGGCATCGCCGGCAGCCTCACAGGCGTCAGCGTAAAGACGATAAGCCTCCCTGTCGTCCCGTGCCAGGCTGATCCACTTCTGCGCCATCTCCACGGCTTCGCGGGCTTTGCCAGCTTTAAGTAGTTCTCGCCCCGTACTCCGAACCCATTCCAGCGCCTGCTGCTCATTCTCCATCCCCATCAGAGAATCAGCGCGCGCTCGCGTAAGTACCATGCTACCGCGTGTCAGGGTTTCATCAACACTGCATATGGCTACCAGCGCAGCAGCATTGTTTGATTTTGATGCCAGGGTAGCGGCAGCTTCCAGGTCCGTAATAGCTTCGCTCGGCAAACCCGCACCATGAAGCGTTTTACCCAGGCTGGTAAGACCATCAACCGAGTCTGCATAGACCTGCCGAAGGTGCGTCAGCAACGGCTGGAGTTCGACAGAATTTTGAGTAGCCAGTTCCGTTACAACTGCCAGTTGCCACGGCAATGCCTCGTCATACCGCTTCGCCTCATCAAGCAGTGTTGCCAGCAGCTGCTTAACTTCATACTCAGCGCTTCCCAGTGCAACTGCCGCCTGCAGCTCTGTAACCGCATCATCGTCAGATCCATACTGCTGAAGGATTCGCGCTGCATTCAGGTAAGCCTGCTGTGCCGCGCCTGGCTCCGTTTCGGCTTTTGCAATACGCGACCAGACTCTTGCCGCTTCAGGTTCGGCATCCAGTTTTTCTGCGATAGCGCACGCATCTGAAAGATTGCCGCCAGATACGGCAATTTCCGCAGACAGAACACGCGCTTCCGTCTTTAGTCCACCGTCTGGAAGCTGTGCCTCAAGCTCGGAGAGTATTGAGTAGTTTTCAGCGGTAAATAAACCAGCGTCAGCTGCCCGTCGTAATATCGAAAGGGCGCCTTGCGGATTGCCGCTCTGGCTATAAATCCGCGCAGCAGTCGAAAATGCGTGGGAAGAACTATCCTTCTGATCGATAGTCAGCAGCGCCGACGCCAAAAACTCGTAGGCACAGGCATTATCCGGTGCCAACCGTACCCACTCCCTGGCCCAACGCGCTGCGGTCGACTGCGGACCGCTTTCCGAGTAAGCCCGCGTTAAGGTTTCTGAAGCCTGCGCCGCAATAGGGGAGAGGCCGGCGGCTTCCGCACCGCGAAACAGCAATTCCCAATTCTGCAGCGATACCGGTCCCGCTTCATAAGCTTGTGTGGCGCAGCGCGTGGCAGCGTCAACATAGCCCAGGCCTTTATATATTGATGCCGCCCTGGCCAGGGCACCCGCAGCCGCGTCGGCATCTCCCAGGGCAAGCGCAGTCTGTCCGAATTGGTCAATAATCTCCGGCACATCAGGCGCTGCCAGTACTGCGTCCTCAAGCAATGCCCTCGCTTCTGCCAGGTTCCCTGCTTCCGCAAGATGAGCCGCCTGCCTGGCTTGCATCCGGGCCATACCTTCAGCCCAATCAAGGGCTTTGAGGCGATCAGCTGCCTCCTTCAGGATGTCCAGATCATCGGGATACAATTCACTATATGCCACGTAGCCACGGGTCACATCAACGGCATCCGTCGAATCGCGTGTAGCAGAAAGAAGCATGACCGCATACTCTGCCATCTCCTCAGGCGAGAGCAGGTCTCGCGCGAGCAGAGCCTGGCTCGCAAGAGCCAGCACATTATTCGGATTAAGAGCTGCACCTTCGCGGGCATACTGAAGAGCATTCTCCAGATCGCCCGAAACGCGTAACAATTCTGCTACCTCGGCATATTGCGTAGCAGCTTCATCGGCCCGGCCAAGCATTCCCAGGAGAAACGCAATGTCAGAGGGTGCAGACGGGTGACCGGGATCAAGTTCGGCGATTCTACGGGCAGCCTTTAGCGCAGACTCTGCATCCTGTTCAGCAAACCCCTGGATACTGACCTGGTAAATTGCCCCGGCAAGGTCCAGGCGATCACATCGCTCTGCCAGTTCAAGCAGGTGCCCGGTAGCTGGAACATAGGAATCCAGTAGTTCCGTAATTTTTTCAAGTACTTGCGTCGCCTCAAAAAGGCTGCTATCCCTCGCGAGGAAAAACTCCGTCGCCTCTACCGCTGCCTCCGCAGCGCGTGCTGCTGAGACTTGCCACAACGCCTGAATGAAATCCAGGCGGTGATTAACATCAGCCGGTTGCAGTTGAACCTGCATGGCTTTTACTTCGGCGACTTCGTCTGCAGAGCTTTCAGAGGTGAGATTTTCGGCCAGGCCGTTTATTATCTGCAGTGCGGCCTCACTTACGCCGTGGCCCGCAAGGGATGAAACCATTTGAAGTTTCAGCTGCAGAGAAACATCCATGGAAGCGCTGTTAATGAGCAGCTCGCTGGCAGATACACCCTGGTCAGCACCAAACAGTATTTCGGCCAGATCAATAATCTCAAAAGCTGCGCGCTGTTGTTCGTTGGTTGAAGCAAACTCTGCAATCAGCTGACGACGCAAATCCGTGTCATCGGGAAGCAAAAATTTTGCTCGAAGAAGAAGATCTGCAGCACGGGTATGGTCGCTAAGACGTGATGCTATTTGCGCGCCTTCGGCCAGGTAAGCCGCTGCCTCAGGCACGCGAGCCTGTTCCTGGAATACACGCGCCAGCATCTCCCGCGATTCAACACTGTCGGGTTCCCGCTCCACCCATGCGTTTATTGTGGTAACAGCCAGACCGAATTCCTGCTGATCTATCTGCTGGTTTATAGCGCGAAATGTATGAACCCGGGCGCGATCAACCTCACCCACTTCGGCAAGTTGCCGGGCGAGGTCCAGCCGGGCCCGCGTGTTTTCTCCGTTAAACTGCAGTACCTTTTCCAGCAGTTCGATAGCCTCAGCCTTATCGCCGGCTTTCAAAAGCTCTTTGGCAGCATTTTCATACTGCCGCGATGCGCCGCGCAGGTTGTGCTGTTGTTCATAAAGGGCAGCGAGCTTCAGCGCGTAATCAGTTCGTTCGGGTACTTTCGAAACGAGTTGCTCAAGAAGCCCGATATTGTCCATTTCCCGGTTGCTTGCTTCGCGCAACTCGACGATTTCCTGCATCCGTGAGATGGCCAGTTCGGACTCGTCTTTTAGCTCCGCCACTCTGACGCGTATAAAAAGGAGATCTTCGTTGTCAGGAAAACGGCGGATGGCATCTTCGGCAGCCGGACTCGCATCTTCAAGGCGACCATCCGCCAGGAACTTCTCAATCAGACGGACGTATTCTTCCGCAGCGGCTTCCGGATTACCGAGCTCTGCCATTACAGAAGCCAGTAAAATACGCGCGTCAGGCAGATCAGGCATGACAGAAATAAGTTCGCGTAGCAACGTTTCCGCTTCAGTATAGTCGCCGCGGTCAGTAGCTGCAGAAGTCTCTGCCAGGTAGGATTCCGCAAGCTGCGATTGCCAGTCCGGCCCCAGGTCAATCTGCAGACGATCTACCAGTTCGTAGGCTGCTTGCAGCGGTTGTATATCCCGGGCCAGCGCGTACAGCTCAAGCAGTGAGCCGCCACCATAGCCACGGCAGGTCTTAATAGTGCAGCGAAATGCGCGGCGGTCGGCATCCACCAGCAGTGAACGAAAGCGCGAGTCCTGGTGGATGGGACAAAATGCTTTGAGCGTACCACCGGCTTCCTGGACTTTATCAGCATGAAAATTGATGGCCTGAAGTACCGCCATAGCTTCCAGCCGCTGGATTATCTCGTCGGCCAGCGCAATTGCAAAGGCCGTCGTCATCTGGCCCTCGTTAATACGGCTCTAACCGGTCCGGTCATGTTGTAGTTCATTGCTTTGATGGTGGCTTCTAATTTCAATCCCCGTTGCTGCCTTAAGCTTCGGAAATTTGGATGTTATCGATGTAAAGCGTACCCGTCGTAGCCAGGTTGTCGCGGATAGAGAAAGTATTTACATACTCGGGCGCCACGGCAAGCTCAGCGCCCTTTACGACATGTTCGCCGTTCATAAAAGCATCCAGTCGGGCATTGGCCAGATCCACTTCGTATCGAATTCGGCTCCATTCTCCCATAGTGTACGGAACAGCTTCACCCTGTATACGAAGAGAGGCCGGAGCGCTGGGGTCGAGTTGGTGGATAATTGTATGGATCGACTGCTTAAAATCTTCCTCATGCTCCAGGTAGACTCCCAGCAGAAACTTGTTTTTTTCTTCGCAGCGGATATCAAACTCGGCAATGATCTTGCCCGATGCTTGCGGGAAGCTTAAGTGGTAGGTGGCGCTGCCCGCGCCTTCGGGCTTGCTGTACTTGAGACAGCGATTATGATCCCCTTCACCAAGATCGTCAACGGTAAGGCTGGCGTAATCATATTCACCGCGCCATTCTGCCGGAGAATCACCGGCAGATTCATTCTCAAAATCCTGGCTGTATAAAACCCGGGGTGCAGCATTGCCTGACGACGCCGCCACGGCGCCTGTTGCCGCTGCTGCCACGGGCGCCGTCTCTTCGCCGCCAAAAGTTCCTTTAAGCAGAGCCTCAAGGTCAGCTTCCATTGCACTGCTGGAAGCTGCAGGAGTGGCGGACGCCGACGCAGGCAGTTCCTCGTTATCAAAATTAAGGGAAATGTCTTCTGTAGCAGGCGCGGCGGTGGCCGGTGCACCAGCCGGCTCTTCTTCAAAATCACTGATCGAGACCGTATCGCTCTCCGGCTCCACAGGCGCAACCGGGGCAGGCGGCGGCGGAGTGGCTGATTCTTCTTCGTCATCAGAGCCAATCGAGTGGTAGCCAGCTGCGCCAGCCATGCCGGCCCCGGCAAGGCCGCCTGCTGTTGCGGCGCCAAGTCCTGCAGAAGAAGTCGGTGTAGTCGATCCAGAAAAGTCCGTGCTGCCGCCAGGCATATTGCTGTAATCAGTGGCACCAAAGGATGTTCCGCCGGCCGGAGTAGGCTCTTTAACAGCTTTGCTCCCGCGTGACTTCATCCACAAAAGCAGCAGGATAATCAGTACGACCGCACCGCCAATACCATAGAGAACCATCTTGTTCTCCATCAGCCCGCTAGCCGCACCCGCACCGGACTCGTCCGCGCCGGAAGCGCCATCTAGCTGCGCCACCTTTGTCTTTGCTTCTACGTTAGCCGGATCGAGAGCCAGAACCTGGGTAAATTTGTCCTTGGCCAACGACGGGTTGCCCGCTGTTTCCGCGGCGCGACCTTCGTTTATCAGCTTCTGGATCTCCGCAGGATCAGGACGGCCAGAGCCCGGTCCCTGCGCGGCGCCAGCACCGCCCGAACGACGCTCTTCAAGTGCGGCGACACGCTGCGGAAGAAAAATATCATCAGGATCAATCTGGCGAACCTGGTTGAGAATCTGTTCCGCTCGGGTGTAATCGCGTGCGGTAATAGCCTTGTCAAAGTCGCGATACATTTGGAAGATGCGTTGGTTCTTATTCTGCGATTCGGCGCGGGAACTTTCCTGCTGGTTAAGCACCTGGCGCTGAGTAGACGTCATCTGCTGAACCATCTCGCGCAGGCGCTTTACTTCTTCAGCTGAAGCCTCGCCCCGCTCCACCTTTTGCGCCATCTCAAGGATCTCGCGCGCCCGACCCTGCTCCCCGGCCGGCAGTGCACTCACGTCAGCCGTTGCTGCACCATCAGCGCGCAGCCGTTCTTTAGTAGCTACGGAAGCCATGGCAAATCCTGCCCGGTTTACATCACCAAGCAGAGCCTGCGCATCACCTTCACGCTGAAACGTGCCCAGCAGCAGCACATGCTTTCCATTTTCCTGCGAAATGTCTACGTTTACAAAGCCTTCATCCACCAGGACCTTGCTTGCTTCAACCGCTTGCTGTTCGCTGTCAAATTCAGCAACCTTAACCCGGTACACCGTTTCGCCCGCAGGCGCGCCTGCCGTGCCCGCAGTGCCTTGGCTTTCACTGATCACTTCAACATTGGTTGTATAACCGCTGTTTTTCAGTTCTCCGACAATACCATCGGCCTGAGCGCGGTTGCCTATGCCCGGAATTACGACTTCATACCCCGTGCCTGCCGCACGCGCCAGGGCTGCCGTAAAACCCTCATCAACGAGGTTCTGTTTCAAGGTATCTGCAGCTGCCTGGTCCAGATTGCTTGCAACCCGCACCGCAAACCCTGCTCCGCCAGCGGCCGGCGGAGGAGCCTGACCGCCTGTCATGGCGCTGAAAACTGAGGCTTCGGGAGAACCAACCGCAGCGTAACACGGAGCCATTGTGATACCGGCAATCGCGATGATGTTAAGCAAAGTGCACGTTGCTTTAGATTTCAATGAGAAGTCTCCTTGTTCGTGGGCATAGCAGGGTTGTCAGCATTTTGTAATCGCGGAACCATACGGGTGGAAGTGCACGCCGGTCAACTATTTACTAAAGCACTTTCCCGTATTTCTCTGTTAGAATTTTTCGGTACCCGCAGCAGGTGCCCAATCTGACTTGGGATTAAAATGCTGCCAGACTAGTCGAGAGATTTTTCGAATGGCAGCCTCGGCTTCGTTTGTGTTCTCCCAACTGGTGTCGCCATTTTCTTTTGTATAGACTGAAACAATATACTTACCTGCTGGAGAGGCAACAAGCGCCACATCCGACCGGGACCTGTTGAGCGAGCCGCCTTTGCTCCCGACATACGTAATTGGCGGTACCCCCGCAGCTATCCCACCATCGAAATACTGATGACCAAGAACCCGGAGCATCTCGTCTGTCGTGCTGGTAGTTCCCGCACGCCCAGTCACAATAAGCTCCATGAGTCTGCCCATTTCTTCGGGCGTAGTCACCCCAAGCCCCCAATCCTTTTTCCGCCCTTCAGGATCGTAAATTGTTCGGCCGCCAATCGTGGCAAACATCCGCGTAGTCTGAAAATCATGATCAATTAACCAATTGTTCACCTCTTCCAGGCTGATCCAATCACAGATCATATTTGTCGCGATATTATCACTGACGGTGATCATCAGATGGATAAGTTCCTTCAGTTCCAGCTTTGTCCCGTCTATGTAATTGCGAATGAACCCCGATCCGCCGGTGCTGGTGGAGGCATCGTAGACGGTCGTGTCATAGTAGGAATCGTAAGGCCCGGTGCCATCCGCCAGTTTATCAAACGCTGCACACATCACCGCCAGTTTAATCGTGCTCGCCGTGGGAAACGGGTCGTCCGCATTCACTCGCAGCGTCTCGCTCGTTTCAAGGTTCCTCACGTAGATGCCCATGATGCCATCATGTTCCGCAACGATTCTTTCTAAAGATCCCTTTATACCCGGACTGAAGCTGGAGGTGGCAGATGTAACAGCATCATTATTACCCCCCGCCGCACCCGTTGCGCACCACACTGCCCAGGTAACACAGCCAGCTAATAACTTGTAGTAGCGTTTCATTTGAACCTGCTTTAACATGATTTTAAAAGAGTTACCGCAGATGTCACGCTGTTGGCAAGTAATCACTCATCTGAAAATATCAAAATAATGAAAATAGAAATTGACGTTTAATGGTTTTGTGCAATGGTTCTTTTTAATCAAGTTGAAGTCTGGGAAGGATACGAAAAATGAGAGTTAAATCATTCGCCGGTTGGCCGGGGCTCCTGCTCGCCGCCGTTGCGATGCTCACCCTCGGAGGGTGTTCCAAGGGGCAGGTAGAGCACCTGCCGCCGGACGCCATCAATACAGGCGACACGGCATTCATGCTGATTTGCGCAGCACTGGTAATGCTGATGACCCCTGCTCTGGGCCTGTTTTACGGCGGCCTTGTACGCACAAAGAACGTCCTATCCGTGCTAATGCACTGTTTCGCCGCAATGGGAGTGATAACCGTTGTCTGGGTGCTTGCCGGATACTCACTGGCTTTTTCGCCATCAAGCATTCAGGTTGGCGAGTATAGCCTGCTCGGTGGCCTGCACTGGGCATTTCTCGGTGGACGAAACATAGGCATGGACCCTCACCCGGTCTACAGCGCAACTATCCCACACCGCCTCTTTATGATCTATCAGGCCATGTTTGCCATCATCACCCCGGCCCTCATCGCCGGAGCGTTCGCTGAGCGCATGAAGTTCAAAACGTACCTCGTCTTCATTGCCATATGGTCACTGCTGGTTTACAGCCCTGTCTGTCACTGGGTATGGAGCGAGAATGGCTGGCTCAAGAAAATCGGCTCATTGGATTTCGCCGGCGGCACAGTTGTTCACATGACCAGCGGTTTCACAGCACTGCTGGTGGCAATCATGATCAAACCGCGCCGCGGCTTTCCAAGAGAAGCCTTTATCCCACACAACCTGGTCTTTACGTTCATTGGCGCAGGCTTGCTCTGGTTTGGCTGGTTCGGGTTTAATGCCGGGAGTGCAATTGGTTCAGGCAAAGTAGCGGTAGTGGCATTTGTTTCTACCCATTGTGCCGCAGCCGCGGGTGCCATGGCGTGGATATTCTACGACTGGATCGTCCGGGATAAGCCCACCCTGCTCGGCGCGGCATCAGGCGCCGTGGCCGGCCTGGTTGCAATCACACCGGCCGCCGGATTTGTCTCACCAACGTCCGGAATCATAATAGGTGCAGTATCCGGTATTGTCTGCGCCTGGGCAGTTGGCTATCGCGCCCGTAAAGGCATCGACGACGCGCTGGATGCATTCGGCGTACACGGAGTGGGTGGTACTATCGGCGCACTGCTCACAGGTGTTTTTGCCAGCACCTACCTCAATAGTGCAGTACCTGGGGATGCGCAGGGCCTGATCCACGGCAACGGCGGTCTTTTCCTGGCACAGATATACGCCATCCTGATAACTATTGCCTATACCATTACGGTATCATGGGTTATCCTTAAGGTTCTTGATCTGACCATGGGACTCCGGGTACCTGACGAGGAAGAACAGATGGGCCTTGACCTCACGCAACATGGTGAAGCCGCTTACTCCTGACGGAAAGTGCAGTAGACCGTCGAGTTTCTGTTGAAAAAGCACCACAAAACAAACGCAGTATTAACCGAAGAAAGCGATCGGATTTAACATGAAACTGCTGAAATGCATAATCCAGCCGCACAAGCTGGAACAGGTAAAAGACGCACTTAACAATATCGGCATCAAAGGCATGACCGTAACAGAAGTGAAAGGTTACGGCCGCCAGCGTGGCCATAAGGAAATCTACCGTGGCCTTGAGTACAACATCTTCTTCCTTCCGAAGATCGAGATCGAAGTCGCCATCGAAGACGATCTGGTAGACGAAGCCGTTAAGGTCGTCATGGAAAACGCCCGCACCGGCCACATCGGCGACGGCAAGATCTTCGTAATGGACGTCTACAACGTCTACCGTATCCGCACCGGCGAAGAAGGCGCAGACGCACTGTAGCAGCGATTCAGTACGACTACACCAGTGCCTCAAAGTCAAAGCCCCCGGCGATTATCGCTCGGGGGCTTTCCTTTTTTAAACACCTTTAATAGTGCCTGGCTCCATGAGCAAATTACTTTTGCGACTTGAGTGCGGGTCGACCCATGTTATTGACCACCTCGGGATGCCACAGCGTCAGTTCGTCCGCACCATACAGCGCGTAGTTCACCCACTCCACACCCTGCATCAGGCTGTGATCCTGGTTAGCCACCTCGTAGCGCCACGCGCCAAAGCGTCCGCGGCTGCTCACATCCAGTTTGTCCAGTTCCGGAAGTATGTCGAATATGATCCCATCGCGTTCACAACTTGGCGTAGGATAGCCATGCTCCAGGCGTATCTGCCAGGTATCTACGATGTCATCACGGCTTTCGATCAGGCGGGTGTTCAGCATTCCCTGGATCACTTCTTCCAGGCGCTCCTCCGGCGTCGCAAGCACGGGCTTCTCAGGGCTCTCACTAACTTCCGCCATTAGCGACCAGTACTTGTTAATATCCGGCACATTGTTATAGGAGTAATTGCTGAACACCGTCACACGATAAAACGGACAGTCATCTTCCGGGAAATACATCCAGCACTTCTTGGAAACGTCATCCCGCGGTTTGCCCTTCAGGCCCACGCCAAAGATATGAGTCGAACTGTATTTCAGTCCCTTCGCCTTCTCCGCCAGCTCCGGCAGATCACTCATCTTCAGGAACAGGTCCAGCGGCGTGGTATTAAGGAGCTTATCATATTTCTCAACGCTCCCATCCGCCAGCGTTATTTCCTTTTTGGCAGTATCCACCTTTACTACCTCTGCGCCATACCGCAGTTTATCCTGCGGAAGCCGCCGCGCACACTCGCGCCACACAGCTCCCGTACCGCCCCGAACCGGGAAACGAAATGTGTTATTAGGGCCCCACGAAACTTCATCTTTTTCATCAAAGATGTTGTTTATCACGCGCTCCAGGTCCGTAACCGCCACGCGCTCGCCAATCCACGTATAGTTCATCTGCTCCGGCGGATACGCCCACACCTTGAAGTTATACGGCCGCATGAAAACCCGCGCCAGCCCGGCGCCAAACGTCGCATCGATCCACTCGCCGAAGTTTGCCGGTTTCCCCTGCGACGGATTCTTGTAAAGCCGCACCAGGCCCGCCACGCATTCCTTCATTTCCTCATGCGGCAGACGGCGAATGTTCATCTGGAACGGGTACGGCACAAACCTGTCCCTCATCCACACCCAGCTTTCCCGTTCATGGTGCAGCCAGCCATCCTCGCCCAGCAGATCGTCCATCAGGTCATCAAAGTACTTGTAGTGCGAGAACTGCACGTGTCCGCCAAGATCCCACGTAAAACCCTTTTCGTCCAACACTGATCCTGCAAGGCCGCCAGCCTCCGGTGCCTTTTCCAGCAGGACCCAGTTATCATATCCCAGTTCTGCAAGGCGGTGCGCTGCTCCAAGACCCGTAGGGCCGGCGCCAAGTATTACAATACGAGGGGTGTTCATGGAAACTCCTTTAATCCTATGCACGCAGGATCACGCAGCGGCATGGGTAAACGGGCAAGTAAAAATAGAAAAGCCGGCCGAATGCACCACGCATCCGGCCGGCAAACTTCGGTTATCCCTGGTACTTGCGCAGGATAATTGAAGCATTGTGACCGCCAAAGCCGAGGCTGTTACTCATCGCCAGCTTCACGTCGGCATTCACTGCGGTATTCGCACAGTAATCAAGGTCGCATTCCGGGTCCGGAGTGTTCAGGTTCGTGGTCGGAGCGATCTTTCCCTCAACCAGCGTTTTCACGCACGCTACTGCTTCAACACCACCGGCTGCACCGATCAGGTGACCGATCATGCTCTTGGTGGATGAAATCTTAAGCTTCCGGGCATGATCGCCAAACACGGTTTTGATCGCCTCAGTCTCAAGTTTATCATTCAGCGGCGTGCTGGTGCCGTGTGCGTTAATGTAGTCAATGTCTTCCGGCTGCAGGCCGCCGCTCTTGAGTGCCATCTTCATAGCGCGGGCACCACCCTCGCCACCTGGTCCGGGGCTCGTTATATGGTATGCGTCGCCCGTGAGGCCGTAACCGGCTATCTCTGCCAGGATATTAGCGCCGCGCTTCTGCGCATGCTCCAGTTCTTCCAGCACAACCACGCCGGCGCCTTCGCCCATTACAAACCCGTTACGGGTGGCATCAAACGGGCGGCTCGCCGTTTCCGGTGTATCGTTATAAGTGCTAAGGGCACCCATGTTGCTGAAACCCGCAATCGAAAGCGGCGTCAGCACTGATTCCGCACCGCCACATACCATGGCCGTAGCGTCACCGCGCTGGATGATCCGCCATGCATCACCAATCGCATGGGTCGCCGAAGCGCACGCCGTTGCCACAGCGCTGTTCGGGCCCTTTAAACCAAGATCAATAGAGATCATGCCGCTGGCCATATTCGGAATCATCTTCGGCACAAGGAACGGTGTAACGCGCCCCGGACCTTTAAGCATAAGAACTTCGTGCTGCTCCTCAATGGTCATAACGCCGCCCATGCCCACGCCCATCAACGTTCCAATTTCGTGCGGGTCCTCGTTCTCAACGTTAATGCCGCTCTGCTTGAAAGCCTCGCGAGCCGCCACCACTGCATAGCGCGTAAACAGCTCCAGCTTTTTCACCTCTTTGCGCTCGAAATGATCTTCCGGCACAAAATCTTTAACTTCACCGCCAATCTTCACGGTGTGTGCAGAGGCATCCCAGCGGGTGATGGGCGCAATGCCTGATTTTCCTGCAAGCAAGCCGCTCCAGTATTGATCCACGTTATTACCAATAGGTGTTACGGCGCCAATACCCGTAACCACAACCCGTTTAAATTCCATCTGGTCCTTATGTCCTCTGCAAGTTCAGTGGCCGGCTACCCGGCAAACACCCTATAATAAACAAGGACGCGGCGGGCCATTCAAAAAGACCCGCCGCGCCCTGCTTTTCATATCTTATGCTACCGCGACTATTCGCACAATCACCGCCACAAAAGGCGATCACTGCTTACTGGGCATTACCCTGCTTAGCTTCGATGTACGAAACAGCCTGGCCAACAGTCGTTACTTTTTCAGCATCTTCGTCAGGAATGTCGATATTAAATTCCTCTTCGAAGGCCATTACCAGCTCAACGATATCCAGGGAATCAGCACCGAGATCATCTTTAAAAGATGCGTTGTCAGTAACCTGTTCTTCGTTAACGCCAAGCTGCTGGGCTACCAGTTCTTTCACTTTTTGTGTTACGGCCATTGTTGCCTCCGATGTTATCAAGTTTCCTGTCAGCTAAAACCCTGAACGGGCTCCAGATTCACAGAAATACGAGCAAGCCAAAAAATCCGTTGGCCTGTGCGTCAACAGAAATTTTAGTGGGTTGCGAAAAACAAAACTCAATTACCCACAGTTCGGTCAATAGGGAAGTGTGTTGACCAGAAGAAAATTACGACCACCAAAAGGAATTCTACTGCATGAACTTTTTCCGTGCAGACTGTTGTTATTAAAAGGCATAAGCAGAAAGGTATAAGCAAAAAATGATAAACGCGCTGGCACCTTTTGTAGTGGCTGCCGTAGTGGCCGTGCTCTATTTCTGGCTCGGCGGCGCCGGAACTACGCCCGCAGGTAAAGCGATGCGGCGGGATATCAACTTTTACTACGCTGCAGTGTTGCTAACTGCAATGGTATCAATCTTTGGAAGTATCCGCTACGGCAAAGATGGGATGGATATAGCCACATGGATAGTAGCTGCATTGGCTATCGTGGCAGCCATTGGCCGCTTTAAGACAAGTCCGCATGACGGCGCCATTCAGGAGGAAAAAGTGGAACAAGGCCCGCTGGAACGCGCCAGCGATAAAAAACGCTGATACCTTACCCGGCCGATACAACTCGTTGATTTATCGTCATCGGCTGGATCAGGAACCCGCTGGAAAAATGCATGGCATTCGCACCCGGTTCCATCACCGTAAAAGTATAGATCTTCTGATGTCCATCAAACATGCTATTGTAGTTATCTTTCTCGCCAATGCCCACCGTCAGAAAATACGGTCCCGGCCGCAGTGGCAATGATGGCTGTCTGATGACGAGTTTAGTCAGTCCCTTCTCCAGGTTATATGTCACACCCCGCTGGCTGCTGTCAGCCAGGGTAACCGAACGCCCCGGCCTCTCCAGGATAAAATACAGCGATACGTTGTCGATTTTCTTCTTGGCGACCGCGTCAATATGGACTTCCAGGGCTTTGCCCGACCGGAAAAACCGCTGCGCCTGCCCATTTTCATCACAAATCCGCACGTTGTGCATCGTCACCTCGGCAGTGCCAAACCGCGAGTAGGGTATCAGCGCAGACAATTCCGGCCGGTCTCGCTTGGGATCTCCCTCAAGCAACCCCGCAAACTGCATCTGGTGGTATTCCTGGACAATATCTGTAAAGTTCCCATCACGCCGCACCCGCCCACCATGCATCCAGATTGCCCGCTCACACAGGCTCTCCACCTGCTCCGGCGTGTGAGACACATACAGCAGCGTTTTCCCCTCCCGCTTCATCTCCTCCAGCTTCTTCATGCACTTCCACTGGAAGTAGCCATCGCCCACAGCCAGGGCTTCGTCGATAATGAAGATATCAGGATCCGTGTGGACAGCGATAGCAAACGCCAGCCGCAGGAACATGCCCATGCTGTAATGACGCACAGGCGAGTTCAGAAACTTATCCAGTTCACAGAAATCTTCAATAGATTTAAGCCGCTTCCAGATCAGCTGCCGCGGCAGCCCAAGCAGCGTCGCCTGCAGAAAAATGTTCTCAAAGCCGGTCAGGTCCGGATGAAACCCCGCACCGAGATCAAGAATCCCACCCACGCGCCCCCGAACCACCAGGTCTCCTTTTGTCACCCTGGTTATGCCGGTAATCAGCTTCAGCAGCGTACTTTTCCCGCTGCCATTTACGCCTATCAGCGCCACGCTCTCACCCGGCTGAATCACAAGGTCCACGTCCCGCAGCGCCCAGTGTTCGCGCAGATCCTTGTCGCGATGCAGCAGGTGGCGCGCCAGGCGCTTAACCGGGTTAGCGTCATTATCCCGCAGGTAGTAGCGTTTGCCCAGCGAACGGCATTCTATGGCAGGGGATGGGCGTGACATTGGCAGGTGGGGTTACTTCGCCCGCAGGGACTTAATTCCCCGACTCCAGGTCGTGCAACACCCGCTTCAGCGCACCCTCCGTCGGGTGCTCCTCCACATACCTGCGCGCAACACCAATGGCCGTGGCCGTGCTCTCCAGGTCCCGAGTCAGCATGATATGCATGTGCATCGCCGCCATCAGCTGCTCCTCATCCGTTATATCCCATTGCCCGGGTTCATCCACCGGACCCGTAGCCGGCCGCTCTTTCAGCCCCAGCTGCGCACTTTCCGCGAAACTCTTACGCGCCGTTTCCAATTCATCTGACTGGCGCAGGATATAACCCTTCATCAGGTGCAGCTCATAAGCATCCGGATTGTTGGCGATGCCTTCATTCACAAACTTCAACGCCTCCGCCAACTGCTCATCCGTTTTTAAAGTCTTGAGCCAGTATGCTCCGATGACGTAATTGCGCACGTTATGCGGGTCAGACAGGGTAGCCAGCCGATACCACGGCAAAAGTTCCTGGGTATCATCCGTATGCTGATGCGGTTCTTTCGGGTCCCGCCAGGGCTTCACCTGCCGCTCCATGTGACCGATGAATCCGCGAAAATCATGGTCAGCCGTCTTGATCAGCGTCTGAACAAAAGAGCCATGGTCGTGCCCCTCATGGTCACCATGGTCATGCCCGCTGTGATCATCCCCGTGGTCATCGTCCTCATGCGCATGCTCCTCATGATCATGTCCCTCGTGGTCTGCATGGTCATGATCAGCATCACCCGTGACAACATCATCACTGCCCTCGCGTTCTGTCAGGGCCGTCTCCGCAAGACCGGAACTTTCAATGTCATCGGCGCTGATATGCGGCTCATATCCCACGCCGCTGTCCATGTAGCGCTCTGTTTTGATAAACAGCATGTCTCCCAGGCTGGTACGAAACTCTCCCAGCATCTGCGCAAACGAACTCGCATTGCGGGCTTCCCGCTGCATCTCAGTATCGTAGGCCGAAACCTCAACAGCTTGCGGAGCCACCATTGTAAGAGCGGGCGAAATCACAAAAAGCGCCGCACCTGCCCAGGCAATCATCCAGGCAGGGGAGCGGTTCTGGCGGGCGGCGCTCATAGCGGCTTTCTTTCCAGCATTGCCATTGCAGCGCCCAGCGCAAACAGGATAACTATCCCCGCCGCCAGTACGCGAATCATTAAGTCAACCGCACTCAGAGGTGGCATTCCCGCCGTCAGCGGGTTGATCAGGTCAAGCCGTGAAAAGTTCGGAATGTAGCCGGTAAACCAACTTACAATGCCACGCCACTGTGGGCCTGCCACGGCGTTGGTCAGATGGATAAATGGGCCCCCGGCAAATGCCAGTAGAACTGTTATCACGATAACCAGCGCTTTTGGTAATTTTACACTCAGCGCAATGGCAATGGCTGTGGCCATTCCTATGGCCAGCAGCATGAGAAACATCGTCTGCCCCAGCATAACTGCAGCCATCTCTTTCGGCCACGGCGCCGTTGTCAGTGCAATCCCGCACAGTACCATCGCCGTCAATCCGCCCGCCATCCACGTTGCCAGCCATTTACCCAAAATATACTTGTACCGCGGCACCGGCTTGGCCAGTAGCGGATACAGGCTGCGGTGTTCCAGCTCATCAGGAAACTGCCGTGCCGACACAATTATCGCTACGAGCAGAGAAAATAGCCACGCCAGCGAAAGCCCCAGGTTCAGGATAAACTGCGCAGCGGCCTCCGATTCGACCCCCGTTATGCGTGCTGCCAGGGCACCAAGAAAAAACAGCCCCATAAACAGCAACACCACGGAAATCTCCCGCCGCCGAATGCTTTCAAGAAACACCCCGCGCACCAGCCAAGAAATGACTTTCGGGTTCCCGCCGGTCCTCGCCGCCACAATACTCAAAGCGGGCGCCTCCTGAACCACAGGTACGCAAGCACCGTGTAAATCGCCACAAACACCAGTCCATAAACCGTGAGTTGCATCATCGTTGATGCGGCCAGCGGCTTCCAGGCTTCCGCATGTACTGTCTTGGCCGAAAGGTCAAACAGCGTTAGCTGCGGAAGCAGATAAATCAGCGCCGTCAGCACGATCCGCCCAGCATCCGACACCCATTCGTAGAGAAACGCCGTTGCCGACGTAATAACTGCCGAGGTCGCGTAAAACAGCAGCCCCGTCGTTATAGCGGCATCCAGGTTGAACATCAGGCTTAGCCAGAAACTCAGCGTCGCCAGTATCAGCATCATCATCATTTGCAGGTAAACGTACTGCAGAGAAAGCCCCCACGGCACGCTCGCCCCCAGGTAATAGGACCCCGCAACAAATATAGCCATAAACATCGCCAGGCAAAAACCGGCCGCCATGAGAATGCCCAGCAGTTTACCCATCAGGAAGCGCCACCGGCTCACTGGCTTTGCCAGCAGCGGGTATATCGTGCGGTTCTCAAACTCCCGCGGTAGCTGGCGCGCGGCCAGTACCACCGTGGTAACTGCCGTGGCAGCACTCATAATCTTAAGCGCCACTTCCCGGTAGAACTTTGAAATGCCTTCCAGGTTAAAGAAGTCTACCGTCATAATTCCGCCGATCAGCAGCAGCGAAACCAGCACAACGGCATAGATTTCCTTGCGACGGACAGCCTCGATGAGCACACCCCGGGCAATCAGCCAGATCTGCCTCAACGGTCATCCTCCGGTGCTGCCCGCACCAGGTCTATGAAGTAATCCTCCAGCGACCGCATCCGGGTTTCCGTAGATATAATCTGGCAATTATTACGCGAAAGCAGCGACACAGTTCCCGCGAACTGTCCCTGGTCATCAATGTCCAGAGTCCAGCCGTTGTTGGTTTTCTGTGGGTCCAACCCGGCAACTTCAGCAGGAAGTTGCGAGACAGAATTGAAACAAATCCGGAAGCTACTGAGAGGGCGCGTCAATTCCGACACCGGCGCCTCAGCCACAATTCTGCCCTGGTTGATCATAATCACGCGGTCACACAGGGCTTCAACCTCCGTCAGCTCATGGGAACTGAAAAAGATAGTTGTGCCGTTCCGCTTCAGACGCAGCAGCACCTCGCGAAGATCATGACGCCCGAGAGGGTCAAGTCCGCTGGACAGCTCATCGAAAATCAGCGCTTCCGGCCTGGCAATGATTGCCTGCGCGATGCCCAGGCGCTGCTGCATGCCTTTAGAAAAATTCTTAAGCAGCTGCTCACCCTTGCCATCCAGGCCCACCTCTTCCAGCAATTCCGGAATGCGCGTCTTTAGCTCACGTTTAGAAAGTCCCTGCAGCCCGCCATAAAGTTCCAGCAGTTCCCGCGCTTTCATGAAGGGGTAGTACAGTGCCACTTCTGGCAGATAACCCAGCCGCTTACGGCTTTCCACCGTACCGGCAGGCTCGCCAAACACGCGAACGGATCCGCTTACAGGAAACACGAAGCCGAGAAGAGTTTTCATCGTAGTGGATTTACCCGCGCCATTGGCCCCGATAAACCCTACGCACTCTCCCGGGTTCACCTGGAACGTGATACCCCTGACAGCGCGGTGGGTTTTTCTACCATTGCGGTACTCCACAACGAGGTCCTGCACGTCGATTACAGGAATCGATCCGTGCGCCATAAAACTCTCCCTTACACTAACGTCATTCTTTTCAGTGGAAGAGATGACTTTAAGCTTTCAGTCGGTCAAGAGGTTTGCTGAAAAACCCGACTTCCCGGTTTTGAAAGTGCTACACCCTGCTGACACAAAGGACATGCTTCGGGCTGAAAAGTCTCTGCCGTAAGAACGGCATACGCTGCTACCGGTTCCGCCGGGGCAAAGCGCCCCGCGCTGCGATCTACAATCACTGCGTAGCCAACCACTTCCGCACCCAGATCCCGCACCATCTGGGCAGTTTCGAGTACGCTGCCGCCCGTCGTGACAACGTTCTCGGCCAACACCACGCGCTCGCCCGGCTTCAGGTAAAAGCCCCGGCGCAGTTCAAACTTCCCCTCCGGCCGTTCCGCGAAGATATTACGAATTCCGAGACCGCGGGCTAGTTCGTAGCCGAAAATAATAGCTCCGAGGGCAGGCGAAACCACAACGTCAGGCTTCCACTGGGATATGATTGGCGCCATGGCTTCCACAATACGCTCGCTGTTTTCCGGTCGCTCAAGCAGAGTGGCGCATTGAAAATACTGGTTGCTGTGGAGACCGCTGCTCAGGCGGAAGTGGCCATTGAGGAGCGCTCCAGAATTTTCCAGCAACTCCGTAGAGGCTTCCGACGAGGCGGCAATCTGAACTGGCGACATTGTCTTGTAGGCTTTCTTTAGATATTTTTAAACTTTTGTTAGGCGCTACAGGCGTCTTAAAAACGGATTCCGATTTCGTTCACGTTCAACTGTAGTCGGTGCCCCATGCCCTGAAAAGACCTGGTAGTCATCGGGCAGGGTCAGGAAGGTTCTCAGGCTGTTCATCAAAGTCTGTTCGTCGCCGCCCGGCAGATCATGCCTGCCTATGGAATCCATAAATACCAGGTCACCCGAAAACATGATTTTGTCGTCGGGCAAAATCAGGCAGACTGAGCCCGGGGAATGGCCCGGCGTATGGATAACGCTAAACCGGAAATGGCCTGTGTCACAAACCTCTCCCGGCACCAGTTCTCTATCATGGGTGTGCTCTTCGCAAGGAACACCGCACCAGTCGGCCCCGCAAAGCAGGCTGCTGTTCAGCATTTCGGCGTCTTTAGAGTGCACGAAAATCGGTGCGCCGGTCTGTCGGCGGATTTCCGCATTGGCGGCAATGTGATCTACATGACCATGCGTGTTTAAGATAGCTTCCACCGTCAGGTTCTTGTCCCGTACGATCTGCATAATCTCCTCGGGAAGCCCACCGGGATCAACAATCACCGCATGTTCGCCATCATGAAGAATGTAGCAGTTTGAGTATATCGGGGGAACCACCAGGGATTCCAGGGATAAGGCTTTCATGCTGCCTGCTTACAACTGATCGGCAAAATCTCGCGACAGCCAGCGGAAAAAAAGCCATCCTGCTACGGCAAACACCAGCCCCGTTACTCCGGCAATTTCCAGGTAATGGATGAGTTGCCCATCCGAAAGCTCAACTTTATCGCCAGTATATAGTGTTCCGCGCCGCAATGCCACCACCACAGGTGCCATTGGGTTCAGCATATAAAGATTTGCATACTGGGACCCCCAGCCATCTTGCAGCTTCTGGAACGCAACAGACACGGGGTAAATAACCGGAGTAATATAAAAAAGAGCCATCCCACCTAGCTCCAGGATGCTGCCCACGTCTCTATAATACACGTTAAGTGCAGACAGGAAGAGAGCCAGACCCAGGGTCAGCAGCAGTTGAACTATGCAGGCCAGCGGAACCCAGAAGATCTCGCTGTGTATCCCCAGTGGGCTGAAAATTAGATAGAGCAGTACCACCATCATGGCCAGCGCGAAGTGTACGCCGTTAGAAATGATAGCGGCAATGGGAAACACTTCGGCGCTGATTCGCACCTTTTTAAGAAGACTGGAGTTGGAAGTAATCGAGTGGGTGGCGTCAGTGACAGACCCCATAAAAAAGTTCCACCCCAGCACCGAAACAAGCACATGCAGCCAGAATGGTGCGCCCATCTCGTTAAACGGCATTGGCAATAGCTTGGTAAAGACCAGCCAGAGTACGAGCGTCAGGATCGCCGGACGAACCAGCGACCATAAAAAACCAAGTACCGAATCCTTATACCGCGCCTTGATGTCGCGTTTTGCCAGGCTGAGAGTGAGTTCAGCCTGTTGCTTAAGAGAACGTTTCATATCGGCGTCTGGTTACGGCTGCACTCAGACCGAATCAACCCCAATCGGCGTAGGGCACGCATCATGAGGAAATTCGGCTCCCCGGGCGCCCATTTTCGCATACAGGTCCATAATGGTCTTAACGTTACACGGCCAGGTATAACGCGAAAGAACGCGCTTCCGGGCTGCCTTGCCGAGAGTCTTGCCCAGTTCCGGATCATTAATCACCCGGATCATCTCGTTTGCCATGCCTTCTGCATCACCCCTCTTGAAAAACAATCCGGCAGTTCCGGTGCCCCCAAACACCTCTTCCACGCTGGGTGACCGGCTCGCGATGATCGGACGTTCCATGGCGGCAAACTCAAAGAATTTCGTAGGTGACGACCAATCCTGCGTATCGGCGATGAGGCAAATATCCATAGCGGCCAGGAAACCCGGCACCCGGTGGTGATCAATGCTGCCGTAAAACAGCAGGTTGGACTCAAGGTTTTCCTGCTTTACCCGATCCCGCAGGCGATCCACACGCTCCGGCTCCCCGCCAACTGCGATAATGAGAACAGGAATACCGCGATTCTTAAGAATGTGGGCAACTTCAAAAAACAGGTCAACTCCGTGCCAGGCGGTAAGGGTGCCAACATATCCGGCCAGCTTGCGCTCACCCTTTAGCTGAATTAATTCTTCCGCAGGCGCAATTTCCGGATGAAATGCTTCCGTGTCCACGGCAACAGGAGAAATGTCAAAGCCAACCATAGCGGATTCGTTCAGGCCAGCCGACTCAATCATGAGATTCTTAAGCGTCTGCGAAACGCATATCATTGCCTTTTCCCTTCGCCAGATGTCTTTCTCGATCCGCTCGGCAATTTTCGGAAAGTGGAGCCTGCGAGCCTGCTCACGGGCCAGCAAAGTGTTAACCTCCAGAATCCGGGGAAGATTATGCTTATGAGCCATCTGCAAACCTGACGTTTGATAGAGCGAGTACCGCTCATACATGGCATCGGGGCGGAATTCTTTTATCTGCTTCGCAATCGCCTGCCGTATACGCCGGTTCAGGATCAGGTACCGCATATCGCTGCCCACCCACTTGGCACGCGGTGCCGGCACCTGGATCACGGGAACTTCCACATTGGTTAAATCGCCCGGACAGGGCGTAAGAATTCGAACTTCGTGCCCGAACCTTTTCAAGGCGTGGCAGGTTTCTCGAATGTGCGTTGAAGCGCCCTTGCGGCCGCCGACTTCTACGCCGCTGTCGCCACTGATGTAGAGGATTTTCATAGGGGTGTCATTTGTAAGAATGCAGATGACAAGGACTACAACGAAAGTGGCAGATGCTAGGCAAGGATAATCCGTTTGCTGTCAATAGCTGCTGCTCAAGGAACCAGGACGGTTGATTTAAGCCTGTTTAATGACTTCCACTACCGCGGCATCCTGCTTCTCGGCCTGGCTCCAGGCCTCGTTGACCGAAAGCTCCCCGGCGCCGATTGTTACAGTCACAATCGCTGCCACCACCGCTAACAGAATCAGTGCCACGATGATCCAGAACCATTGCCCCAGGGCTGAGTCTGTCGCGGTAAGCTTATCACGCACCGTGCGAAACAGCGGCGCATTGTACGACTCAAGCTGGCTGGCCAGCTTTTGAGATAAACTCTTCCAGGCCTGCGGCGAAGGTTCCTGCGGATACGACCCTTCAAGGTTCTGAAACAGCGGCGAAATCGTGCGCAACTCCTCCTCGCGCTCCTTCACCCGTTTCCAGTCCTTGCGTGGCAACTGCGGCTGACTACTTCGTGCCGCGGCCTTCTCTTGCTCAAGTCTGTTGTTATCCATTTTTCGGTCCAAGGTCCCTTAACAATTCTCTTAGACGTGACTGCGCGCGAAATAGATGACGCTTTACTGCACCTTCTGTGCATTTTAGCACTTTTGCAGTCTCTTTTGTGTCCAGATCATGATAATATCGGAGAACAAATACCTGCCGTTGCCGCGTTGATAAATCGTCTAGCGCCACCAGAACCTGCTTCTGTAACTCTTTTTCATACACATGTTCACGCTGCGATGCTGCTACAGAGCTCTCCGGCCCCCCGGACGGTTTCCCCGTCTCCGGATCTGTCTGGTCTGTAGATTCGTGGCGGTGCTTTTTTTCTCTTCTGATATAATCAATGCCCGTATTAAGCACAACACGGTGGAGCCAGGTGGCAAAGCGGCTTCGGCCTTTATAGCTGCCCAGGGCGCTGTACGCGCGCATGAATGCCTCCTGCGTTATATCCATGGCATCGTCGTTATTACGAGTAAGCTGCCACGCTGCGGCATACACCTGGTCACGGTACCGGAACACGATTTCGTCAAAAGCGTCAGACTGCCCATTCCGGGCAGCCTGCACAAGCCCGAGAATGTGCAGTTCCTCATTTGATGCATGCGAGTCGTCAGTATTCCATGCCAGCCAGAACAAGATACGCGAGTAACTCCTCCAGTTTCAAGGAATCATTGGGCGGCAGATTAAAAGAGCGCAATATGAAAATGACGCATCAATGTAACGCAGGGCTTCTCCAACGCAAAGGCGGCGGCATTTCCGCCACTCCGCCAGTCCCGACTCAGGCGTCATCCAGCTTCTCATAAGCGGGATTCGCCGACCTGGGGTGAGACTGCGCGTAAAGCAGCATCGAAGCAATCCCAAACCCGAAAATCGGCGTCAGGCTTCCCTGCACGCACCACAAAACAAACCCCAGGAAAACCGGCAACTCGCTCATAAAGATCAGGCTGTAAGTGCGCCAGGACAGGGTAGACATAAACGTCTTCGGATCCGCCATGTTCTGCTCCAGTTTCTCGCGAACCCTTAGCCGGATAATAAAGTGACCAATCTGGAGCAGCACTGCAAAGACGGCCAGTGAGATAAGTAGCACCCGCCACGTTTCCGCCGAAACCTTGTAGAACCCTTCGAAATCCAAGCCCCGCTGGACCAGCCACGCAACCGAAAGATAAATCAGCGGACTGAAGCAGCACAAACCCCACAGTACAGTAAGCTGCCGCGTTTCCTCGCGAACATAGTCAAACCCCGGCGGGCCATTTTCAGATGAATCCATAGACCTTCAATACAAAAGCACCTGTACGATTTCGCAAGTGCATAGTGAAGCCCGTAACAACATCATATCGGGCCACCATTCCCACTTATGAAAACAGAAAAGCCGGAAGCCCGTCAGGGCTTCCGGCTAAATCTACCGTTTTCGATGCTGAACTTTAAGCTTCTTCGGCTACCGGGTGAATGTGGATGAAACGACGGCCACGGGACTGAGCATACTCAACCTTGCCCGCAATCTTTGCAAACAGGGTATCGTCCTTGCCACGGCCAACGTTTGTGCCCGGGTGAAAGCGCGTGCCGCGCTGACGCATCAGGATGCTGCCGCCGGTTACAACCTGGCCGCCAAAAGCCTTGGCGCCGAGCCGCTGAGAATTACTGTCGCGGCCGTTCCTGGAACTACCTACACCTTTTTTGTGTGCCATTTTATGCTACTCCGTCTTAAATCTTAAAACTTATTTGCCCTGCGAAATGCTTTCAATGCGGACTTCAGTGAAGCCCTGGCGATGTCCACGGGTCTTTTCATAACCCTGGCGGCGCTTAAACTTGTAGACGATGATCTTGCGTTCACGGCCATGGCGGATAACCTTGGCAGATACGCTGGCCTTATCTACTCTGGGAGAGCCAGCAACAGGGTTGTCGCCGCCCAGGTGAAGAACTTCACCAAATTCTACATTGCTGCCAACTTCACCCTGAAGGGTGGGGAGGCGCAAGATCTGGCCTTCGCTGACTTTAAACTGTTTACCGGCTGTCTTGATGACCGCGTACATGTTCGCAAATCCTTCAGAAACTCTAATTTAATACAGGCTCAGCCCACGAGGGCGTACCCCCAGAGCCTCGATATCTACCGTTGCCTGCTTTGCCGTATTCGGGCACGTACTTAAAAATTTAACCACGCCGATAATGCCCATGCTCCTTAACCGACGTTCCAGTTTATGTACCCATAGAGAACCATAAGGGGTCATGCGGGAATTCCCAACCGTATTCTTCAATGTTACATCCAGGTACCATTATATAGATATAGGAGAAGTAAAATGTCGGAATTCCCAGAAACCGTCGGCGCGTCTCACTGTGTCAGTTTTACCCCGGCTGTAATAAAACCAAAGCTGTTCCAACAATTTTTTTCCGGATGTTTATTTAAGCGTTCTGTAAGCCTAACAAAATCAATTCGTAAACCCGTCAAAAACACCCGTTTATTCTTTTTGCGAAAGGTATGGCTAAGGTATTTAAAATCAACGGTTAAACCCGTCAAAAACAAAAACGCTTTTAGAACCCGCAACTCAATCCATTTCCCGCCCGAACATTTTTCGGCCCAATTAAATAATCCCTTGCGCCCAACCGCACATCATAATCCATTCAGGCAGCCATGACGACATTATATATTAAGAACGCCCACGTTATCGATCCGAGCCAGCAGCTCGACGGAAAGTTTTCTCTTTTAATAAAGGACGGCAAAATTGCTGAAATTGGCAAAAACTTGTCCGCTCCAGATAATGCCGAGGTCATTGATGCCGCTGGTCTGCACCTGTTCCCGGGATTTGTGGACATCCACACTCACCTGCGCGAGCCCGGCCGCGAAGACAAAGAAACCATCGCCACCGGCACCCGCGCTGCTGCCGCGGGTGGGTGGACGGCCGTCTGTCCCATCCCCAATACCCAGCCTGTTATCGATTCCCAGGTTGGCCTCAAGTTTGTCCTCGCCCGCGCCGAAAGCGAAGGCGTAGTCCGCGTTTTCCCCTATGCATCCGTAACCAAAGGCCAGGAAGGGGAGCAGATTGTCGAGTTCGGTGATCTCGTTCATAATGGCGCAAAAGGCTTCACTGATGACGGCCGCCCCGTCATGAACAATGAAATTATGCGGCGCGCCCTCGAGTACTCCGCCATGTTCAATGTGCCGGTTCTTGATCACTGCGAAGACAGCCACATGGCTCACGGCGGCTGCATCCACGAAGGCGATGTCAGCGCCCGTCTCGGCCTGAAAGGCATTCCCGCCATTGCAGAGAGCGTGCAGGTCGCCCGCGACGTGGAACTGGCGGCTTTCACCGGCGGTCACATCCATATTATGCACGTCAGCAAAAAGGAAAGCATCGAACACATCCGCCATGGCAAGGCTCGCGGTATTAGGGTAACCGCCGAGGTAACCCCGCACCACCTCACTCTCACCGACGAATCCGTGGCCAACTTCGATACCCGAGCCAAGGTGAACCCGCCCATGGGCAGCGAAGAAGACCGCGTAGCCCTGCTGGAGGCACTGCTCGATGGAACCATCGACTGCATAGCCACTGACCACGCGCCCCATACAGCCATTGAGAAGGACCTTCCTATCAATGAATGCCCCTTTGGTATGGTCGGCCTCGAAACAGTCTTCCCCTTAATGTATACACGGCTGGTCAAACCCGGCCTTATGACGCTGCCATTCCTTATAGAGCGCATTTCGGCAATCCCTGCCAAAATCATTCACGTCGACCCCCACGGCACTCTCGCCATCGACGCCCCCGCAGATATTCCCCTGGTTAATCTCGAAGAAGAATTCGAAGTCACCCTGGACTTCTTTCACTCGAAGAGCAAAAACTCGC
>JAKFFN010000368.1:0-12347 GCA_036675025.1 Candidatus Sumerlaeales bacterium | reverse complement strand
TCTCGCCGCGGATTAACAAGGTTAGTATGGGTGCTCATGGGGTCGCCATAGCGGGCGGGATCGATATCGCGGCCGCCGGTCATGACAAAGCCGTCGCACAGTTCTACATACTTTGGAATGCCGGCGGCGTCGAGTCCGGGCGGAAGAAGAATCGGGATCCCACCCGCGCTGGTAACGGCATCCACGTAGTTTGAAGATACCGAAAGGCGGGCATCTTCAGGGTTGTCGCCGCTGGCATCAGTGTTGATGCCGATAAGGGGCGCAGCGTGGGAGGTCAGGCCCACCGTCAGGGTTAGCAGCAGGGTAAGTGCGCGGAAGATTTTCATGGGACTACTATACCAACCAGGCAGGGAATTATCATCATTTAGTGCCGCTTGGGTTTCCTATGGCTAATTTGGGGAAACCGGCAGGAATGGGGGTAAAGTTTTTTTGCCCGCGGCCCATTGAGCAAATGTCCGTACTTCCGGCATCTTTCCCTTTGAATAACCCATCTGCGGGCCGTAACCAATAACCTCCAATGATTAAAGAGCAGCAAAAAACGGCGGGTAAGGGAAAATCCGGAGGCGGTGGCGGTGAACTTACGCCGCTGCTGAAGCAGTACCAGCAGATTAAGAGCGAACACCCGGATCATGTGCTGTTTTTCCGCTGTGGCGACTTCTACGAGATGTTTTTCGAAGATGCTCGTACCTGCGCCGAGGTGTTGGGGATTACCCTGACCAGCCGCGGGACCGACACCGAAGGTCAGCCGGTGCCGCTTGCCGGGGTTCCGTATCACAGCGTTGATGGATACCTCGCCCGAATGATCCGCGCTGGCTTCCGCGTGGCCATGTGCGAGCAGGTGGAGAATCCGAAAACGGCCAAGGGCGTGGTGCGCCGCGAAGTTGTTCGGGTGGTTACGCCGGGCACAGTGCTGGAAGAAACCCTTCTGACCGACAAGTCTAACAATTACCTGGTTGCGCTGGTGCTTGATAAACTCGATCCGGATGCCGAAGATATGAGCGTCGGGCTGGCGGCGCTAGATTTCAGCACCGGAGAATTCCTGGTTTGCCAGTTTGCAGGCGCCGGCGGGTGCGCTGCCTGTATTACAGAATTGATCCGGCTTGCCCCTAGCGAAGTGGTGGTGCCATCAGATCAGCGCCACTGGTTTCAGCAGAGCGATCTGCTGCAGGCGTTGTCTCTGGATTTTGCTCCCGGCGACCCGCAGGAACTCCGCAGCCAGGCGACACCGCTGGCGACGGTTGATCCGGCGGGAACAACCCACTACGCGGCGCGCCAGGCGCTGCTCGATCAGTTTGGAACCCGCGACCTCCATGGGTTTGGTGTGGAAGACAGCCCGCTGGCCATTCGTGCGGCCGGGGCAATCCTGCAGTATCTTCGAGAAACGCAGCGCGGCCAGCTTGTGCACCTGAACGAACTGCGGGTCCATCACCCGGGCGAGTACATGGTGCTCGACGGCACGACCCAGCGCAGCCTGGAGCTGGTGAGCAACCTTACGGACGCAACGCGGCGCCATACGCTGTTTGAGGTGCTGGATCGTACCGCAACGGCCATGGGCGGGCGCGCGCTTCGCAGCTGGATTCTTCAGCCGCTGCGCGATGCAGCGCGCATTAACCAGCGCCTGGATGCCGTGGAAACGCTGACGCGCGATCACGCCGCCCGGGAAAAGCTTGGCGAAATGTTAAAGGGCATTGCCGACATGGAGCGCATCGTAAGCCGGTGCGCCTGCGGATCGGCCAATGGGCGCGATTTGCTGTCACTGCGAAACAGCCTTCAGCGCATCGCGCCCATACAGCAGTTAATCTCCGCCGCCGCCGAAGTCGCCCGAGTCGTGGTCGGAACCGCTGCCCCAGCTGCTGTCGCTGGTGTGGTCCCCGTGCTTCCTGGCGCTGCGCATGGCCAGCCACATGAGGCCGCCGATAATCAGAATCCCAAGGATGAACTTGAGCACTTCCATAGTGAATCCTTTAAACTTGATGACGCTAACCGCCCAGACCTGCAGGATGGCCACGGACAAAAGCAATCAGGAAATGAGAAAAATCTTCTCAGTGTTCTGGCGGCCCGGATGAGTGCCCAGCCGGCTCTGGCGGCGAGACTTGATGCGGCGATCGTGGACCAGCCGCCATTGTCGGTGCGAGACGGGGGGATGTTCAAAGAGGGTTATAACGCAGACCTGGATGAACTGCGATCCCTTGCCGGCGACAGCAAGACGTGGATTGCGGCTTTGCGCCAGCGCGAGGCGGAGCGCGCCGGCATTCCGAACCTGAAAGTCGGCTTTAACCGTGTGTTTGGATATTACCTGGAGGTGAGCAACAGCCACGCGGGCAAGGTGCCGCCGGAATGGATCCGCAAGCAGACTCTGTCCAACGGCGAGCGCTACGTGACGCCGGAGCTTAAGGAGAAGGAAGAGGTCATCCTCAACGCCGACGAGCGGGCCAACGAGCTTGAGTACCAGCTGTTTGAAGAGCTGCGGTCGGCGGTGTGCGAAGTGGCGCGGGAGATTCAGCAGAGTGCGCAGGCCATTGCCCGGCTTGATGCCGTCTACTCGCTGGCGCTTACGGCATGCGCGCGCAGATATGTGCGGCCGACGGTCGGGGCCGAGCAGACGGATGCCGAAGCTTCAGCTACAGAAATCGTAATTCGCGACGGCCGCCACCCGGTTCTGGAGACCCTGCGTACAGAGACGCCGTTTGTGCCCAATGACACACGGCTGGATAACGAGAAGGAACAGGTGCTGATCATCACCGGTCCCAACATGGCCGGTAAGAGCACGTACATCCGCCAGGTGGCGCTGATAACGCTGATGGCGCACATGGGCAGCTTCGTGCCGGCGACAGAGGCCCGTATCTGCCCTGTTGACCGCATCTTCACCCGCGTGGGCGCCATGGACCAGATCGCCAAAGGGCAATCGACATTCCTGGTGGAGATGAGCGAGACGGCGAACATTCTGAACAACGCCACCGACAACAGCCTGGTTATCCTGGACGAGATCGGCCGCGGCACATCGACCTACGATGGGCTGTCCATCGCGTGGTCCGTAGTTGAGTATCTGCATAATACGCCCGGCCGTCGGCCTAAGACGTTGTTTGCCACTCACTATCATGAGCTTGCCGGCCTGGAAGGTCCGCTGACGCGGGTGCGCAATTATAACGTGGCGGTGCATGAGGAAGAAGAGCGGGTGGCGTTCCTCTACCGGATTCTTCGCGGGCACACAGACCACAGCTATGGCATCTATGCTGCCCAGGTGGCAGGGTTGCCGCGGATGGCAGTGCAGCGGGCGCGGCGCATACTGGCGGACCTCGAAAAGGGCAATGCGATCCATGTGCAGACGGGGGCCGGGACAGACAAAAAAGACGCGCCTGTGCACCTGGAAGAGAAGACCGTGCAGTTGACGTTTTTCGATCTGCAGGATCACCCCGTTCTGGAGAAGCTGCGCGGGCTGGAGATCAACACGCTCACTCCGCTGCAGGCGCTCTCCGTGCTGGCGGAACTGAAACAGGATGCCAAACACTAAAGCTGCAATTTACCCGCAGAATTCGTTTGCCCCCTTCCAAACCGGTCGCTTCAATACATTACTATGAGTGCTCAAGAGGACCGTTCTCCCTCAAAACCTACGGGGCTGGCGCGGCTTGCGCAGCGGCTGAAACCTGTCTGGCATTATGGCAGCAGCTGGCCGGCCAGCGTAGCCAATAATCTCCGGTATTGGAAAGACATGTCGTTCCTGCGCGGCAGCCGCGACATGTTCGACATATTGCAGGAGACAAAAGATTTTGTGAAAGACGAGGTGCCGCAGATACTGGGCCTCGAGCCCGGCACCCCTATCACAATGGAGCTTCCGCGCTTCGGCTCTACGACCTTCGTGCTAATCCTCTCATCTGGGGACAAAAAAGCCATTCTCAGAGTCTATGCTCCCGTAGACTATGAGCGCGCCAGGGCCCATGTAGATGCCACCAAACTTCTAACCAGGCATGGCGTAAACGTTCCCAGGATACTTTTCGATTCGCTGGATGACAAGCGCCACCGGGCTCTGTTTTCGGTGGATGAGTTTATTGACGGTGAAATCCTGCATGGCGATCTACTGACGCCGCAGCAGATCGATGCCATGGCCGAGCAGGTGGGCCGGCTTCATTTGGTAAAAAGCCAGGCATGGGGGCGGGTGTCGGCAGAAAGGCCGCAGCCGTTTTTCCTGGCCCTGACAAAGCGAGTGAAGCGCGACGTCGAAATTCTCAAGCGAACTGGCGTAGTGAGTGACAAAGAGGCAGAGCTGATCCGGGAATGGGTTGCGCGGTGGCAGCCGGAGTTTGAAGCGCGGCAGGATTACTCGCTGACCCATAATGACATCTTGCCGGCGAACGGACTGTTTACGCCGGACGGGCAGTATTACATGGTCGACCTGAACCGCCTGCAATGGGATGTGCCGGCGCGGGAAGTGGTGCGGTGTTACTACCGACAGTTTCGCGGAAAGAAGGGCGCTGTAGATGAATTCAACCGCGCTTACTTCAAAAACCTGCCGCCAGAACAGGCGGAGGAAACCTGGCGTTTCTGCCGGTTTTACGAGGTGTTTTACCGGATGTCGGCCCTGGTAAAGATGACGCCGAAACTGGAAAAAAAGACCCGTAAAAAAGATCTCTACGCAGAAAGGCAAACGGTGTTACACGGGGAGATGATGGAACTGCTGCAGCGGCCGTTTGACGAAAGAACTCCGGTGCCGGGCAGGGAGTAATCCACCCGGCCACAAAAATACGGTGGTATTCAGCCGACCTGGGGGGCGTCGGCTTCCGTGCGCAGCAGTGTTTCAATCTGCTTCAGCAGGCTGAGCTGGTCCAGAAGAAACGGGCGGGCGCCTGCCCAGATATGTTTCCAGATAAACAACTGGCCAGCGGCGCACAGGGCCAGGGCCTGTGGAATGCGCCCCGTGCGGATGTGGTGGGCAATGCGCCCCTTTGCCGGGATATCGAGGGCGGGAAGCGCCTCGATCGCCGCGGTGAGAGTCTGGGATATCGTTATCTTTTTCTTCATTAGGTTTTCCTGCCTCTGGGGAAGCGTTCAAACTATGGACGCCTTCCGGGGTTAACATACGCATGGCGGGTGCCCGCACTACAACTATTGGGTAAGTACAGAATTTTCAGTAGTATGGATGAAATGCTACTGTGGCACTGCGCGCGTAAGTGTGACATTTATGTACCACGGCGGTGCGGCACTGGCGCAAAGTTGGCCGTCAGACCCGGGTTTGCCTTTCCGACTGGACAGCCTGTTGCCACGTATCCTGGAGGACTACTGTTTCATTGGTGCGATCCACCCGGATTATCGATCCAGTTTCAAAATTGCGGATGGCGTAGGCAACACCGTTCGGATCATGCAGAAGGATTCCGTCTTCCGGGGCGTCCTCTTCAAAGGTCCTGACGATGTCTGTGCTGTTGTCGCATGCGCTGTTGATTTCGTCTGCTGAACAGACGCTGACCCTGGCCAGGGTAGTCGGGTTTCCCGTGTTGATGCCCACGAACACACGGCGACACTGACACCGGGGGTTGTTCTTTTCGCGGCAGGCGTGCACGGGTATCGAGAGGAGTTCACCCGGGGCAGCCAGAAAGAGATCATCGTGAGCGCCATGTTCCGCGGCCATGGCCTGCGGGAGGGCTCTGAGGCATTTAATCATTGGTCCGGCCCTCACTTTACCTGGAGTAGAATTCGATGATCAGCTGCTCTTCGATGGGAACATCATCCAGATCTTCGCGGGATGGCAGGGCGAGTAGCTTTGCGGTGGCCGCCTCAGGGTTAAAATCCACCCACGGCTTGCGTGGCGCGTCTTTTACCGACTCCAGAGCCTCACGGATAATGAGAAGATTGGCGCCTTTTTCCGTAGGCCGGATGACGTCGCCGGGTTTCAGGCGGGCGCTCGGGATGTTGATGGATTTATCGTTAAGGAGAAAGTGGCCGTGGCGCACCAGCTGTCGGGCCTGGGCGCGGGTGGTGGCGAAGCCGGACCGGTAGACGAAGTTATCGAGGCGCGATTCCAGTATCTGCAGGAGGAGCGTGCCGGCCACGCCTTTTTTGCGTTTCGCCTCGCCGATATAGCGGAGGAATTGGCGCTCGAGAACGCCGTACATCCACTTGAGGGCCTGCTTTTCACGCAACTGTTGCCCATAGGTGCTTTGCTTGCGGGATAAGGCAGCACCGTGTTGGCCTGGAGGCACCAGGGCGCCGCTGCTCATGCGGGCGTTGGCTTTACTTCCGGCAGATTTTAAAAACAGGTTTCTGCCACTGCGGCGCTGCAGCCGGCAGACAGGTCCACGATAACGAGCCATCAGGCGGTGTCTCCAATCAAAAACAATGATGGGAGTTGCAGGGAGCAGACCCTGTGCCTTTTCCGGCTATTGCTGATAAGTCATCTAGCTGTAGTGGTTTGCGACTTGAAATTTGACTCATAACTCTAGAATACTGGCTATTATAACCCAGGCGTGGCTGAAATGAGCCAGCCGTCATTGGTTTCGTGGTTCGGCGCCAGTTTCTTTAAGCATACGCTGGTTTCTGATTATTACGCCATTGCTCAAAGTTCCGTTAGTCGGATCGTACACAGCGATACCGAAGGGACTTAATAATGCGTCTGAATTACGAGATGGGCCCCCGGACCAAACTGCCCAGTCTCCATGTCGGTCGTATTGTGTCGGGTATTCCGTAGTTCCAAAATACGAATCGTAAGTATTCAGGAACCGGTATCTGGAATAAGGGGAATTAGGGTCGGCAAAGGGATCTTCCATTTGAGCCGGTTCCATATAGGCGATCGGAGTCGTTAAAATGTCTGGAAGATAATGCTCTTTTGTGGTGTCGATTGCATTTTTGTCAGGGGGGAACTTCCCGTTATTGTCGACGGCATATGTTTCAAGGGCTGATAAAATTGGAGTGAAGCGATCAGCAATCTGCCCGATCTGGGCAAGCACCGGCACAGCAGCTACCCCGATTACTGCACCAACCAGAATGTGTACTGGCCGCAGCTTGCCAGAGTTGTTCATTTGAATCCCCCCAATGTATATTTGTGACTTGCTATAGAGTTCTAAACTTTAGGTCAATGCACAAACATTATTTTGCAGGGGACACCGTAGTATGCTTAGAATAGGATTTTGCCTTGTGTTGATCGGACTGTGCTTTGGTGTATTCGCCCAGACCGATTGGGAAGCGGCAACGCCCGTTTTCGTGGATAACGTGACTACGACAAGATTGGGCGCTTCCAGCCTGGCGGTGGGGCCATCGGGTAACCTGGCAGCAATATGGACACGTACTTCCGGCGAGTCGTATGGACAGGCTCATTATTCGAACAGGGTGTTGCCCTTGAGCCGATCGAGTGAAGTCTACGTGGCGTTTTCAAACGATTACGGCACAAGCTGGTCTGCACCCACACGCATGAGTAATCCACAGTATCTTTGTTCTGAAGTCTCTGCAGCTGCCGGCAAAATTACCGGTGAGTTTTACTTCGCCTGGACAAGTGGCGATGTGTTTTCCGGCCATCGGTTACATACAGCTACAACGCTGGACGGAGGGGATACTTTTTCCACCAGCACCCGGACCCAAAGTTTTCTGGATCTGGACCAAGGTTACATTTTCCCAAGACTCACTGCAAGCGATTCCCACCAAATATTGAGTTGGGGAGCTGCGAGACAGGATATACCCACCAAGCCTTATAACAGATATTTGACAACTACCGGATTAGGACAAAACACCTGGAGTGAAACCCATGCCCTGGATATTCCTGCATCCAGCACGGACTTTATAACATTTGATTCTCCCATGGCAACAGACGGCACCAATGTCGTCGCAGTCGGAAGTTCGAGAAATGCAGGAAATTCTTTATACTATCCTATAGTCCAATCACGTTCAACTAACGGCGGCACGTCATGGAGTGAAGTAGAATCTGTAAACGTGGCACCCTACACGGGGCTAGTAAGCAGGCGACCATCTGTAGCAACGGACAGAAACGGTACCTGGCTGTTAATGTATTATGGCGGCGGTGCTACGACTCACACGCAGTTTTTAGGACGTCTGCTTGTACAAGTATCAAACGACGCTGGTGCAACGTGGTCTGCTCCTCAATTGCATATGCGTAACGTCTCACCATCTAATTCGGATATATCGATCGCCGGAAATGGCAATGGCCAGTGGATTGCAGTAATTAACTCTGTCAATTATATCTGGTCCGAAGATAATGGGCAAACTTGGACAGATCATGCAAACATACCAACTAATGCCAAACTACAGGGTCACCTCCAATGCCATTATCTGGGTAATGGGAAGTGGGGTATTATTGGCGGTAAAAGAACAAGTGCACAGTGGCCTTGGAACGATGAGATCTCTTTCTCTATTATGCAATGGGGAGAATCTGCAGTGGAAGACTGGACCTTGTATTAAGCGTTAGTAAATGTGAGCTACTATTGCACTTTCTGGCATGCGACGCGGAGGATGGAGTCGGTTAGCCAGCAGCCGGCTTCGTCGCCGGTTTTCTGGATGAGCAGATGAGCTACGTAATAGGCTCTCTCGCCGAGCAGATCGGTGACACTGAAGCGCTGGGTGGCGCGGTCGTTCTTGATGGTGATCGGCTCAAATTCAACTTCGTCAAAGTTGAGGAGCGGGGCGTACATGGGGTCTTTAAACAGGTTCGCGAACAGCTCGGGCGGACCGAGAATCTCGCGGCTTTCCGGCGTACAGAAAAGGTGAGCGATGGCGACGCCGTGATTTTTTACGGGCAGATCATTAACCTTAAGTGCGGCCAGCTGGATGCGGAGCACCTGGTGGGGTTCTACCTCGGGGCACGGCGGCGGAAGCATGGCGGCCATTTCCGCAAGCCGTTCTTTCTCCTGTTCGGAGTTGGCCGACTTTGCGGCTTCAGCAGCTACGGCAGACATCACGCCAACGACCAGTGCCATAAGAGGCATCTCTACCGCCGAAGCCGAAGGTGGCTCTGGCGGGAGTTCGCGAACTTGCCTGTATCGAACGGATTTTTCCATAGGTTTAGCAGGTGTAACCGTAGTTTACTGAAGCTTCCGATTCGCCCCGCACAAGCAGCATACTGCTGGTGTTTGACGTCCTGCCGGATTATAGGGCCTATAGCTGTTATCTATTCCTTGACGAAAGGCCTTTTCTTGCTTCTGCGAGGCCCGGCAACGCATCATTAATACGGCTATGTAGTTGGAAAACCTTTGCCTTTTTCCGGCAGGATTCCTTCTTTTTCAATGATCCGCGCAAAACGGGGTATAGGATGCCATGTTACGCAGTGATTCGAGTCATAAAACCCGGTATATTTTCGTAACCGGAGGCGTTGTTTCTTCCCTGGGCAAGGGCGTGGCTTCTGCCACCATAGGCTGTCTGCTAGAGGCTCACGGCCTGAAAGTCACCATTCAGAAATTTGATCCTTATATTAACGTGGATCCGGGTACCATGAGCCCGTATCAGCATGGCGAAGTTTACGTAACCGATGACGGCGCGGAAACGGACCTGGACCTCGGCCACTACGAGCGGTTTCTTCAGTCGACAGTAACCCGCCTTAACAACGTGACGACGGGACAGGTCTATTATAACGTCATCGAGAAAGAACGGCGGGGCGAGTACCTGGGTAAAACGGTCCAGGTTGTGCCGCACATTACCGACGAAATTAAGAACAGGGTCTACAAGCTGGGCAGCCAGGGCTATGATGTAGTCATTACAGAAATTGGCGGCACGGTGGGCGACATCGAGGCGATGCCATTCCTAGAGGCTATTCGCCAGGTACCGTATGATGTAGGCCGCGAGAACGTGCTTTATGTGCACCTTACGCTGGTGCCGTACATCCGTGCGGCGGGCGAACTGAAGACCAAGCCCACCCAGCACAGCGTTAAGGAAATGCGGGAGATCGGCATTCAGCCCGACATTCTGATCTGTCGCACAGAGCAGCCGTTCGACGAGGAAATCAGCCGCAAGATCGCCATGTTCTGCAATGTGCTGCCGGAGTCAGTCATCCAGGCTTACGATGTTGATGAGATCTACAAGATGCCGCTGGTTTATCACCGCCAGAACCTGGACAAGGTGCTGCTGGATAAGCTGCACCTGGATCCGCCGCGGCCCGTGGCCGACTTGTCTGGCTGGCAGGAGCTGGCAGAGAAGGTGGACCGCAGCCGCGAGGACTACGTGGACATCGCCTTTGTGGGAAAATACATTAACTTGCAGGATGCGTACAAGAGCGTGTACGAAGCGCTGCGCCATGCGGGTTATGCCAATGACGTGCAGGTGAAGATCCACCGCATTGAAGCTGAAGACCTGGAGAGCAGCGCGCTCGACCTTGAACTCAGCGGTATGGATGGCATCCTGATTCCGGGCGGATTTGGCGCGCGGGGTATCGAAGGTAAGATCGAGGCCGCGGGGATTGCCCGGCGTAACAAGATCCCGTATTTCGGGATCTGCCTGGGCATGCAGGTGGCCGTGATCGAATTTGCACGCCACGAATGCGGAATGGAAGACGCGCACTCGACCGAGATGGAACAGGATACGCCGTTCCCGGTGATTGACCTGATGGCGGAACAGAAATCGATCCAGGCCATCGGCGGCACAATGAGGCTGGGCAGCTATGAGTGCGCTATCAGGCCCGGCACCCTGGCTGAGCAGATTTACGGCAGCCAGAAGGTGACGGAACGTCATCGCCACCGCTACGAGGTAAACAACAAATACATCGATGCGCTGGCGGAGCGCGGGCTGGTGATCAGCGGCGTGAATGAAGCCACGAACCTGGTGGAGATGATCGAACTGAAAGATCACCCGTGGTACGTGGGCGTGCAGAGTCACCCGGAATTCAAGAGCAAGCCGCTGTCGCCGCATCCGCTGTTCAGGGATTTCATCGGGGCAGCAAAAGCGCGCAGGGCAGAACGCCAGGGCGCCGGGGTAACCGCCGGTAACAGCTGATCATAGATTGAAGGATTTATCAAAAAAGAAGGGGCTGCACATTTGTGCGGCCCCTTCTTATATCAATGCGGCCGATGTGGCGCGGCCACGAGAAACTGTCAGCCGTTATGCGCCATTACGTATTTATAGAAGAGCTTACCGGACCCTGCCGGTGCACCGCCTACGCGCCAGATATTGCCGCGGCTTACGGTACCGTTTGTCGCATCATACAGTAACTTAAGAGCTTTGGCCTGGTGCTTGGGATTCGCTTCATTTCGTATAGAATTCAACCCGGTGCGGGTAGCCGTGCCGATTCCTTGCGGTCCGTGGGATTCAAGAATCCACCACTGGGGACGAGGGTCTCTTTTGCGGTGCCAGGAATCACCCTGCAAGGTGTTGTTGCGCGCCATATACCAGTAAAGCCGTGGCTGTAACACCTGTTCCGGCGTATAATCCGCATAGCGATCCATACTCGGTGAGGAGTAAGTGCCTTTCCCAATAAACGGGTCCTGAAAAGACACGCTAGTCATGTACGCGATTGGTGTAGTGATGACCTCTAGCGCCTTCATGCCGAGCACACGCAATACGCGGGATTGAGGGTTCTGATAAGGATAGGAGTTGTTGTCGAGTCGGTAAGTTTCGATCGCAGTGCCCATAGCCTGCATGTCTGCTTTAGCGCGACTCACCTTTGCGCGGGTCTGTGCCTCAAGAAAGTTCGGCACGGCGATGGCCGCCAGGATAGCGATAATGGCGACCACGATAAGAAGTTCGATAAGCGTAAACGCTCTGTGTTGCATGTTAGTCCACCTCTCTTTTTGGGATTGGTGGATGTCCAGCCAGGCAGCATTTCAATCTGTAACGAATGGGGGACTAACCCAGATGGCGTTTTGCCCTGTTGCAGCAAAAGCACCGGCTACAGTTTGTTGATAATATAGACTACATTTTGCGCGAGCCCTTGAGGACCTCCACTTCGTTGGAATCTTAGATACGTGTATAACACAAAATAGACACGCGTCAACCACGTTTTGGGTAATTCGAGACAAAAAAATTGCCGTGCATAATGCGCGGCAATTTGGTTTTTTGTCAGCTTTAGCTATTATGCTCATTAGGAAATCTGCGACGATCTCACCTTTGAACTTGAGCGTATGTTTGCGGGTGTCATTGTGAAAACTCTATAACAAAAAAAATCCCGCCAGCATGGCTGGCGGGAGTGAAAATTGGGTGAATTACTGGTCGGCAAAGGGGTTTGCTGCCGCTGATCCGGTAGTAGAAGCATCGGTGTCAGCGGGTGCTTTGTCCCCGCGGCGGCCCTCGCGGTCACCGCGTTTGCCCTTGCGGCCTTCTTTTTTACGGTCACCATCTTTGCCGCGTTTGGCACTATCTTCGCCACGCCTGGCGCTGGTGGTTTGGCCGTCGGCATCCGGTCCGCGACGTCCGCCCATGCGTTCCCG
>JAKFFN010000255.1:0-12393 GCA_036675025.1 Candidatus Sumerlaeales bacterium | reverse complement strand
CGGATAAAATCCGAATGCAATATCTCCAGCAGGCTGGCGCGGAGCACGCGGCAAAGGGAGGCAGCCGTACCGACACCAAGTGTAAAAGCCGGAAGAAACAGGTGGGAGATGTGATCTGGCAGATTGAACAACAATGACCCTTCCCCGCGACCGGCCGGCGGAAACCATCCCAGTTTACGGCTGAAGATGATAATAAGCTCAATGCCCAGCCAGAAGCCCGGCATCGCCAGGAAGACAAAAATTACGGTTCTGGCGCTCTGGTCGAACATGCCCCCCGGATTTCGAACGCTCAGCACTGCAACAAACACGGCAACCAGCGTGGCGAAAAACATTGTGGTAACCGCCAATTCCAGCGTGGCAGGCAGGCGGCGCAGGAGTTCCGGTGCTACCGGCGGGTGTGAACCTGTATAGCTGCGTCCCAGGTCGCCCTGTACAGCCCCCTTTAGCCAGAGCAGGTAGCGCACAGGGATAGGTTTATCCAGATTCAATTGCTTGCGCATTGCCTGGATATCAGCCGCAGTGGCATCAGGAGGCAGAAGGTTCCGCACCGGGTCGCCGCTGATGGCAAGCAGCAGGAAGACGAGAATTGAGACCCCCAGCAAAGTGGGAATCATAAGGAGGAGGCGCTTGATCAGCAGCTGCATGGGGCCTCCTGTGGCGGCACAATAACTTTACGCACGGCCCCCGCCTCCCGCCAGCTGTACGCCATGAAATTCATACTCGCCCGCCGGATGGATTTGCAGATTTTTTACACGCGGGTTTACGCCCCATAGCACCCGGCTGCTGTAGGCAAATATCCATGGCGCATCTGCCACGATAATCTCCTGCAGCTTTTTGTAAAGCACAGTCCGGTCGTTTTCATCGACGACGGTCTGAATCTGCGCCAGCACCCGGTCGACTTCTTCGTTCTTATAGAAACTGCTGTTGCTTGTGCTGGTACTGCGAAACAGGGGATCGAGGTACCCGTTGGGGTGCTCGCCGCCCACCCAGCCGGCTGCGTAGAGATCAAACACACCCGGCTTGGTCGGGTACCAGTTAAGGTCGAGTGTCTGGTAGGGGTCAAACTTGTCCCAATACACATTCCGATCGAAGCGGACAATTTCCACCCTGATGCCGATGTGGCGGAGCTGATCTGCCACTACGACACCCAGGTTCGTGTCGGTAACGTCGTCCTTGCTCCACAGCACTACGTCCATGCCCTTCTCGTAGCCAGCTTCCTTCAGAAGAGCCTTGGCTTTGTCGGGGTCATAATTATAGGTAGGCATGTCCTTGTTGAATGCGGGCAACACGGTAGGCAATGGGCCCAGCAGAGGGTCGGCATTTCCGCGAAATGCATACTTCACCAGCTCGTCCCGGTTAATAGCCAGGTTCGCCGCCTGGCGGACCCGCAGGTCGTTAAAGGGCGGCTTCATATTGTTAAATCCGACGTAGCGGACCTGGAGCATCGGCGAGTTTAGGATTTCGACCTTGCCCGTTTTCTCCGCAACTTCCGTATGGGCAAACGTAATGGAACAAAGATCAATGGCTCCCTGCTCCAGCAGGATCAGGCGTGTCGTGGGTTCCAGCACCGTTCGCAGCTCCACTTCTTCTACTGCGTACTTCTCCGCCTGCCAATAGTTTGGATTACGCCGAAGCACCACGAGCCCTCTCGGATCCTGGTGGGCAACCATATATGGGCCCGAGCCAGTAGGGTGGAGGGTGAATTCCTGGTCGCCGTACTTCTCCACGGCAGTCGGACTAACGATGCCGGCAAAGGAATCGCGCATGACTATGGGCCAGACCGAGTAGGGTTCAGTCATCTCAAAACGCACCGTGAGAGGGTCGATGACCTCTACAGCGTTCATTTTGTTTAACTTGCTGCGGCGTTTTGACTGTGTCTTCGGATCTTTGATCCGCTCAAAGTGATATTTGACGGCTTCGGCGTCGCAGACAGTGCCGTCGTGAAATTTTACGTCCGGCCGCAGCTTGAAGATCCAGGATAGTGCGCCATCGGGCGACTCCCACGACAACCCAAGGCGGGGGATCAGTTCGAGTTCGCGGGTGTGCCAGGTAAGGGTGTCGTATATATTGGCGATGACAAAAGAATCCAGGGCCATGTTCTGGTACGCCGGATCCAGTGTCTGAATCCGCTCATCCACCGCAATAACGAGTCGCCGGGCCAACTCCTCAGGCGTGCGTTTTTCGGTGCAGCCCCCCAGTACAGTCAGTCCGGCAGGAATAGAGAGACCGCCAAGCACGCGCAATCCTGCGGCGCCCGCGGCCGTACGCAAAAAATCGCGGCGGGTGAACTCGGGTTTGGCTGATCCCTTTGACATACCGGCAAGTCAGCGTTTAGAGAATGGGGATGCAACCATGTTTCTCAGTATTTTTCGCGCTCGCACATGGGCAACCTCC
Source organism: Candidatus Sumerlaeales bacterium (assembly GCA_036675025.1). Lineage (GTDB taxonomy): Bacteria > Sumerlaeota > Sumerlaeia > Sumerlaeales > Sumerlaeaceae > JAKFFN01. The sequence continues at coordinate 9,999 of JAKFFN010000255.1, read as the reverse complement.
GGCGTTGCTAATGGTGCGGTACGGTTTATGCCAAGTGAGGGCGTAAAGGAGTGCTTCTTATGAAGGCTGTGGCTGTTTCAGCGAAGTCCCGAAGCATAGAGGTGGTCGACGCACCGGAACCGGCGATAAACAAGCCGGGGCAGATGCTGGTGGAGACGCTGCGGGTGGGCCTGTGCGGAACTGATCGGGAAATTATTGAGCAGGGCTACGGCGAAGCGCCCCAGGGCGAGGACTACCTGATTCTAGGCCACGAATGCCTGGGGCGGGTTATTGATGCAGGCAATGGCTCTGGCAAATTCCAGGCGGGCCAATACGTGGTGCCGCGCGTCAGGCGGCCCTGCACTTCTGCTGCGTGTCCCGCATGCAAGATGGGGCGGCCGGATTTCTGCCTTACCGGTCAGTTTACTGAACGCGGAATCAAGGGTATCCATGGCTTTCTCAGTGAGCGATTTGTAGACGAGGAACAGTACTTTCACGTCGTACCGGATGAACTGGGTTTACTGGGAGTGCTTGTAGAACCTCTCACAATTGCCGTTAAGGCTTTACTGCAGATCCGAGACGTGCAGGGCCGGTTGCCTTATATTAACGAAGAAAACCTAAAGCGAGGGGACCTGAGCGGTACGACATCAGTGGTACTCGGGGCAGGGCCTGTGGGTATGCTGGGGGCCTTGGCATTGCTGGATTCCGGTTCCAGGGTCTTTGTCTATTCGCGTTCTGAGGAGCCCAATATCGCGTCGGAGCTAATGGAACGCGCGGGGGCAGAATACGTATCTTCCATGACGGTTGACGCCGCCCAGTTCCAGGAAATTGCCGGACAGGTTGATATCATATATGAAGCGACCGGGGCGTCTCAGTTTGCCCTGGACATGACCAAACTTCTCGGGCGCAACGGCATTTATGTGTTTACAGGAGTACCCGGGCGAAAAGGGCCGGTACAATGTGACGCCGACCGCATAATGAAAGACATGGTTCTGCAAAACCAGTTGTTTATCGGAACCGTTAATGCCGGAGCCATGGCCTTTGAGGCATCAGTGAAGATGCTTGGTGACTTACAGCGCCGCTGGCCGTCGGTAATTGAGGGCATGATTACCGATGAAATCGGGCCTGAACAGGTGGAGGAAACGATGACGAAGAAACACGCGGGTATTAAGAGGGTGGTAAAGTTTCAGTGAAGGATGCGGGAATTGAAGGCGGATGGATTGATGTAACGCTGCCTGTTGAGGCGGGAATGACGCACTGGCCGGGAGATCCCGAGGTGGTGTTGGAGCGAGTTGTGGATATGCGCAACGGCGACATCTGCAATGTGACCAGGATGAACATGTGTGTGCACACAGGCACGCACATGGACGCGCCCGTGCATTTCCTGGCTGATGGCGCCGGTATGGAAACGGTGCCGGTAGACGTGCTTGTCGGGCGGTCGCGCATGATCAGGATAAGCGATCCGGTGTCGATCCGGAAAGCTGAACTCGAAGCGCATGATATCCAACCGGGGGAGCGCATTCTGCTGCAGACCCAGAATATCACAATTCCCAGGGGTGCGCCATTTAAAATGGATTTTGTGTATATTGCCGCGGACGCCGCCCAGTACCTGGCGGATAGAAAGGTGGGGCTGGTGGGGGTAGACTACATGTCGGTGGGGGGCTTTTATAACGACATGGTTGAGACGCACAAGCTGCTGCTGTCTGCAGGGGTGTGGATAGTGGAAAACGTGGACATGCGAGACCTGGAGCCGGGGAACTACGAGATCCTGTGCATGCCCATGAAAATCGTGGGGGCAGACGGGGCTCCGGCGCGGGTGCTACTCAGGCCGGTACAGCGTTAGCGGCGCATACCTTCGCAGTAATCCATGATGTCAGGCGTGCGCCATTTCATGGGAAATCCGACACACTGCACGGGCTTGGCCTTGTGGACGCGGCACAGGTTGCCTTCCAGCATGATGCACTCCTGCTCCGGGCCGGGTTTATCCAGTAGCCAGAGATCACCTTCGGCTGCCTGGGAGGCAATTTCAGGGGTGCGGGCATAGGTTTCAATAAACTGGGCAACGGGCATTTGCAGGGCGTCAGCCATGCGGTTAATATCGTCTGGCGTCACGCGAACGTAGCCGTCGCCGCGGCAGCAGTTGCCGCACCGGGCACAGGCGAATTCTTCTATCTCGTAGGCGCTCATGTTGTTTCGCACCGTTCCTGCATCACTCGCGTTATCTGGTCAACCAGCAGTCCGATGTTTAAAGGCTTTGTAAAATAGGCGTAAGTGCCCAATTCGACGACTTCCTGTTCCCGGGCCGGGCTAACGTCGGCTGTTACGACGATAAATGTCATGTTGCTAAGCTCTGGAACCTGCCGCATTTCTTTCATCAGATCTTCACCGGATTTGTCGGGAAGATTGAGATCGACAATAGCCACGTCGAATCTGGTATTAGACACGGCGTCCATAGCCTCCCGGCCGCACCTGGCTACCTTGACGCAGAATTTGCCGCGGCGAGTAAGGGCCCGATGGAGAAAATCTGCTGTCGGCTCGTGATCTTCTATAAGTAGTATGTTGCATTGCCCTGAGAAAGTTTGAACAGCGCGCAGGGCCGGACTGCTGCCCGGCATTGGCGTCTCCTGATCAGCTTCGTAAGCAGGCATTTCGATCCAGAACATGGATCCTTCTTTATAGGTCTCTACTCCGAGAGTGCCGCCCATGGCCTCCATTATGGCCTTTGATACTGTCAGTCCGAGACCGGTACCCTGGATAGATGAGTCTTTCTCAAGGTCCAGGCGGTCGAATGGTGTAAAAAGGCGGTCAATCTTTTCCTCAGGAATCCCAATTCCAGTATCTCTCACGCCAACCTTTACCATTCCGGGGCCGTCATCCTGGCATTCAACAAACACGCTGCCGCCGGGGCGGTTATACTTCACAGCATTGGTTATCAAATTCAGAAGTACCTGCGTTAGCCTGTCCTGGTCTACCAGAACTTTGACATCACAAGTGCCCGCATCAATGGAGATGGAAATCTTATTGTCTCGTGCCATTGGCCGCACAAGATCAGCGCTCCGGTGAATGATGGTTGCGATGGAGGCTGGCTTGATTGTGATAGGTATCACGCCTGATTCAATGCGGGTGATGTCCAGCACTTCGTTGATCAAATGAAGAAGGTGTTCGCCGGCTTTAAGAATCTGGTCGGTGCAATGCTGCTGTTCCTCGCTCATAGGATCGGCCTGCATGAGCTGCGTATAGCCGATGATTGCGTTGAGCGGGGTGCGAAGTTCATGGCTGATGCGGCCGAGGAACCGGCTTTTGGCCGAGTTTGCCTTCTGGGCCTCATCGCGCGCCCGGCGAAGTTCTCTCTGGCTCTGTTTTTCGCGCCGCCGAACTTCACATTCGTCAATGGCGCGGCGCACTACCAGGGGCAGGCGTTGCATATTGTTTTTCAGTACGTAATCGGTGGCGCCAGTGCGCAGTAATTCAACGGCGAGTTCTTCGCCAAGCGCACCCGAAAGCAGAATGAACGGAACATCGGAATCCACCTGGCGGGTCATCTTCAGGGCCGTAAACCCATCAAAACCAGGCATGTTGTAGTCAGCCAGGATCAGGTCGAAATCCTCCTGCTCCAGGTATTTCTGAAGAAGGCTGCGGAAGTCCTCGGTACGATAAACCCGCTGGATTTCGCAGTTCAGGCCGGAAGCCTGCAGCATTTCCTGCGTTAACTCCGCGTCGAGCGCATTGTCTTCGAGGTGCAGTATTTTAATAAGTCTGTCAGCCATGGAATTATCAGTTAACAATGCTCGAAGCTTTATTCCGCAGACTTCAGTGGAGAGCCTGAAGGAGGTGTTTCGTTAATCAGTGCCCAAAAGATGCCGAGCTGACGAATGGCTTCTGTAAACTGATCGAAATCGACTGGCTTTACTACGTACGCATTTACACCCATTGCATAGCTCCGGACCACATCCCGTTCCTGTCTGCTACTCGTAAGCATAACCACCGGAATCGTTTTCAATTCCGGTGTGGATTTTATCGTCTCCAATACCTGCAGGCCATCGACTTTTGGCATTTTGATGTCGAGCAGTATGACTGCCGGTGGAACGCAGTCGCGATCTTTATACTGGCCCCGGCAGAGGAGGTAGTCGAGCGCCTCGGCACCATCTCTGACTACCTGTATCCTGTTTGCCAGCGGAAACGATTCGAGCGTGGACAGGGTGAGCTCAATATCATGCTCGTTGTCTTCAGCCAAAAGGATGGTTCTGATCGTTTCTTTGGTCACTAACCATTCTCCCTGTCTGCAGGTAGGGTTATGGTAAACTCAGCGCCTTCGCCGCTTTTCCCTTTTGCAGTAACCTGGCCGCCGTGGCGGTGAACAATTCTGCGGACAGTGGCCAGGCCAATGCCTGTGCCCTCGTAGTCCTCTGCACTGTGCAGGCGCTGGAAAACGCCGAAGAGCTTATCGATATACTGCATGTCGAAGCCGACGCCGTTATCCTTGATCGTGATGACTTCCATTGGTAACGTTTCGTGACGTGACGATACAATTTCAATAATTGCCGGGTCTTTGCTCCGGCTGTATTTGAGAGCGTTGCCTACCAGGTTCTGGAAAACAAGCTGAATCATTGTCTTATCACCACGGACAACTGGCAGCGTACCGACCTTCCAGTCGATGTGTCTGTTTTCCAGCTCTGGAGAGAGATCAGTAATGACATCATTTACCACCTGGGTAAGGTCAACGGGGTCAGACTTTATCGCAGTGCGGCCCATCCGGCTAAACGACAGTAGTTCGTCAATAAGGACTCCCATCTGCTGGATACTGCTGGATATGATACCCAGGTAGCGGCGGTTTTTTGCATCGAGCGAGTCCGGGTTTCGGAGCATAAGTTCAGAGAACCCAGCCACGTGCCGCAGCGGCGCGCGTAGATCATGGGAGACGCTGTAGCTGAAGGATTCCAGTTCCTGGTTTGACGCCCGCGTTTCTTCGAGCATGGCTGCAAGGTCGGCATTGGCTTTTTCCAGCTGCTTTTGGGCAGCCTTCAGGGCTTCTTTTCGAGCAAGCAGGTGCTGCGTCATCAGTTCAATGTTTCGGCCCAACTGGCCAATTTCATCTTCGCCCTGGTCCGTCCATCTGGCTTCCTGGCTTCGAGAGACGCTGTGGGCATATCGCTCCAGGTCATGAACCCGCTTCAAAATGCTGGCAGACACAATGTACGATGCGGTAATACCGCACAGGAGAGCCACCAGGAAGAGAATGATAAACAGGTTATGGATGCGTGCAGCAGCAGCTTTATGCTCGCGGTCGCGCAGGTCAAGCTGACGTTCTTCTGTCTCCCGCATTTCTTCGATGATATCACGACTGACTCGCATGGAATCGCGACTGCGGATTGTGATCGGACTGTTCGGGCTCGCAGCTTCTTCGGGCGACTGCAGCATTTCGCTAAGGGTGGCAATCTTGATCTTGGCCTGTCGTTTGAGTTCTTGTGCACCGGAAGTCTGTGCGGCGTTAGATTGTACTAACTTGGTTAAATTGTCTACTGCGGGTTCTATGTGGCTTCGAGCGTGGTTGTATGGTTCGAGGTAAGATGCCCGGTTCCAAAGCAGGTAGCCGCGAACTCCGGTCTCGCTTTCTACAAGCAGCGAGAACACCTGGTTAAGGGCAGCCTTGATTTCCAGTGACTGACTTACGCGGTCCTGGGCATTGCGCGATTCTTTCTCGTACCACGCCACAAGAAAAAGGGTCATGATCAACACGACCAGCGGAATCGAAACAACCGCCATGCCCTTTTTCCATAGCGAAACGTTGTCCAGCCCGGTTTTAAGGCGAGTCAGCATACACACGTGCTATTCTAGTGGAGGATTGTTGCCTCCAGATATAGATCAAACCACTACTGCCGCCGGGCGACAAAGCAATAATTATTAACTGTGCGGCGGCCAGTGCTTACTGATCCTTCCAGCGTAACGTTGAGTCGGTCTCGACTCCCAATGAGTCCAGGATTTTCAGCACCAGGTGGTTGATGAGGTCTTCAATGGATTGCGGCTGGGAGTAGAAGCCCGGCATTGCCGGCAACACGGTGGCCCCGGCTTCTGTTACGGTTACCATGTTGCGCAGCTGGATAAGGTTCAGGGGCGTTTCGCGTGGGACAAGGACGAGGCGGCGGCGCTCTTTCAGGCAGGCGTCGGCGGCGCGGGTAATCAGGTTGCCACCCGTGCCATGGGCTATCGAGCCGAGAGTTTTCATGCTGCAGGGACAGATGACCATGCCCAGGTGCCTGAATGAGCCGCTGGAGGGGCCGGCGGCGACGTTGTATTCATTATACAGGACCACGCTGTCGGTCGGTATAGAAGTATCTGCAAGGTAGGTGCCGACATCAAATTCGTTGTCCGGAAAATGCAGCCCCATCTCTTCGGCCATGACGGTGATGGCAGAACGGCTGACTACCAGGTGAACCTGCAGGCTCTGCCGGATCAGAGCCTTTAAAAGTGCGCGCGCATAAGGAGAGCCGCTGGCACCTGTAATGCCCATCACGATACGTTTGGCAGGGTCTGCTATCACAATAGTTTACTAACAAGACGCCATGACAAAATGTTTTGGCGGTAAGGCAAAAGTTTCTGAACCGATTCAGCGCCGCGGTATATTGCAACTGCAGTGGCTAATGATAATGGCATAGTTTACCTTGTTGGCGCCGGGCCGGGCGATCCGGGACTGATTACGGTACGCGGAGTTGATTGCCTGCGCCGTGCTGACGTGGTGGTTTACGATAACCTGGCGAATCCGGACCTGCTGCGCTATGCTCCGCACGATGCGGAGGTGATTTATGCCGGTAAAATGGCCGACCAGCATACAAAAACCCAGGACGAAATCAACGAGATCCTGGTGGAGAAGGCCCGTCAGGGTCTTACCGTGGTGCGGCTAAAAGGCGGCGATCCGTTTTTGTTTGGCCGCGGGGGAGAAGAGGCGGGTCAGCTAAAAGAGAATGGAATCCGCTGGGAGGTGGTGCCAGGGGTAACTTCCGCTATCGCAGTGCCGGCCTATGCGGGGATACCGGTGACTCACAGGAGCGTAAACGGTTCGCTGCACATAGTAACCGGCCACGAAAACCGGGACGGACTGGGCGCTGATATCGACTGGAGTGTGCTGGCGAAATCGCAGGGTACCCTGGTTTTCCTCATGGGCGTGAAAAATCTCCCGATGATTTCCGAAGAGCTGATGAAGCACGGGATGCCCGGTGATATGCCTGTCGCGATGGTTCAATGGGGCACCCTGGCCGAACAGAAGACGGTAGTCAGCACGCTGGAACATATGGTGGCAGATGTTTCAGCGGCGGGAATCAAGCCCCCGGCGGTCGGCATTGTCGGGAATGTTGTAAAGTTGCGCGAAGAACTGGCCTGGTTTGAGAAGCGTCCGCTATTTGGTACCCGCGTGGCAGTGACTCGGCCTGCGGAAGAGAACGATACACTGGCTGCGCACCTGCAGGCTCTTGGGGCAGACGTAGTGCGGACCCCGACCCTGCAAGTGGTTCCCCTGGAATTAAGCTCTGAAGGGCGCGACCAGCTGCAAGCCATGGGTAGAGGCGCTTTTGACTGGATCGTTATCACCAGCGGGAATGGCGCGCGGCTCTTCTGCGACCTTCTATTGAAATTTGGCAAAGACGCCCGGTGGCTGGCAGGCTGCAAAGTGGCGGCTATTGGTGAGAGAACCGCCGATGCACTGCGGGATCGCGGCCTGATAGCCGACCTGGTGGCGACTGATGCCCGGCAAGAGGGGCTGCTTAAAGAATTGCTGGCTGTGGACCCCAGGCGGGTATTGATCGCACGCGCCCTGCAGGCCCGGCCGGTGCTTGAAGAAAGCCTTTCAGCAGCCGGCGTTGAGGTACAAATTTTACCTCTGTATCAGACAATACCTGATACAGTAGGGATTGGCCGCCTGAAAAACTGGCTGAAGCGTGGAAAACTTCATGTGGTTACTTTTACCTCGGCCAGAACCTTTGAAGCCTTTGCCGAAGCATTGGATGAACCGCCCCGCGATGCGCTTAGCGGGGTGGCTGCTGCCGTAATAGGGCCGATTACAAAAGCCGCCGTTGAAGGTGCGGGAGTACCAGTTGCGGTAGTTTCTCCTATCGCGACCATGGAGGCCCTGGCCGAGTCGATATTGGCACAGCGGCAGTCGCGAGGGTAACTTTGCGGTGAATGCCTGTGCCGTAGGGGGTTATTCTTGCGTGGTTTCGGGATGTACTGATATACACCCCCGTCATGCTGAGCCGGTTCGTTTGAGCCGGATCTATTCCGCAGAAAGGAGGCTTGAATGGGAAGCGTCATTAAAAAGCGGCGTAAAAAAATCCGCAAGCATAAGTATAAAAAGCTTCGCAAAAAAATGCGCCATCGTAAGTAATACCGCGGTATTTGCCTGCTGAACTACCAAGTTTACAGGTTGCCGCGGTATACGCTTTCTTAATCAGGCCTGGTATTTCTAGCGCCTCTTGATGGATGATCACAAGGTTCCGCAGTGAACTCTTGACATGCCGTCAAGTAATAGAAACACAGTTGGGGCTTGTGAAGCTCGAGAGCCGAAGAAAACTATGGGGGGTGGCATTTGCCGCCCCCAATCTTATTTTGTTCCTTGTATTTACCCTGGTGCCGGTAGTCGGGGCTATGCTTCTGGCGTTCCAGGATTACCAGGCCGGCCGCGGCTTCTGGGGCAGCCAGTGGGTCGGGCTTGATAATTTCCGCGACCTCTTCTTTAACCCCGTTTTTAGCGAGGATTTCCGCGTCGCGCTTCTTAACACCGCGGTTATTACGCTCGTCCTGGTACCCGTTAATATCATCATTGCCCTCGTTATTGCAGGGCTGATTTACCCGCTGGGCCCGCGCGGCCAGGGGTTCTTCAAGGCGGCGTTTTACCTGCCAGGGATTGTCAGCGCGGTGGTTATCGCAATGGTCTGGCAGTGGATGTTTACAGAGCACAACGGACTTATCAACCTGGCTTTAAGGTCGCTGGGGCTGCAGGGGGTCGGCTGGTTCAGCGAACGCTGGAACGCCGTCTGGGCAATCATTATCAGTTCGCTGCCGTACGCTCCTGGCGCGGGCATCATTCTTTACGTGGCGGCCCTGGGCCGAATACCACCGGAACTCACCGAGTCGGCCGAGATCGATGGGGCATCAGTCTGGCAGAAATGGCGCCACATAATCCTGCCACTTTTGCGTCCGACAACCTTGTATATTCTAGTGATCAGCACCATTGAAAGCTTTAAGGTCTTTACTCCCGTTTATGTGATGACGCAGGGGCGTCCGGCGAATCAATCAACTTCGCTGGTTTATGAAATTTACCAGAACGCGTTTGCGGCTGGAGAATTTGGATTAGCGGCTGCCGAGGCCATGGTTCTTTTTCTCATCACGGTAGTATTTGCCTTGGCGCAGTTCAGGGTGTTGCGCGGCGGTGAGGAAATGTGAGCGCGTTGCAAAGAGATTTGATGCAGTACGGGTTTCGGGAGGTTTCCGGATAAGTGAAAAAGACAATTTTTGCGCTGATAACCGTGGCGCTGGTAATTGCCGCCCTGGCCGGCGGCACGGCTTTTCTTATTGAGCAGAAAAAGCTGGCAGAAGTGGGTCGCCTGGCTAGCCAGGCTGAAGATAAGCTGGACGCAAAGTCGTATGACCAGGCCATCCAGCTCTCCAAGAACGCGAAATGGCCACGTTATGTACGCACGATAGTCTCTGAACTTGAGCCTTACGCTGAAGATCCGTTCCTTCGATTCTTCTACCTTTACCAGGTCATAGAGACCCTCATGAGTGGAAACTTCAAGAGCGAACTGGCGCAGATTCGCCTCGCATTCAACGCTCAGGCCGATATTTCCATTACACAGCTCCGGGAATACGTCGAAAAGTTCCAGCGTATTTACAAGGAAAAGTCAAGAATCAAGAGCGTGCTTCAGCCCGCATGCGTTCGAAGCCAGGCGTCCGCTGAAGCGCTGCTGCTCGCGCTCGGTGAAGCATACGAAGAGGACACGTTTGGCGAAATGATCTACAAGGTTAGAAACA
>JAKFFN010000046.1:0-1986 GCA_036675025.1 Candidatus Sumerlaeales bacterium | reverse complement strand
CGTCGTTCTGGCTGTAAACTTCCTGGCGCCGGGCCTGCAAGGGCCTGCCGCACTCATTATTACAGTTGTGGTTTGCGTGATTGTACTGGGAATGCTTCTGCGGTATTATATCCGGCTGCATAGCACAAAGTACCGGCTTTCATCGCAGCGTATCTTTGTAACCCATGGCCTGTTCAGTAAACGTACCGACGAGGTCGAACTTGAAAAGTATAAGGACGTTTTTGTAAATCAGGATTTCTGGGATAAGATTGTGGGCTGCGGAGATATTGAAGTGGTAACAGGTGACGCCACCCATCCCGCGATTAAGATTATCGACATTACCGATCCCATTGGAAAAAAAGAGATTATCCGGGCGGCTGCTCGCGAACGCAAATCGAGCCTTGGTATAACTCGCCGCGAGGAGCTTTAGTACCTTAAGTGTCTAAAACGGCGGATAAAGGCAGCAACCCCGGCGAATCGCAGGAACGCACAAAGCGCGGCGGCGGCCGCAGTCACCAGCTCAAAGTACTGTTTCGTATATCGGACTTAATCAATTCGACGGTTAACAATGCTACGCTGTTGCGGCGTATTGTCCGTGAAACCGTAGAGGCCTTCGATGCGTCTGGCGGCTTGCTCGCCTTTTCCGGCGATGGTGATGACCTGCGCGTGGAAGTAAACCAGGGACTGGACGCTCGCACGCTGAAAGTTGATACGGCGCTGCCGGCGGATAACCTGGCCGTGAAAGCCTTTCATGAAAAGCAGGTCGTGCAGGCCACTGATACAAAGGCTGGTGACCGTGTGGACATGGCGGCTCCGCTGCGGGCTGAAGGCGCCACGATCGGGGCACTTGTCATTAGGGGGCGCAGCAGCGAAACGTTTTCTGCCGATGATGAAAAGCTTCTTCTCGCCATTGGAGCCCAGGCTGCGCGTATAATTCATACCTCCCGCCTCTATGAACGGCTGAGCAAGCAGACGCGCAGACTTGAAACACTGTTTGAGACTGGTCAGCTCCTGATTAGCACCGATCCATTGCCTGAGGTGCTGAACCGCGTGACGGAGTCATTGCTTTCGATTCTTGATGTGAAGCAGTGCACTGTATTGCTGGTGGGCAAGGGGCACGACCTGCAGTTGAGCGCATCCAGCGGAGGGGCGGGGCATTATGCTCAGCGCAGGGAAGCTATGGAGAGCCTGGTAGAAAAACTTTCAGCCCGGGGCGAACCTGTACGTGTGCTTGACGTAAAGAAGCCAGAAGGGCGCCGCCCCGGCAAGCTGCCCCGGCAGGAACGCCTCTCAACTCTACTGGCTGTTCCCATATTCTACCAGCAGCGGCTCGTGGGTATATTAAACGTTTACACGGCTGAACCGCGCCAGTTTGAACCCGAGGAAATGCGTCTGCTGAAGGCGTATGCGAGCCTCTGCGGTGTAGCCATCGAAAATGCACGCCGTCACGAGCGGCTGCTGACGGCGGCAGAAGAGATTCGCCTGGCGGACAGGGCAAACACACTCCAGGCATTAACAGGGGAGATTGCCCGTGAAGTCCGTAATCCACTGACCGCAAGCCAGCTGGCATTGGATGTACTTCACGAACAGGGAGTCTTTCCGGCAGACCGGACCGCCGACTACGAACTGCTGACCCAGACAAACGGCCGGATCGACCAGATCATTGGCCGGATGGAGAGTCTCGCAGGCCGGCGCCCGCCCCAATTGGAATGGCTGGATATGAACCGCCTGGTGGATGACGTGGTTGCGCTTTGTCATCATCGTCTGGCTGCGCGGCAGATCATGATCCATAAGCGGTTTACATCCGATTTGCCACGGGTGTTGGCTGATCGTGGGGAGATCCAGCTTGTTGTGCTTCAGGTCATAGCGAATGCCATGGAATCTATGCGTCACGGCGGCATTTTGAATGTTGCCACCAGCCCCATAGCGGGTCCTGACGACCATGTCGGCATATCTATGATTCGTGTAAACGTGCGTGACACGGGCCCCGGCCTTGATCCGCAAGTG
>JAKFFN010000357.1:0-1991 GCA_036675025.1 Candidatus Sumerlaeales bacterium | reverse complement strand
GAGTATGTGAAACAGCAGTGTCTGTCATGGACACGTTTATGGTGTTGCGTACCTGGCTATGGATTCCGGATCCGGCTGTGTTTGCCGTACTTCCATAAAAGCGAAGTGCCGAAGTATAAGTATCTACCGACGGATCAGCTGGTACCCCGGTTGTAGCATTAGCACCGGTAATCCAACAGTTGTTAATACTGAAGTTCAAAGGGCCAGCAGCACTTCCTGCCAGTACGATGCAGCTCAGGTCCTTTGCGGCCCCGTCACCTTGCGAATCGGGGACCATAATCAAATCATTAATCACGACATCCCCGTCAGTTGAGACTTCAAGGAACGCAAAATTACTGGCAGGGTCGGTAACTGGTTCACCACCATCCTGTTTAACGTGCTGCACGCACCGGTTTCCACCGTTGGCGTTTCCATTAATTGTCACAGCTTCAGTGATTGAAACACCAGGGTGACCCGCATTAAGTGCGCCCAGTTCATCGACAGTAATGTTTATTACATGTGGACCGGCGCCCTGTCCGTTCGTGTGAGACACAGCATCATGTATAGTTGCAAACGTCGTAGCTGTTCCGCCTACGCCGTCAACAGAGACCGTCACCGCTTGCGCGCCACATAAAGCCGTTGCAGCTACGCCGCAGAAAAACATCCTTCTAATTTGCATCCCGAAACCCCCGAGTTTTATAATTATACAAACATAATTGGCATACTTTAATAATAGCTTGAGCACAGATACAATGAAAAACTTTATACCATAACATTTTTTATATTGAACAAAAAATGTGCACTTGCCATTAAGAGGTTGGGGCCTATTACTGAATCTGCACAGGCTACACGCCCGTTAAAACCTCTTTCCCCTTGCAAAAACCGACCACGCCCCCACAATCTACCTGCCATATTGGACACCACCACAGGCATTTCCACCACTGCCTCTCGCGACACTGCTTTTGCGCCACCCACACCCGACCTATTCATCGTCAGTCCGTGGCTGTCTGTGTAAGTCCGTGGCTGTCCGCGACGTAGACAACTACAAACGCAAAGGGTTCTGCCGAATCTCGTTGGTCTCTTCAAAGTGGTGAAATCCCAGCCCGAAAATTGCTTTACTAACGCGATTCCTATAATTTAGTAGTGAAGCCAAACTGACACGCGGGGAAAATATTGTTTATGCTTACATCATTGCGGACTATCATCTTATCGACTGCTTTCGCGGCACTTGCTATTAGCGCGTCGGCCGAGCCATTTGACAGTACAACCACTGAGATGCCGGGCGAGGTGTTTGACACGGACGGAAATGGCATTGTGGTTTCAGCGGAGTTTGGCGGCTGGGGTGACCCGCTGTCTGTTTTCTGGTCTACTGATAATGGGACATCCTGGGTAAAACTGAATAGTCCTCCAGAAGATGGTTGGCACCATGACCCGAGGGAGATTGATCTGCGGACTGACGGGATTATCTCGCTTTATGTTTTTGTGGGGGAATGGGGCCCGAAATCACCGTGGAATAACACGCCAACACTGCACTGGCGTGGTAGTACCATTTACACTGTTGATCTTGGCGCGACCTGGTCAGCCTGGGGCGCGTCGCCGCCGGCACCCACCGCGGCAAAAGATTGGCAGTATTACGAATAGTTAGAGGCGGCGATAGCTTGACTCAGACCGCCTGGTACGCAAGCAGGGCTTCGGCGCATTCCACTGAACCTGTACAGGCTACACGCCCTCCCAATTCCTCTTTCACCTTGCAAACCCACCCTGCCCCCCCCAACCTACCCGCCATATTGGTCACCACCACAGACATCTCCACCACCGCCCCTCGCGATTCTGCACCCGCGCCACCCACCCCCGGCGACTTTACCTCCCGCTGGCGCAATTCCAGCGGCGGCGAGCGCACCAACCATTGCGCCTCCGAAGAAGCCCAGGGCAAAATCCGATACCTCCGCCGTAGATCATACCTCTTTCTGCCATTACCAGTCTTCCGCGGCGCAGCCGCACCACAATTCATA
>JAKFFN010000236.1:0-12523 GCA_036675025.1 Candidatus Sumerlaeales bacterium | reverse complement strand
GTGAATGCCTTGGTACTATCTGCTACGGCTACGTCGACATATTCCATCACATCAATATGGGCATCATACAATGCCGCAACTGCGCCGCCACTTTCTGCAGTGGCCTCGTTGCCGGTTCGCAGGACCGCTATACGTTTTTCCGGCGTCCCTTTCAGGCTGATGGTTGCGCCGGCCAGGCGAATGCCTTCTTCACCGGAATGGCCAAAAACGCCGCCGTTTACTACATGGTTGCCGGTGTTGGGCGCAATGTTCAGCGCCGGGCCGCGGCCAAACCCTGCCTGGCAATCGGTAAGAGTGCTATCATAGCTGCCGAGCTGCTTCAGGGCTTTCCGTTTTTCCTTTTCTTTATCTACCTGGATAACCGCCCGGGCCAGCCGCTTATCCTGACCGCTCCACTTTTTAATACCCGGCTTATTGTAAAGGTCATCTGTTGAGGTCAGCGACACGAAGGCGTCGTTTTGATTGCCGTCGCTGCCGGATACCCAGACACGATTCAGAACGTATTGTCCGTGGTCATTTTTGCCGCGCGGAGCCAGAAGGCGTATGCCATCGACGAATTCCGTTTCCACACTTGAGGCGTCAGCATTGGGATGAATCTGCAGATCGTTGATCGTGACGGCCCCGGCGCATTGCACTTCAAGGTAGCCTTTTTCTTTTTCTGCTTTACCAACAGGCAAGGCCTGGATAGCTTTTACGTCAGCCAGAATATCGCACTTAACGCCATTGCCGTCGGCGTCTCCATTGATGGTCATTGGTTCGTTAATAATGACCTGCGCATCGGCAGCGGCAAGTTTATCTGTGGTGATATTTATGACATGGGGCCCGTCATCAGCGGCTTGTGCAGAAGATACGGCTTCAGAGAGGCTTGTTATTTTAACGCCGTCCAATTCAACGGTGCCGGCATTGCATTGCGTTGAACCGGCGGTAAGTGCCGCTATCGTAACAACGGTGAAGATCTGATGATAGTAATGGGGCATGTCTCAACTCTCAACGTAGAAAAGATTAGGCGTAGCGAGTAAAGAGCGGAGCCTTTCGACGCGCTTGCGTCAACCTTTAATACGCAGGCCGCACGATTTGGAGGCAGAGAGATTGCTACCTCTTGGTTTCTAATGGCACAAGTTTCAGCTTGTACGGTGGTGACAAGTGACTGGAATCTGTACCAGCCACAATGAAATGCGTCAGTAAGCGGCCAGCATTCCCAACTCGTTTTCTTGTTTTTTGCGTTTCTCTGCAAGTTGCTTCGGCTTGTGCGTGGTTTGACTTCCACTGCTGCGGACAGGAGTGTTACATGAGTGTTCGCGCCACCTGTAGCTTCGTAGGTGTGGTTTGTGAAATACCTGGAGCACACGCCGCGCAATGGCGGTAGTTATGGTCAATTCCGTCAGACGTCGTTCGCGTCGCGCAAAGTTCGTTCGATCTCGAGGCATAGTAGTTTACAAATGTAATTGATAGGGTACTGTAAGTACTACTAAATCGTCGGATCGATAGAATGGCAACAGTGACAGTGAAAGAAGCAAAGCTTCGCCTGGAAGAACTTTTGCAAGGCTTGAATCCTGGCGAAGATATAGTTGTCACTGAGAAGAACCGTCCGATCGCACGGATAGTGTCTGTCGAGAATAAGCCGATACATTCGGGTGCGCGGAGACTAGGGTTTTTGCCAGGCAGTGTAAAACAGCTTGCCGACGATTTTGATGCACCGATGGATGACCTGCGGGAATATATGCAGTGAAGTTCTGGTGGACGCCCAGGCATTAATTTGGGCAGCCGGTAATCCGGATTTACTTAGCACTGATGCTGCAAAAGCGATGCAGGATCCGGACAATCATCTAGTGGTTAGCTGCGGCACCGCCTGGGAAATCTGTATTAAGGCCGGCTTAGGGAAATTGGAACTCGACCGCCCACTGTTGGAATGGCTGAATACCACAATGGACAGTTTAGAGGCGGAGCTATTGCCAATATCGCTCGCCCATGCAGTACGCCAGGCGGAGTTACCATTTCATCATCGCGATCCTTTCGACAGGTTGATTGTCGCGCAGGCTCTCTGCGAAGGTTATGCGGTAATCAGTAGCGATGGAATGTTAGACAGCTATGGCGTCCGCCGCGTATGGTAATAATATGTATGCACGATCGTAAAAAAAGTCGCGAAGGAATTAGCGTAAAAATCTGACGATTAGCTCACTGCAAAATAAAAGCCGAGGCGTTGCCGCCCCGGCTTTTTTTACTGCTTTAAACTACTTATTACTGCTGCTGGAACTTAGTACATCGACCAGTCGTTAACGTTGGACTGGCTGTTGGCTGCTCCGGGTGTGCCGGATTCCTGGCCTGTTGTCACAACTACTGAGCCGTTCCAGTTGGCACCGCTGTTGTTGTCGAGGGTGGGGTTGATCAGCTCGATGCTCTGGCCTGTTACGTTTGAGTTTGTTGCCGGCCACGGGGCGGCGTTGCTGTAGTCTACCTGGTCTACGTGGGTCATCACGCCATTGAAGCGCGCAGAGTTCACGTGGGTCAGGAAGAGGGAATCAGTGGCATTGCCCAGGCTGAAGGGGTACGTGTAGATGGGAACACCGGCAGGAATGGTGTAACCATCAGCCTGCATGGCTGTCGGGTTGAATGACAGCACGATGAAGCCTTTTGCCGGAATGACCGCATCTTCAGGGAACAGGAAGTATTCTTCAGACAGGTCGCGGAGCCGCCAGAAGGCAAGAGAGATGGGGGCGTTGCTGCGGTTGTGCAGTTCCAGCCACTCATAGTTGTCGGTGCCGATCTTGTCGTAGAGAATCTCGTTGATGATTACATCGCTGGCATAGGCAAAGCTGGTGTTCACTACGAACTCGTTCGGGTTTGCAGCGCCCTGGGGTGGGAAGGTGCCGGTAGCGCCGTTGTTATCTGTGGCCACCACATAGTACTTAACCAGGGTGTTATTGGCGAAGGGCCCGATGTTAGCCGTGTAGGTGTTGCCGCTGCCGGCTGTGGCAGCCACTTCCGTATAGCTGGAGCCGCTATCAACAAAGAATTTCACGTTGGCGATGGTGCCATCGGCATCCTTTACGTCAGCGGTAAGGGTGATTGTATCGGCAGGGGTCGGGAACTCTTTGTTACGCTCGGCGTAATCTACGAACGGCGGAACATTGGCCAGAGACAGCGTGATGCTGGTAAGGCCGGGCGTGGCCAGCGTACGGTCACTAAAGATGATGAAGCTGGAAGCGCCAGCTTCCGTCGTTTCATCATGGCCTGTAAGGCCATTGCCGGGCGAGGAGACTTCTGCGCCTTCGTCGTTTGAAGTGCGAACGACGATGTTACCGGAGTCGCCGATGTTCATAACCGCATGGGAGCCTGCATCCGGGAAGTAGTTCGGCGCGACTTTGGGTGTGAACTGGTTGGCGTTGCTGGCTGTGAAACTGCCCCAGGCGGCTAGATCTACATCGTAGACAAAATCGGTTTTACCGTTCCAGTAGCCGATGATTGCCATTTCGCCATTGTTGGTGCCGGGGTTAGTAATGCTGAAGTTCAGCGGACGGTCTACGCTGTTGTTCAGCGTGGTCATGTTCGGTACGGTAGCGTCGGTCTCGCCCAGTTCAAAAAGCAGCGGATCGCCAGCCAGGGCATCCCAGTTGGCTTTGTTCGCGCCGAAGAAATCCAGGAAGAAGTTGATCGCGCCGCCTGTGACTACCGCAACCTGGCCGGGTGCGAGAATTGTACCGGCAGGAAACTTGAGCAGGTGGTCGGTCGTGTTGCCCTGTACCTTACCGTCCGCCGTCCACGGCAGGGAAGTATAGGCGTTGGTATCAGACACGAAATAGTTATCCAGCAGGATTGGCTGACTGGTGGGGTTGTAGATCTCGATATACTCAGACGACTGGTCGTTCGTCTGCGTTACAGTGCCGATGCCTATTTCAGATATCAGCAGATGATTGGCCGGTGCCGCTGTGGCCGATGTGCCGGCCGCTGTAATGATACCAGCTGCCAGGTAATTCCAAATGTTACGTTTCATACTGGTAATGATTTCCTTTACCGTTTTATTAAACTCGGAACTTTGATGCAGATAAACCGGGCGTTCCAGCAAAATCATGACATTCTTGTGAATCCTGCGGTTCTTCAGCACAGCTGGAAATTGGAGGAACGGTAAGTTTCTAACTGGCAGCCCATTCCTCTCCGCCACAGCGCATCTATCGCTGAAGACCGGGTTCCAGTTGGAGCTCCATAAAGCGGTCGCATACACTGTCGTTGTATCTTGCGATCGGCTGGAAACCAAGCCGCTCATAAAGCCGGATAGCGGCAGTAGATTTTGCGTCTGTATCCAGCCTTACGCGCTGGTAATTCTTCTCTCTCGCAAATGCCAGCAGCCGTTCGGTCATCTGCCGGCCCAGCCCGCGGCCCCTGTATTCCGGCAGAAACCACATCCGTTTAAGCTCCGCGACTTCAGGACTTAGCTTTCGAATCGCGCCGGTCCCCACGACCTTCCCATGTTCCATCAGCACGAGGAACAGGCCTCCGTTATCCAGGTAGTGCCGCTGGAAATCCGTAATATCGCCAAGATCGCCCTTCGCGTCGTACTGTTGGACAAGCTTTGCCACAGCAGACGGATCCCCGGAACCACCTTCAAATATCTCCAGTACGACAGCGCAGATAACCGCCTTGGCTTCTGATACCTGGGAAGATTCTATGATTCGGATTTCAGGGATTGATCACCTGCAAGGCTGTGTAATTATTGGCGAAGTGCGTTTTTGGTATGGGTCTCAGTTTGCAGAAGCTTAGGTACCGGGATATCGCCGATAACCCGCGTATGGGTTTCGCAGATACTTCTAATAGATTCCGTTGCTTCCTCGGTAAAGCCGGCCTTCGGATAGGCACAGAATAGCGCAAAATCCTGGCTCTGACAAAAGCTGTGCCACAGGTGCTCCAGATTTACGGTAGCCCCATTCAGGCCTCTTTCCCACATTACAGCTACAATCTCACCAAAAGCGCGCACACGCCGCCCCGGTTTCTTGCCCCGCGCCTTTATTAGAATTTCCATTATGGTCTGCTCAAACAGCTCTTTATCCGGCCAATCGTTGACCAGGAATTTCTCAAGTGTTTCGTTAACTTCACAGGCTGTGAGCTGACCTGTCCTCTGCGCGGCAGCAATATCAATGGATTTGGAAGCCAGCCGACTTTCTAGAATCTTAAGGTGGTCGGGCGTGAGTATAACAATGACGCCTTCGCCGCCCTGGATGCCTTCTGCCACGAAACTCGTGAGCGCGGCGAAAAAGGTGTCATCCTCTTCGTAGATCTGCACCGAGTGATCACAGGGCGCAATCTCACCCCAGAAATGTTCGGTCGAATCAGAAGTTAAAGCGCCTTCGCGGTCAGCCATTTTTCCACGTCCTATCTATAGATGAGGATATTCTGTCGGAGGGCGCGTACTCAATTGTTTTTCGCTGCATCCGCACTAAAAAGAATTGCTTTTCACGTGCCAAGTAACATTTGATCTCGAGGCGTCTTTCGATCTGATGGGAGACTTGCGAGAGAACGCAGATTTGGGGCAGTTATGAAAAGGAAATACGTACAGAAGACGAGCAGCATCCTGACCGGCATCATCCTTCTTTCCTTCGCAGCCACCGTAGCTGTGGGGCAGTATCCGTCAAACCTGAAGATGCTATCATGTGGCCAGATCAAGCCGCTCGGCTGGATCTACGAGCAAATGAAGGCCGACCTTGAATCGGGCTACATAGTTGAATACGACAAAATAAGCCCGATGGCATCGCAGGACGTCTTTGTGACGGGCCAAGGTGAGTATACAGCTCCTATAGAACGAAACGTACCAAGCTGGTGGCTGGGCGAAGTAGAGGGCCTCTGGAAGGAATCCATTACGAAGCTGGCTTTCCTTACAGGTAACAAGGAACATCAGCAGGCCTCGGCAGACTGGATCTACCGCATTATGGAGCACCAGGGCGAAGACGGTTACATCGAAATGTATAATCCCGAGGTACGGCTGAATCACGTTATTGAGAAGGTCATGCAGCCGGAATCGGAGACGGTAAACAGCAATACCGGGGGATTGTATTATAAGCGAGGCCCACTGGTGTTTGCCTTGCCGCTGGAATCGGAACTGAAACAGGCGGAAGAGCTGGGCAAAAGTGGCTTTTATCGTTGGGATGTGATAGCGACGGAGGAAACAAGCGCAACCTATAGCGCCGACCCAGCCGAAGAGTTTAACCTCGCAAAAAATGATAGTGGCGACAGCCGTTTCCCTTGGGTGAATCCGCCAATAAGTCTGAAGGGACAGCTTGTGGACGCGCAGGGGCAAAAGGTGGACGTAACGCTTGTACCGCAGGCATGCAGCATACTGCGCCGGGTGACGTTTCCGGTGAGGGCGGTGGCAGAAGAGTAGGTGCCAGAAGCGGCCAGCGTACAATTAAGGCTTGCATCCGGCGTTCCCGTACCCGTTCAATAACGGCCAATAGTGTATTGGCTAGTGCCGGGATGTTAACGTTCTGCGTTAAACTGGCCTCACAAAGGGGAGACGAGGAGCCGTGACATTTTTGCCTATTCTAAGAAATTATTTCATGCCTGGAGCTGCGGTTATGGCGCTTTTTGCAGCAGCAGGCGCTTTATTGCCAGGAACTGCACAGGCTGCACCGTGGTCGACCGATCCCTCAATGATTTGCGGTGAGAATGGGGCGCAGGAAACTCCACAGGGTGTAAGCGACGGTGCCGGTGGAGCCATAATCGCATGGGTCGACAAACGGAACAGCTCGCGTGCAATTTACGCGCAGCGGATAAACGCGCGGGGCGAAAAGCAGTGGGCAGAAACAGGCGTAGCCCTTTGTAACCCACTGACAGACGCTTTTACTACACCGCAGGTGATATCTGACGGCGCGGGCGGTGCCATTATAGGGTGGACAGACCGGCGCAACAATATAAGCGGTATTTATGCGCAGCGAATCAGCAGCAGCGGTACGATTTTGTGGGCGGCAAATGGTGTGGTCGTTTCTCCGAACATCGGGGTGCGTTACACCCCAAAGCTTACTTCTGACGGAGCCGGTGGCGCCATTCTTGTCTGGCGCGGTTACAAGAATTCTGAGTACAACATCTACGCCCAGCGCATAAACAGTTCCGGTACCCGGCAGTGGGGTACTAGTGACATTCCCATAGCGGTAACTTCTGGCTACAAAGAAGAATGTGAACTGACCCCCGATGGGAGCGGCGGCGCTATCATGTCGTGGTATGACTACCGCAACGGGAACTATGACATCTATGCCCAGCGGGTAAGCTTTGCAGGGGCACGGCAGTGGGCACTGAATGGCATACCTGTGTGTATCGCGCCGGAAGACCAGGCGGACCCTCGCATAGCATCTGACGGCGCGGGTGGCGCAATTATTACCTGGCAGGATATACGCTCCGATGCGGCTTATGACATTTACGCACAAAGGGTGAACGGTGCGGGCGCCATGCAATGGGCTACGAATGGGGTTCCCGTATGTGCGACCGGGGGCAGGCAGTGGCTGCCGCAGGTGGTTTCTGATGGAGCTGGCGGAGCCATTATCGCATGGCAGGACGGCCGATGGGGAAGCAGCACCAACGATTTGTATATGCAAAGGCTGAATAGCGGCGGGCTGGCCCAGTGGGCGCTGGATGGGGTTGAAATTTCCCGCAGCATCACCTCCGAATCATTTACCCTGGCGCCATACCTTGGCGGCGCCATTGCCGGATGGAAAAGGCACTCTTTTGGCAATGACGAGACCCTGGTGCAGGAAGTTAGTCCACAGGGGGTGAGCCTGGCGGCGCCCATGGGCCGGGTCATTTCTGATACGAGTACGCCGTTGCTGCCAGCCCTTGTTACTGACTCTGAGGGACTCGCAGTTTTTGTTTGGGATGACAGCCGGAATGGAAGTCCTGATATTTATGCCTCGCAGATTAAGGCCCCACCGCAACCAGCCGCAGCAACCGGCTGGGCACTTTACGATTAATGTTCCTGCTCACTGCTGTGTTTAAACAGTAAACCTGATCCTATCCAGAGGAGTGCGAAAACGCCGTTCAGCACCAGGGTGAAGCCGAGACCAGCTACCAGCGCTATTATGCCAACGAGCATCTGGGCGGCCGCTGTCGCGTACATCGCGCGGGCCGTTCCGGCAGGGCGGAACCCGGCGATGCCGGCGCCTATGAGACCGACGGCCAGGACGCCGATGTACATGAGATTTGCGGGATTCTCTTCGTTTCCAATAATGCCTACCGCCAGGTTCATCCAGATGAGGACCAGTCCTGTGAAAAGTGCCAGGCCCGCACCCGCACGGTAAGCAGTATTGCCGCCTTTCCTTGCTGCCAGTTCAAACAGGAGCCCGGTACCAAACAGCAGGATGCCTGCGACAATGAAATCGGTTTCGTCCCACATAACCTCCGGGGTAAACTGCATTGCCACCAGGGGCACCATCAGTAAGCCGCCCGCTATCAGCAAGATTGTGATGAGTCGCTTGTTCTGCGTGATCATCGTCCTGGTTTCCATAATAGTATTTTCCTTCTCGAATGATGTGACCGGCGCTTTACGGAATTGAAAGAAGCCTTAACGGGCGGGAGCGGCTATGTCAACAAGAACTTTGCGTTGCAAAGTTGATGGGCGTAGATGCGACGTCCTGCGCCTGGCAACCAACCTAAACCCTTGACCTGCCCGCTCCTTAAAATGCTTGTGCTTCTAAATGCCATGTATCCCATGATAAAACCGGTTAACCATTCTAATCCATCCCACTTAATCCGATGCCGTCTTATCCGACGCTGCCAGATCGCGCGCCCGTTTTTTCTTCGCGGGCTGTTGTTACTATTTACAGCGACGGTGGCCGTTAGCGGTCAGGGTGCCGGGAAGCCTAATGTCATTATCATCGTGGCCGATGATTTGGGCTATGCCGACATCGGAGTGAACGGATGCAAAGACATCCCGACGCCTCATATCGATCAGATTGCCAGAAACGGCGTGCGGTTTGCCCGCGGCTATGCGAATCAGCCCGTATGTGCGCCGTCGCGCGCCGGCCTGATAAGCGGCATGTATCAGCACCGGTTCGGTTTTGAAAACAACTCTGGTCCGGAGAAAACCGCGGACCCGAAATTCGGGCTGCCGCGGGGAATGCCGACCCTGGCGGATAAGATGAAGAGCGCCGGCTACGCTACCGGGATTATCGGGAAATGGCATCTCGGGTTCCAGGAAGAAATGCATCCTAACAAACGAGGTTTCGACTACTTCTACGGGTTTATCGGCGGGTCGCGCAGCTACGATCCGAAAAAATCGCAAGCCAAGGCGCCGCTGCTGCGTAACGGCAAAATCGTGACCGACGAAAAGGAATTCCTGACGGACGCCTTTACCCGGGAGGCAGTTGACTTTATCCAGCGCAACTCGGGCGCAAATGTCCCTGGCGGCATTGCCCCTACCACCGCGTCTACGGCTGATGCCAGTGCCGCTGCGCCGCGGCCGTACTTCCTTTACCTGGCATTCAACGCGGTCCACCTGCCCCTTGAAGCGACGCCAGAGTATAAGAACCGTTTTCAGCATATCAAAGACCCAAAGCGCAAAACCTATGCAGCCATGCTGAGTGCCATGGATGATGGCATCGGGCGGGTGATGGATAAGGTGCGCGAAACAGGGCAGGAAGAAAACACGCTGGTGTTTTTCTACAGCGACAACGGCGGACCAACTTCCCACACGACAAGCAGCAATGCGCCGCTTCGCGGTGAAAAGGGGTCCATGTATGAAGGTGGAATCAGGGTTCCATTTCTTATGCAGTGGAAAGGAACCGTACCCGGTGGCATCACGTATGAAAACCCGGTGATGGGGTTTGACTGTCACGCCACCGCCTTGGCCGCGGCTGGTATTTCAACCGCATCTCTGGATGGCAGGGATCTTGTGCTTTACGTCACAGGCGGAGCAGCGTCTGTCCCGCACGAAAACCTATACTGGCGTTGGGGGCCGCAAAATGCCGTCATTAAGGGCGACTGGAAATTGGTGAGAAGTTCGGCGGATGCCCCGACAGAACTCTATAATCTCAAAACTGACATCGCAGAGAAAAACAATATTGCGGCTGATAAGCCGGCAAAGGTCAAAGAGTTATCGGCCAACTTTGCCGAGTGGGAAAAAGGCATGATACCCCCAGCCTGGGAAAGTCGCCCCTGGGGAGATTAGCAGGCACTCCGGGATCAGATTGGAATAAAGGATTAGATGGTCGGGGTGACAGGACTCGAACCTGCGGCCTCGCCGTCCCGAACGGCGCGCGCTACCACCTGCGCTACACCCCGACTCTCGGGAACATCAGAACCGGGAAATCCGGCGGCTGAAGCATTTCGACTTTAACCGAGCCGCCTGCCTTTATTCACTTACCTGCGGCGCTTTGCGGTGCTTTAATCTTGCAGGCTGGCCGCGGCGTCGTTTTGCGTATTTTCATGGCTGAGGCATCAGAAGAAACTGGAGTTACGGACCCGGGCGGGAGTGGCGGCGGGGAACGCACAGCTGCGCTCGACGGGGCTGCTGGCGAACCGCCGCGGGCAGGTGCGCTACAGGCGCTGCGGTCGGATGCGCCTTCAGCGCTGCTGGCCCTCATCCTGCTGATTATCCCGTTGTATCGCACCCGCATCCTCGAGGATTCCTTTAACACGCCAAAGCTGGCGTTTGCCATGGTTATGGGTGTGTTCACGGCTATTGGCCTGCTGGCGCGGCCGCAGTCGCACCGGATGAAAATGCGGTGGTACCCTGTGCCGTGGCTCATCGTAGGGTTGGCGGTGGTACAGGCGGTCAGCGTGTTGTGGGCCGATTCGAAACCGCTGGGCGTTGACGGCACCGTCTATTTCGCAACATTCGCCGTGCTGGCGTGGCTGTTTTACCGGGGGCCGAGGTCGCTGGCGGCGCTGCGCGGGTTGTTTCATTTCGGTGCGGCGGGCGCCGTGGCTACGGCCATGTGGGTGTTGTATGATGACATTACCCGCGGCGGCGGTGTGCTGGTGGCCCGATTGCCCGACTGGCGCGGATACCTGGCCGCCGGCCTTGGCAACAGTGGACATATCGCGGGCATGGTGGGGATGTTTCTGCCGTGGGTACTGATCTGCCTGCTTCGCGGGCGCGGCGCGGCTCGGTGGCTGCTGCTTCCCGTTCTCGCAGTCATGTTCGCGGCGCTGGTGGTAACGTGGTCAGTCGGTTCCAGTGGCGCGACGATCATCGGCCTGGCTGCATGGGCGGCTGTGGCGTGGAAAGTCTTTTCGCGCGGCGCTATACAATGGAGTCGCCTGGGCGCCGTCATTGGTGTCGGCCTTCTCGTCTGCGGCTTATACTTTACGCCGAACCCGCTGAACCCGCACAAACCATCGCTTTGGAGCGAAGCTTTCTCCAGCGACCGCTGGGAGGCCGGTTGGCCTACAAGGCTCGTTATCTGGAAGACAAGCTGGCAGATCATCGAGCAGAATCCGATCCTCGGCGCCGGCACGGGCAACTTTACCTATGCCTACACGCAGCAGGTGGTGCCGGGGGTGATTAACGATCCTGTGCTGCGCACGTATGCCGGGGCTTTTACTAACGATGCTCACAATGATTACCTTCAGCTTTGGGCCGAGGGGGGAGTGGTGGCGCTGGCGCTGTGGATGGCGGTGCTGTCGACGTTTTTTGTGACGGTGGTGCAGATGCTGCGGCGGCTGCGGAGCGATGAAGAGCGGGCGCTGCTGATTGCTGCAGGGGCAGGGCTTACGATTTTTGCTCTGGACGGGCTGATGTCGTTCCCGATGCGGCTGCCGGCGCACTTTACGATGGCGGTGTTTTTCCTGTCGGTGCCGGGCGTTATCATGCGGCTGCAGGGGGTGCCGATTATGCGACAGGGTCCGGCGGCGGCCATCAGTCATCGGCGGTTGAGGACCGGCGGGATTGGCATTTTGCTGACACTGGCTGCCTGCACATGGCACCATGGCCACAGGGTGGTGGCGGAGTATTACCTGAAGGCAGGCCGGGCAGTTGCAGATCATCTTGCGGTGGGGGCCATAGACGGTCCGGTTATTCCTGTATGGCAAACTTGCGATTCTCTATATCAGCAGGCTCTAAGGGCGATTGCTGCAGGATCCACTAAAGACGTGTGGCAGCCAATGGTGAGTGAAATGACGCGGCTTGCGGATAATTTAGACGAAGCGCAGGTCTTGTTTTCTAAATCGCTGGCCGCCGACCGCTGGTACGCAAATGCCTCCAGCAGGCTGGGGCAGTTGCTGCTTTTTAAGGGCGAGTTTGCGGAGAGCCTGAAAGTTTCGAGCCGGACCCTGAAGACGCTGGAGGCGTACGAGATCCATGAGCGCATGGGCGCGGCTGCGTTTTTCAACGGCGACCGCAAACTGGCGGCGGAGCACTGGCGCATCTGCCGGGAGCGCCGGCCGGATATGGCGGAGTTTTATACCGCACTGATTTCGCAGGCGCAGACACCGTAATGTCGGATGCGTATGAGGGGCAGCGGGCGGAACCGGCGCAGGTAGGTCCCGAGGAAGTAGCCGCAGCGCGTGAGGATGATTCGGTGCGGCGGAGCGGTGATCGTGCGGC
>JAKFFN010000165.1:0-12561 GCA_036675025.1 Candidatus Sumerlaeales bacterium | reverse complement strand
GCGCAGATCAACTTCAATCTCGCTGGAATGGACGCCTTCAGCGTGTTCATCCAGCTCTGCGCGCCCGGTTCGACGGCCGGTAATGACTACCTCTGGTATGTCCAGCAGCAGCTTCTCTGCGCGGCTGCCTATCCGGGAACTTTCTTCCAGGCTGGTGCCAGGCGCGGTTACCATATTTACCGTTATGGTACCTTCGTTAAAAGGCGGAAGGAACTCACGACCGAAGTGCGTGAACACATAAACTGCAATTAAGGTGAGGCCGTAGAACAGCGTCATTACGAGGCTTGGATGAGATAATGTAAACTTGAGCTGCCAGGTATCGATCCACTTCACCAATCTAACCAGCGGAGACTCACGCTGACGTTCAGTAAACTTTGCGTTGGGCAACAGGTAGGATGCCAGTGCCGGGGTTACAGTTAAAGAAACAAAAAGGGATGCCACAATACTGACTATGTACGCTATGCCCAGCGGCTGAAACATACGACCTTCAAGACCACCCAGTTGAAACAGCGGTATGAAAACCACGCACATCATCAGGGTGGCGTAAACCAGGGACGAGCGAATTTCATTTGAGGCGTTGAAGACTACACGCAGTGAAGACTTCGGGTTTGGAAGAGTCCGGTTTTCTCGCAGCCGACGATAGATATTCTCTACATCAACGACGGCGTCATCCACCATTTCACCAATGGCAACAGCAAGTCCGCCGAGAGTCATGGTGTTAAGGCTGATCCCCATAAACTTGAAGAACAGTCCGGCGACGACGAACGAAACCGGGATAGCGATGAGTGAGATGACCGTGGTTCGAACATTGAGAAGAAACAGGATCAGCACGATTGAAACCAGGATTGCGGCTTCCTTCAATGCGCCGGTTACATTCTCAATAGCCGTGGTGATGAAGTCTGCCTGGCGAAAAAGTTTATCGTTTATCTTTACACCTTCCGGCAGGCTCTGCCGGATACTTTCAATCTGAGTTTCCAGCCGCCGGGTCAGTTCCACAGTGTCAGCGCTCGGTTGTTTCTGTATGCCAAGGATCACTGCAGGGGATCCATTCACAGACGCATCGCCCCGCATTACCTGTATCCCGGAGGTGACAGTAGCCACATGTTTAAGCGAGATAGGAGTGCCTTTGCGATAGGCAATGATACTGGATTCCAAATCCTTTAAGTTTTCAATACGACCAACGTTGCGGACAAGCCATTCCTGCCCACCCTGGTCGAGGTAGCCGCCAGTGGTGTTTCGATTTGCCTCGGCAACGGCCTCAGAAACTTCCTCCATTGTGAGTTCGAAATCGCGGAGCTTATACGGGTCCACATTGATGTGGACCTGCATCCTGCCGCCGCCGATGGGAACGACCTGGGATACACCGGGTACAGTCAGAAGGCGTGGACGGATAACCCAGTCGGCGAGGTTTCGGACCTCCATGGGCTCCATTGTCTCGCCGGTAATTCCGATAAGCATTACCTGGCCCATGATGGAAGAGATGGGTCCCATCTGGGGGCTGATATCTTCCGGCAGTTGTTCGTCTGCCAGTGACAGCTTTTCAGCCACAAGCTGCCGGGCCTGCAGGATATCAGTATCCCACCCAAACTCAATATAGACGATGGACAGTCCTACGCCTGAATTTGATCGCACACGTTCGACCCCGGCAGCGCCATTCAGTACGGTCTCGATTGGAAAAGTAACCAGCGTTTCGACTTCTTCAGGAGACAGGCCGGGCGCTTCTGTCAGAACGGTGACTGTCGGCCGGTTGAGATCAGGAAAAACATCAATCGGCAAGCGGCTCATTTCGTAACCGCCGTAGAGTGTTAACAGCAGTGCTCCAAGGAGCACGAACATGCGGTTCGCCAGGGAAAACCGTAGAATGGCTTTAAGCATTACTCAGCACCGACCACTGGCGCCATGCGAACCTGGTATTGCCCCTGCGTAACTATAACGTCACCGGGTTTTATATCGGGAGAACGTACGACTGCATGCACATCCAGAAAGCGTTCAACCGAAACCGGCACTGCCTCAAACAGTTCAGGCGCAATCTTGCGGTACACCTGCTTCAGATTGTCGCCGGAAACAATAGCGGTCTTCGGAACTACCAGCGTGGGTTCAGGATTTCCGATTTCAATTTCCAGTCGAGCGAACATACCGCCCCGGAGCAAGCCCTCAGCGTTATCAACTTCAAAGACGACTTTCGCTGTGCGCCGGAGAGGATCAATTTCAGGACTGATGCTATGGAGAGTTCCCCTGAACTCTTTGTCGGGGTAGCCTTCTACATAAATCCGTGCGGTCTGCGCGTTATCAATCGCCCGCATGTCAGATTCAAAGATGTCTGCTTCTACAAAGAGTTCGTCGATATTGATGATGCGAAAAAGCGATTTGCCCGAGTTCACATATTCGCCCAGAGTGGCGTGAGACTCACTTACTACGCCACTGATTGGTGCTCTTATTTCCAACGTTTTTACGCCGGAAGTTCCACCCTCAAGCGCAGCAGTAAGAGTATTGATCTGATCCCGCAGTCCGACTTCCTTTTGACGGGCAACTTCGTATGCCGTCGTTAGCTGGTCTCTCTCAGACTGGGAAACGTGGATACCGAGCTGTACAGATCGCTCGAGCTCCTGCCGGGCAAGCTGTGTTTGCTGTCGCGCCTGGTTAAGCTCGGCCTCAGCCAGTGCTTTCTCCGTACCGATGGTGACCTTGTCTTCTGCAGGAATCATCATTTGCAACAGAACCAATACTTCACCCTGCTGGACCTGCTGGCCGAGTATTGGAACTTTGTCTTTGTCAGGGCTTTTGAAAAGCAAGCCGTCTGTTGGCGCCGTGATTGCAGCTTCCAGATCCGGGCGAACGCTAACGCGGCCCAGGGCTGAAAACGACTTCGGAATCATCAAGCTCTGCGCTGTACTGGTATAAACCTCTCCACGAATTTGTGTCTCTACAGAGACAAAGTGCCTAGCCTCAGCCCCGGGCAATGAACCGGGACTGGCGAGCCCTTCGCCGGAATGGTCATCACCGGCATGGGAAAAAGCGGAACCAGCCATGGTGAAGATCGTCAACGAGGCAAATAGCACAGCTGGCAACGTGGAATGACTCTGGGCCCTGTCCCGGCGAGACCGGCGGAATATATACTTTAATAAAGCAATGACAGCCAGAACCACTACGAGTACATTCATCGCAACAAGTCCGTTAACCAGATAGGGCGGCAGTGACCCTGCTAAATCTTGACCCGTCTCAGCTTTTGCTTCCAGGGGCTCTTCGATTTCCGGACGAACAACGTTATTAAAACTGAGGATGTCGAACAACTCGCCGCTGGAAACTTCCACAGACAAAGTCGCCGTCTCTGATAGGTCTGAGAGTCCAGTAAGGTTATAGATGCCGGTAGTGCCGCTATCAACTGCTTCAATCGTTGCAAGTTCCGGCGTGATCTGCTCAACACGGAGCTGCTCCGCAGAGATCGGGTAGTTTGAATTGTGGTCCAATAAGTACAGGTGGGCTGCACCGGATCCGGAGTCGGCATCCAAAACGAGCGTCGCATCAATAAACTCGCTCCGCGCATAGAACCGGGGATCTAATTCTCCAACCGCCGCGACCGACGCTTCCGGGATATCATCATGGCCCGCGTGGGCCGATGCGGACTTTTGTCCGCACCAGCCACTCAGAATCGCGACAGCCAGTACTGCACGCAGCATAACGTGCACAACAGGGGCGGGCACCAACCAGGACGCTCCCGAGTTCGTTCGTTCCATATTTATCATTTCAGTACCCGCCCTTAAACGATGGTTATTTCTTCACTGATTCCCGGGCTTTTTGCAGGAATCCTTCCGGGTCGGTCTTAAACGTCTCTTCGCATCCGGCACAGCACAGGCCGATTTTGATGCCGTTGTAGACGAGGGCAGCGCCGGGTTCCATGCTTCCTACCGGCATCTTGCTTACGGGGCAGTTCATGTTGTTCAGAGGAGTCGCCTGGGCCGTGTCTTTTGGCGCAGGGGCTTTTACGAGTTCCCGAACAACTTTCACTTCATTTTTAAAACGATCGAAGACTGCCTTAGTCTGATCACCCTGGCCGGAATCTCCATAGCGATCGAGAAGGTCGGCATACGACTGCAGCCGCTTTAGACTTATCTGCAGCTTGTCTTTGCTCTCAACGGGAACACCCTCGGCTTTATCCAGGGCCAGGAGAAGATCACGAACCCAGAATGCCAATCCATGCACCTGGTCGAGGCTGCCTGCCTGGATCACATTTTCCAGGCGACTCAAGTTTGAGTCAACTTCCTCGAAAATCCCGGCAACTGTGTTCGGGATTTCCCGTGGTGCGACTTCGATTCCAAAGGGCGCGAAGACGTCTTTGCCATTGATCTGCACCTGCGAGTAAAGCAGGTGGTAGCCCGGCTGGGTAATGTTCATGTAAAAGGAGAGCTCGGGGCCGCCGCGTTCTTCTTTTGTCTCAGGTTCTTTGCCTTGCGGGTGGATGTGTGCGACAAAATCGCGGTTCTCACTGAAGCCGACCAGGTGGGCGTAAGCGCCCATAACTGGTTCCAGCTTATCAAACGGCTTACCATCGGGTCCAGTTACTTTGATTACCGCCTTTGTGGATTCGCCCTGCACCAGGTTCGGGTTTTCGAATTCCAGATCGAACTTGTAACCATCCACGGTTGCTGTCCGTTGTTGCTGCTTTTCTATAGGCTTTGGTTCTCCCGGGACAACCATGGAGGAAATGCTGTACTCCTGGGCATTGCTCTTAACGGGTACCAAATCTGCGAAGAAAAGGTACTCTCCAGGGCGGCGCGGCTGGAATTCAAAAGCGTACTCTCCAACAGTGTCCGTCTTGCCAGGGTGGATATGGTGGTAATCACCAAGGCTTGGATCCACTACCAGCAAGTGAATCTTTTCCGTGTGCATTTCCACCAGGTCATCCAGTTTAACCGGTGCACCTTCCGAATCCTTTAGAGTCAGAATCATTCGGCTTTTCTTGCCGACCTCAAGCGGAGTTTCAGCTCGAATGGATGACTTGATGGTCGCATTATCTCCGGCCTTATGACCGAGATCAACGGCGGTGGTAGTAGTTGATCCAGCACTTGATGTGGCGGCAGCCGAATGGACATGATGCGAAGGTTCCTGGGCAAAACCAGGGTTCGACAGTGTAGCAGCAAGTGCCAGAGCAGCTGCAAATGTGCAGCGTTTTGTGAGATTAGACATGATCTTTCTCCATGGAATCACGAGGTTTATTTAACGTCACAGTAGTAACGTAATTGCGGAGCGGCGGAGTTCGTGATGGAGCCGGATAGGCATGGTTCACCTATGCGGTGGTTAAATCATGTTCTAAGGATACAGTTATAAAGGTATAATGGCCTGGCTTCAACAACCATAGTAATGGTTGGATTATAAATGGCAGTGGAAGTTCTGGATAAATCACCACAAGTCACCGCAAATAAGGCGAGGTGCAGGTCTTTTCCAGTGTCTGAACGGACTGGCAGATTTGCCGGCAGTGGTGCATTCTGACCGGATTCTTCATCGCAAGAGCAAAAGGAAACTTGTGTGTCAGCCGCGCCACCAGGGCTACAGGTGCATTCTGCCGTGCCGCCGGAAGTACAGTGTGGGCAAGGAATGTTTTCATTAGCGTTGCCGGGGGGAACGCAGACTGCGGCCCCTGTGAGCAATGGGGCAACAGCATAAACATTTATGCCAGAAACAGCAAATAGCAAAGTCATGCACAGGACCAGCTTCTGGCGCAGCAGCTGCCGCATACTAAAGCCCCGCCTTATCACCGCGTGCGTTTACAGGCCGTTTGCATCGGACGATCTTCTGCTCTGCGTGAAGCTTGTTAAACTTCTTTTTATCAGCAACGAGTTCCGGATCCGCAGCCCATGCTTTCCTCATCACCGCCAGCAGTTCATCGCGCAGTGCATTTTTGCTGTCATCGATAGCGTAATTGACCCACATGCTGCTGCGGGAATCCATAACAAGCCTGGCGCTGCGCAGCCGCATCAACTGTCGGCTGATCGTGCTCTGCGGTAGATCCAGCACTGCGGTCATGTCACACACACAGATCTCCGGGCCGCACTGATCAATAAGATGAACAATGCGCATCCGGGTCGAGTCACCCAATGTCTTTAATAGATCTAGCAGATCTCTTTTCACGATCTCACCTTATTCGTATTAACGAATGATATTCGGATAACTCATCGCTGCCAGGATCACTCCGATCGTCTCAGTCGCAGAGCGTTTGTCACTACGGATACAGAGCTGAGGCTCATAGCCAGTGCCGCGATCATAGGGGACAACAACAAGCCGGTTACAGGGTAAAGGATGCCCGCTGCTACGGGTACTCCAATGGCGTTATAGATAAAAGCAAATCCCAGGTTCTGCTTCATGTTTCTGACCGTCTCGTCGGAGAGATGCCGCGCTTGCGCAATTCCCCGCAGGTCGCCCTTAACAAGCGTGACCTGGGCGCTGCTCATAGCCACGTCGGTACCGGTTCCCATAGCTATTCCGACGTCGGCTTTGGCAAGGGCAGGGGCATCGTTAATTCCATCCCCGGCCATGGCAACTACGCGGCCTTCTTTTTGCAGCTTTTCAACCAGCCTCAACTTATCGGCCGGTTTCACTTCGCCGTGGATCTCATCAATGCCCAGTCGACCGGCAACGGCGCGTGCTGTTGTCAGTCCATCGCCTGTCGCCATTACAACTTGGATATTTGCATCGTGAAGCAAGTTCACAGCCTCCGCAGTACTTTCTTTAACGGGATCGGAAACAGCGATCAGACCCATTAGCGTACCGTCCGCTGCCAGGTACATCACACTGGCACCTTCAGCGCGCAGCTTTTCGGCATCGGCGGTCAATGCATCGACGGCTACGCCAGACGCCTGCATCAGCGCGGTGTTGCCAAGCGCCAACTCTTTTCCGGCCACGCGGCCATGAACGCCTTGCCCGGTTTCGGAATCAAACGTCTCCGGTTTATCTAGCGTCATACCCTTTTCGCGAGCCGCAGCTACAATAGCATCAGCAAGCGGATGTTCACTGCCCTGGTCGAGGCTGGCCGCTAGCTGTAATACTT
This sequence comes from Candidatus Sumerlaeales bacterium, assembly GCA_036675025.1. GTDB lineage: Bacteria > Sumerlaeota > Sumerlaeia > Sumerlaeales > Sumerlaeaceae > JAKFFN01. The sequence goes on along the minus strand of JAKFFN010000165.1, from coordinate 5,519 downwards.
CATCAGCTTCGTGCCCGGCTACAGGTACTACGCGATCAAACACAGGGCGCCCTTCCGTAAGCGTACCGGTCTTGTCTACGATGATCGTGTTTACCTTGCGAAAGTTCTCAATGGCAGCAGCGTCACGGAACAGAATGCCTTTCGTGGCAGCCTTGCCTGTGGCCACCATAATTGACATGGGCGTCGCGAGACCAAGGGCACATGGGCACGCGATAATAAGCACCGCCACAGAATTGATAAGACCAAACACCCAACTTGGCTCAGGTCCCCAGATGCCCCAGATAAAGAAAGTCGCTATGGCAATGGCAACAACCACTAGCACGAACCATCCAGCAACCTTGTCAGCCATGCGCTGCATGGGTGCCCTCGAACGCTGCGCCTGCGCGACCATCTGCACAATCTGCGACAGCATCGTCTGCGCACCAACCCGCTCTGACTGCATCACGAGAGCGCCGCTGGTATTCATCGTCGCACCTATGACCCTGTCGCCCGGCTTTTTCGAGACAGGCATGGGCTCACCGGTCAGCATCGATTCATCGATGGAGCTGCTGCCTTCGACGACAGTGCCATCTACCGGCACTTTCTCGCCCGGGCGAATGCGCAGCTTGTCGCCAACATGCACATGATTCAGCGGGACATCTTCCTCCGTCCCATCTGGATTCAGCCTGCGGGCCGTCTTAGGGGCAAGACCCAGCAGCGATTTGATCGCTGCTGACGTTTGAGACCTGGCTTTCAATTCCATAATCTGACCGAGAAGCGTCAGAGAGATAATCACCACCGCAGCTTCGAAGTAAACGGCTACACGGCCCATGGATTGGAATGACTCGGGAAACACGCCAGGTGCGATTGTAGCAGCCACGCTGTAGAAAAAAGCAGCGGAAGTTCCCAGGCTGATCAGGGTCCACATGTTAGGACTGCGGTTGATAACAGATTGCGCACCGCGTACCATAAACGGCCAGCCTGCCCAAAAGAAAACGGGCACTGAAAGAACAAGTTCGATCCAGCTTTGGGTGCGCATGTCGAACCAGCCCAGGCGGTGGCCAAACATTGCCAGGAACGTGACGATAATCGTAAGGGGAAGAGTCCACCAGAAGCGCCGAAGAAAATCTGCCAGTTCCGGGTTATCCTCGTCGTCCAGGCTCGGCATTTCCGGTTCAAGGGCCATGCCGCACTTGGGGCAATTGCCGGGGTGGTCCTGTCGGATTTCAGGATGCATTGGGCAGGTATAGATCGTGCCCTCTGGAGCTTCTACGGATGCATGGCTATCCAGTCCGTTGGCCTGGCCATTGGCTTTTGTCAGGTATTTTTGTGGGTCTCCAGCAAACTTGTTTTTGCAGCCCTCACTGCAAAAGTAATACTTATGGCCTGCATGCTCAAGATGGTGGGGCGACTGATCAGTCACATCCATCCCGCAGACAACATCTTTGAGGGGAGTTTCGAAATGAGTACTCACTGCGGAATCCATCGCAGCGCCAGTGCCGTGGTTGTCTGCCAGCTCTTCCGATTGAACAGATTCCTTGTTGGAAACATAAGCCGCAGGATCCTGTTTGAACTTCTGCAGGCATCCTTCACTGCAGAAATAAAACAGCTGGCCTTCGTAATCAGCGCGATAGCGGGATTGCTCTGTGACAGCCATTCCGCAAACCACGTCCTTCACCGGTTCCGGCACTGATGTAGATTTACCACCGTGTTGGTGTTCCTGGTTTAACATTTGCCCGGTCCTTTAGCGTTCATGTAATCACTCAATGCTGGCCTCATGGTGATATCCAACAGGGTTGATCCGACGGTCCCATACACCATATTCGCTTAGGCGAATAAGATTCATGCCGCCTGGGCGGCCGTTCGAATCCGAAGGATTACTGCATAAACGTTGATGCCCGGAAAGTGGCGGAAATCACGGCGTGCGGCTTTCCACAAGCGGCATGGTCATCTCCCATCTGAAGACAATAGGGAAAGGGCCCGCCCACCGGTTCGTAGTTAAGCAGGTGTGATTTTATGAGCGAAGGTGCCGTTTGGTTAATTCTTTAAAGACGGACTTCCGCCGAGCCGCAATTTGATTTAATCTGTAAACTGCCGGACCAGTCCGTGGATGGCTACGAGCACGAGGAGATTTAAGAATAGAATCCCTCCGCCACCCTGGTAAGTTAATTCGAAAACACTGCGGATAACTACTAGTGATCCTACCAGCCAAACGACAGCAGCTAGTATGAACACTAATGGTACAGGAACCAATAATAAAGCTACCGCGCAGCTTGATACTATGTACAAAAGTAAGACGCAGACAGCGCATCGCAGCAGCGAAACTTTGCCCTCAGAACTGATCATATGGTTTACAACCAGCCACATGACTACCGTGTTAATTACGAGGTTTGCCAAACCTCCTACGGCAAAATGCTGGGGGCGAAACTCCCGTATGAACTCCTGAAAATTATCCATGGAAATCCATTTCAATCAGCCTGGTGTAAAAAGCAGCCGGTAATACAAGGTTCTTCTGTTCTGCGGATTACGGAAACAAAAGCCAGCAAAGGTACGCCGTAGGTGCCGATGGTCAGCATGTAGACAATCGGCCAGATGGCGTGAAGAGTGAAGAGGCTTAGCCAACAAAACACGACCTCATCACCTTCAAAATCTAAGGTAGCAAAAATCACATAATAATTTTTGCTGGAACAGTCAAGTTATATAGTGCGACAACTAACCTAAATCGACAGCGTTTTCCTAACTTATTAATCAGTAAACATGCCACTTAACGGTGACTGCGACCAAAGGCACGGCCAAGATTTCATTAACGAGTTCGTCACCGATCTCATCCATGGATCGCTCCTTCGGTTATGAGGGCATCATAGGTCGCGAATTTGTAAAGATCCCCAAGAGTTGGATAATTAAAACAGATGCGGTTAAAAGCTTCGGCACCGCCATCCATCACCATTGCCAACAGCCCCAGGTGGACAATCTCGGTAGCCTGTTCTCCTAATACGTGAACGCCCAAAAGTTTCATGTCACCGCGCCTGAACAACAGCTTTAAGAACCCATCCTGCTCGCCGATAATCTGGCCTCTCGGGTGATCAGAATAGCGTGAACGACCGACAACGTACTCGATCCCTTTTTCACGGAGCGCTTCTTCCGTTTCGCCTGCCATGGCAGCTTCCGGGATTGTATAAATGCCGATGGGAAGAACCGGTGACATATCAGCTTTTCCGAGGACACCAAAAGCTTCACACATTGCAATCCTGGCCTGCTCCATACTAGTCGCTGCCAATGCAGGCGGCCCGATAACATCACCAGCGGCGTATATATGCGCGACATCAGTAGTGCGATAGCGCGAGGTTACCGGGATCACTCCTCGCTTGCCCAGGGTAACTCCGGCCAGGTCAAGGTTCAGGTCGGCCGTGCGGCTGGTGCGCCCGGCGCAAACAAGCAAGCCGTCACACTCAAGCACATCACCGCTAGTGAGAGTGACCCGTACAGTGGTTGCGTCCGAGGCATCACACTTCGTCACTCGTTCATTCCAATGAAAGTTTATGCTTTTCGCCATTACGTCCATAAGGATAGCTGATACTTCTCTATCCAGAAATGGGAGTAGTGTGTCGCGACCGTCCACCAGGTGAACCTCGACACCCATGGCTGCAAATGTGCAGGCATATTCACAACCGATAACCCCGGCGCCAATGATCACGAGTCTGTCGGGCAAAGTTTTTATTTCAAGGAGTTCATCGGAATCGTGAACCCGGTCATCTTCAAACGGAAACTCCGGCGGTCGGGTTGGAACTGACCCGGTGGCAATGAGGATAATATCGCCATAAAAAAGTCTTTCACTACCATCTGCATGGGTGACATTGAGGGTGTGTGGATCCACGAATCTGGCTTTCCCCGTAAAGTACTCTACGCGGTTTTTTGCCAGGTTCGATTCAACACGTTTTCGTTCGCATGTAGTAACGTATTGAGCGTGGTGCATTAAATCAGCTACCGTTGCATTTCGCCTAAGGGACAAATCGACCCCGTGCAAATTGCGTGAACGTAATCCTGATAATGCTAGTGCAGACTCTCGCAAAGTTTTGCTCGGTATGGTGCCAGAGTTGATTCCCGCACCACCAAGATGAGGGGCCTGTTCAATTACTGCTACTCGTTTACCAAAATAAGCCGCTGTGTTGGCGCCGCACGTGCCGGCAGGACCGCCGCCGAGAACAATCAGGTCGTATCGGTTGCTGTTCAAGGCACTCCCTTCATTTATCTCTTGGCTATGGCTTACTGTCGTCACTGCTCGTCGTCCTCCATCAAGTGAGCCACAAGCGCAGTCCAACCCGTTTGGTGGCTTGCACCCAAACCCTTGCCGGTATCGCCATGAAAGTACTCGTAAAAGAGTACGAGATCCTTCCAGTGTGGATCTTCAGCGTATCGTAAATCATCTGCATGGACAGGCCGCCGACCCGTTGAATCTGGCAGAATAATCGAACTGAGACGGCGAGAGATTTCTGCTGCTACCTCTTTTAGGTTCATCATGTTGCCGGAATTGACCGGGCACTCAACTTTCAGGTTATCGCCATAGAAATAGTGATACCGTTCCAGGGCTTCTACGAGTAAAAAGTTCAGCGGAAACCAGATCGGGCCACGCCAGTTTGAATTGCCTCCAAACATACCGGTGTCGCTTTCTCCGGGCGTGTAGTTTACACATTGCGTTTGGCCGCCAAAGTTGAAGATGTACGGATTCTTTTCATGATACTTCGATACGGATCTGATGCCATAGGGCGACAGAAATTCTTCTTCATCCAATACATAACGGAGGACGCGTTTCAGCCGATCCTCGGAAGGAATAGCAAGCAGGCGCCGGGTGTGAATCTCCCCGCTCTCGTGTTTAACTTCCATGTAGGAAATTTGGTGGGATAGTTCTTTGCGGTTTTCCAGGAACCATTCCATTCGCTTTCGGAACCCTGGAAGCTTTTTTATGTGTGACTCCTCGAGTACAGTCACGGTGAAAAGCGGAATAATACCGACGAGTGAGCGAACCTTGATTTTGATAATCTGCCCGTCGGTAGTAAGCTCATCATAGTAGAATCCATCTTCCTCGTCCCAAAGGCCGTCTCCGCCAAGGCAGTTCATAGCCTCGGCAATGGCAACAAAATGCTCGAAGAACTTTGATGCAACGTCCTCATAAGTCTGATCTTGCTGCGCAAGTTCGAGGGCTATGGCGAGCATGGTAATACAGTAGAAAGCCATCCAGGCCGTCCCATCGGCCTGCTCAAGTCGATCACCTCCGGGCAAGGGCTGCGAACGATCAAAAACTCCGATATTATCCAGGCCCAGGAATCCCCCGGAGAACAGGTTTTTCCCGTCGGGGTCCTTACGATTGACCCACCAGGTGAAGTTCAGAAGAAGCTTATGAAAGCAGCGGGCGAGGAAATCGACGTCGCGATTGCCCCGTGGGCCGGTCAATTTATATACGCGCCATACGGCCCATGCATGAACGGGAGGATTTACATCCCCAAACGCAAACTCATATGCAGGCAGTTGCCCGTTAGGGTGCA
>JAKFFN010000119.1:0-2024 GCA_036675025.1 Candidatus Sumerlaeales bacterium | reverse complement strand
CATAAAAAAGTACCGTAACAACGATAAATTACATCGTTCGATGTTTGAGGGCGGGCAAGGATTCCAGAACGTCGGACAAATGTTGAAGGTTGACATCGCCAATGGAGATTCCCGGACCTTCGTCAATACTGTCGACAACGTCGCCCCATGGATCAATTAGAACAGAATGGCCCCAGGTGCGGCGGCCGTTCTCGTGCTTGCCGCCTTGCGCCGAAGCCAGCACATAGCACTGGTTTTCAATTGCCCGCGCACGCAGCAGTACTTCCCAATGCGCGGACCCCGTCGTATACGTAAAGGCAGCCGGCACGACCATAAGGTTTACTTGCCCCATGGCCCGGAAAAACTCGGGAAAACGCAAGTCGTAACAAATGGAAAGCCCGACTTTCCCGCAAGGCGCCTCGAACGTTTGCGGTGGATTATCTCCGGGCCGGATGGATACCGACTCATCGTAGGATTCGTCGCCCTTCTTATAGCCAAACAGATGGATCTTGTCGTATCGCGCGATACGGACGCCGGCAGGATCATAGACCAATGTCGTATTGTAGATGCGGCCGGGATCGCCGCTATCAAGAGGCAATGTGCCCCCGACCAGCCAGATGCCATGTCGCCTGGCCTGGCCGGCAAGAAACTCCTGGATCGGACCGGCATCCAGCGCTTCCCTGATGGCCAGCTTGTCGCGGTCTTTATTACCCATGAAACAGAAATACTCGGGCAGAACCAGCAATTCGGCGCCGGCCTGAACCGCCTGGGCGATGAGCGTCTCGGCATCGGCGAGATTACCGGCGAGCTGCGTCGACGAAACTGTTTGAATTGCAGCCACACGGAAAATATCTTTTATATCCGCCATAATGATTATCTATAATGGAAAAAAATAGCACGGCTTCGGAAGCGCATACGCCTGATATGCGTAATAATTACTGTCATTACATTCAACTTGGGAATATTCATGGCGCGTGATTCATATTCATCTGCAAAACAGAAAATCGAAAAAGAGATACAGAAACTGCAAAAGCAAGCCCAGGCTTTACAGGTAAAACAACGCGGCCCGGTAATCAACTCTATTATCCGTTCCATGCGCGAATACGAAATCACACCAGACGAAATCGCCGAAGCATTCAGCAAAAAAACTGTAAGGTCCGCTGTCCGCAAGACGGGTTCTGCGCCGGCAAAAAGCAAACGCCCCGTGCCCGCCAAGTATCGGCATCCTGAAACCGGAGCCACATGGACGGGCCGCGGCAAAGCTCCCCGCTGGATTACCAGCGCCGAAGCCGAAGGCCAGGACCGTAGCGACTTTCTTATCAAGGCCGAATTAGCGGCTTAATGCCCGCGTTCATAATGCACCTCGCGAACCTGGCCATTGTTGCCAGGGAAGCTATCGAACACGGCCTGAGCCAAATAAGGCATTGCCTGTGCCAGATTATCGCTGGTGCTAATGTTTACCGCGCTTGATCTATATACCTCGGCGCCGCCGTTTTGATTATCCCTGATAATCACCGTAAGTGTGTTCTTGTAAACCTCCACGGGCACATCATAAACCGGCGGCGCCATATACATGCCACCGCCCCATCCCCGATAACCGCCATAATAGCCGCCGAACGCGGGCCCAAAACCCCAGCCGTCCATATAAGGGTCGTAATAGCGCTGCACCAGCGCAGTACTGATCGGATTGCTATAGGCGACAGCGATATCGAACCTTGCAGCTTTTCCTGAAGACGCCTCGACAAGCCCCGTGGGACCCAACGATGCGCGAACCATGTCCGCAACCGACTGGAACTCCAGATTATTGACCTGGTTCTCGGATGGGACTATGCGGTAGAGCTCACCCTGGGCATTGGCGGGCCACTGCTGATAGCTGGTGACCCGAGCCGAAAGCGTCGAGGCACATCCAGTTACCAGAAGCGCAGCCGCCATGACCGTCAAGAACCGCCATATTGAAGTTTTAGACCGGCTCGAGTTATGCCACATGATTTACCCCGTGTATCTTGTTGATCATGACCAGTCTCCGGCAGCGCTCGGAAACTGGC
>JAKFFN010000350.1:0-2028 GCA_036675025.1 Candidatus Sumerlaeales bacterium | reverse complement strand
ACTAAGCTGGTTTGACGCGAAAGAGGCCAAAGAATTCGGCGAGTCGTTAGCTCAGTTTTTTATGGAGAGACTTCCGCTTGATACTGGAAATAAAAAACATAAATCCATGACCCGCAAGCAGGAAGTGTTGGACAAAATGTTTCAACAGATGGCACGGTTCAGGTTTGAACATAAACTAAATATCTATAAAAAAGCACAATTGGGTAATGGATTTAAATGGACGTTAAAAGAAGCGGGTTACGATCCGGTATTTGTGGATCAATTGACCAAGACCCTGATGCTGCAGCTATAAGCTGATGGGCAGCATGTTTTTTCAAAAAATCGATCATGTTTAAATGGTTCAAGAAAGTTGTGCCGGTTGTGGAGGCGGCACGGGAAGCCGGCATGCCCGGCACGTCCGGGGAAGCGTCCGGGGCGCAGCACCGCAGCCAAAGCATGGACTGCAAGCAGCGCGGCAATGGCTTGCTGGCGCAAGGCCGGCTGGAAGAGGCGGCGGCCTGCTATCGGCAGGCGATTGCCCTCCATGACGGGTATGCCGAAGCCCATCTGAACCTGGGGTTTGTATTGAAGGAACAGGGGCAATCCGCAGAAGCGCAACGGCATCTGGCACAGGCAGCCCGGCTTGATCCGGCGATGGCCGATGCGTTTTACCTGCTGGGCAGCCTCTCATGGGAGCAGGGTGATCCGGATACGGCCGCAAGACATTTCAATCAGGCGCTGACAGTCAAGCCGGATTTTGAGCAGGTGTATCGGGACTTGTGCGACATGCATGTGCAGCGTGGGCAAAATGAAAGCGCGCGGCAAGTGCTCCTCAGAGGGTTGGCAAACTATCCGCAATCGGCTGATTTTCATGCTGATCTAGGGAGTTTATATTTTCATGAAAATCAATTTGAACAAGCTATCGTCTGTTATCAAAAAGCTTTGCTGATTCAACCAGAGAATACATTGGTGCATTCGAATCTTGCAAAGGTGTTTTTGGAACAAGGGGATATTGAACAAGCCAAGGCATCGTATCGGAAAGCCGCATCGCTTGTGCCAGAGGATGTCGAGGCTGACAGTTGCCTGCTGTATGCGTTGAGTTTTGATGCGGACAGTAGTGCGCAGCAATACCTTGCCCAAGCCAGGGAGTATGGCGGCAAGGTGCTGGAGCGGGCAGTGCCTTGCACAAGCTGGCCAGTCTGCCAGCCAGGAAGCAAGGCGGCACCGTTGCGCATTGGCCTGGTGTCGGGCGACCTCCGGCTGCATCCGGTCGGTTTTTTTCTGGAAGCGATCCTTGCCCATCTCGATCCCGCCCAGGTACAGCTGGTCGCCTATTCGATGACACCCAGGGAAGATCAGCTCACCGACCGCATCAAGCCGCACTTTGCTGGCTGGTATCCCATCCGGGCTCTGGATGATGCAACGCTTGCGCGGCAAATCCAGGATGACGGTATCCATATTCTGATGGACCTGGCCGGCCATACCGGTGACAACCGCCTGCCGCTGTTTGCATGGAAGGCTGCCCCGGTGCAGGTGAGCTGGCTGGGTTACTGGGCCAGTACCGGTGTGCCGGGCATGGATTATCTGCTGGCCGACCCGGTGTCGGTACCGGCAGAACACCGGCATCATTTTACCGAACAGGTATGGTACCTGCCGCATACGCGGTTTTGCTTTACGCCGCCGGTGGATCATGCACAGCTGGCGCCCACGCTGCTGCCGGCAGCGCACAACGGCTACGTCACCTTTGGCTGCTTTCAGAATCTCACCAAGATCAATGATGCCGTTCTGGCTGCCTGGGGGCGGATTTTTGCGGCATTGCCGCAGGCGCGGCTGCGCCTGCAAAACAAGCAGATGGGTTCGCCAGTGGCGCGCGCGCAGTTACTGGAACGGCTGAGCAAGGTTGGAATCGCCCCGCAGCGGGTCAAGCTGGAAGGCTCGATTCCCAGGCAGGCGTACCTGGCAGTGCATGCTGAAGTGGACATGATTCTGGACACCTTTCCCTATCCGGGTGGCACGACCACCTGCGAAGCATTATGGATGGGTGTGCCG
>JAKFFN010000291.1:0-12709 GCA_036675025.1 Candidatus Sumerlaeales bacterium | reverse complement strand
GGCGTAGCCGCCGGGATACCCTTTCGCGTTCGGTTTATGGCGTGGGATGCCCTTTTCAAGGTGCCGGTGCTGCGCAGTATTCTTTACGGCTGGGGCGCATATCCGGTCAAACTGAAGTCAGCAGATAAGGGCGCAATTGTCCAGACGTTGAAAATTTTGCGCCACGGCGAGGCAGTTATCATTTTTCCTGAAGGTATCCGCAACGACGATGGCAGCCTCGCGGCGTTTGAGCAGGGGCCGGCCCGGCTTGCGGTGCAAACGGGCGGCGCTATTGTTCCGGCCGCTATCGTGGGCTCTTACGAAGCATGGCCCAGCAGCCGGAGGCTCCCGAGGTTGTTCAAGCCCATTAATGTAAAATACTACCCTCCTGTCTATGCGAAGGACCTGCCACCGGGACTGGATATGAAAGAAAAGGTCGCCGAGATGAATCGCCGCGTAGCGGCACCTATCCGCCGGCGCATGCAGGCGTGGACTCATCTTCAAAGCAGAAAGTCGTGACAGTTGTTGATTTACGAAACAGCTGCCGGTAACCCTCGTCATCTTGCTATATGACGTTCCTGTTTAACATCCTCCAGATCATTGCCATCTCGGGCGTGGTGACCCTGTTTTCCACCTGGGTGGTGCGGGGCCTCATGCGCAGGTATGGCATCATGGATGTGCCTTCTGGCGAACGTAAAGCTCACGGCAGACCGGTTGCTTATGAAGGCGGACTGGCTATCTGGACAGGGATCCTGGCGGGCCTGGTGTCGTCGCTGTACCTGGTTCCGGAGCTTTTCCTGGAACTGCGGGCCCTGCAGGGAATAATCATTGGCGGTACGCTGCTTGTGGCCATCGGCGCAGCGGACGATATCCTTGATATGCGCCCCGTTTTCAAGCTGGCGGCGCAGCTTGCCGTAGGGGCACTGATGTATTACTACGGGTTTCGCATTGAACGCATAAGTAACCCTTTTGGCGATGAGTTTGTTTTCTGGAGCGGGCTCAGCCTGGCGGGGACGTGCCTGTGGTATGGGCTTTTGATCAATGGCATTAACATGATTGACGGGATGGACGGGCTGGCGACGGGGATCGTTGGCATTAGCGCCATCACCCTGGGAGCTATTGCGTGGGACCTCGATACTGGTATTGCGGTGATTCTGTGCGCGGTTCTTCTGGCTGCATGCCTGGGTTTTCTGCCGTTTAACTTTAATCCGGCGACGATCTTTATGGGCGATGCTGGCAGCATGCTGCTTGGGTTTATGCTGGCGTCTATTACTCTGCTTTCCAGCAGCAAAGCACCAGCCTTCCTCGCCTTGATTATCCCGATGCTTGCCGTTGGAGTGCCGCTGTTTGAAACCTGCTTTGCGTTTGCGCGACGGCTTCTCCAGGGTCAGCATCCTTTCAAGGCTGATCGTCGTCACCTGCATCACCGGTTCCAGGCGCTTGGATTTTCGGAGCGGCGTACCGTGCTCACATTTTATTATATTACGGCGTATTTCGGCGTTACAGCCTATGTGCTGCAGCGCCTGGAAGCGCGTTCCACGCTGCCCCTGGTGGGTATCATTGTAGTTGGAATGCTTGTGCTTATCGAAAACATGCGATTCCTTGAGAAGCGGCGGTTGCTCGTGCTTGCTGAAGCGATAGCTGAGGGGCCATCCACTGTGAAGGCTGCGGCAAGAGATGGTACGGAGCCGGGGGCTGGGAGTCAGCCGGCGGCTACCAGGCGTCGGAAGCGCAGGCGGCGCTAACTTCGAAAACCTTTAGGGCATGCTTTCCGGTGGCACCGGCCGTGCATGTCCTTCACCACTCAGGTGCATCTGGATTACGCCGATTACTACCAAGATGCCTCCCAAGACCAGTGGCCAGGTAATGGGATCACCCAGGAACAGGATACTCAAGATTACTCCCCAGGTGCCAGACAGAAATGAAAACACTGACAGCGAAGTGACTTTGTAACGCCGGACAATCCCATACCAGATGCGGAATGCCGCGGCGCTGACAATGGCCAGCCAGCCAATCAGGAGAGCCAGCTTCCCAATCTCCGGACTATGCCAGGGGATAATGCCTTCGCGCAAGAATGCCAACAGCAACAGAAGGGCGCCGCCAAAACACATTTGGAATCCCGTAAGGCGGATAAGGCTTAAACTTCCGGTGTAGCGGATGACCAGCATAGTGCCCGAGGCCCCGAAAAACAGGCTGATCAGGATAAGCAGGCAGCCCAGGGTGTTTGTGCCGGAGTTTACACCTGCGGGCTTGAGCACTGATATTACCAGGATCCCCAGGAAGGCGGTTGTCAGTGCAATGGCTTTTCGCCACGTCAGGCGGTCGTGGTGCAGAACGAAATGAGCCATGACGGCACTGACTATGGGACTGGCCGCATCAACCGCGGCGGCGCTGCTGGCTGAAGTAAGATTTACGCCCGTGAAGAACATGCCGTAAAAGAGGCATGTGCCGAGAAAGCCCACGAGCATAACGTAGCCCCAACGGGGATTCTGCGGGCCTGCGTTGCCGTAGATCACGTGAGTGCTGAGCGGTTTGCGATCTATAAACAGGGAAAGGGATAGCAGGATAAGACCCGCGAGTGTAAAGCGAAGGCCAGCTGCATTAAGGGGTCCAATAATACCTAAGGCGGTTTTGGCCACCGGGAAGGCCGAGCCCCACAAGAGGGTGCATATCAGGACCTGGAGGTAAACTTGTATTGGCATTTAGCTTCCATGGCCATAACCATAGAAACGCTTCGCTTATTTACACCGAACTGCAGTGGCAATGAGATTTCCGTACAAACGGATATAAATATACGAAGAAGCGCTCAATACTCCCAGGGACGGATAAGTTCCTTGAAGGTCCGCCGCGGCTGGCGGTGTTCCCACTCCCATACCAGTTCGCGAGCGCGGCGCTTGTACTGCCTCAGCTTTACCTGTTCCCCAAGTTCTTCACGCGCAATGGTGAGAAAACCGGCATACTGTACGCTGAGACCATATGCCGTCTGGCCGATGCTTGCCAGTATGGGCAGAAAAAAGATAAAGCCGATGTACGTATAGAGGCCCGTCGCAAATGTCAGAATCAGGATGACGAAAGCCGTAATCCATGTGCCTGGTAGCAGGGCTATGACCATAAGTGCCTTTGCGAGCGACTGCTTCAATCCGTTTTTCTCATTGGTCGATGTTGAAGCGCAAAACCAGGGACAACCGAAGAAGAGCCATGCCAGTGTAAGCCAGGCAACGCTGGCCGTCACAATAACCAGGGCAATCTGCGCTCCGCTTGATTCCACGCGGGCGTTGATCCGAAGGTAAAACAGGAAGTTGACGGCCAGTAACAGTAACACAAGCAGCCATATTCCCAAAGTGGCGGCGACCCTTGGCCACTGATTCATAACCCCTTGCTTTAAATCCGGCCAACGTGCTGGCTCATTGCGAGCCGCCTTTGCACAGAAAGGCAACAGCCCGGACAAGACAATTACTACCAGTACGAACTGTAACAGGAACATGATTCCAATAGCGATTTTACCGCCTGCTGTGTTTACATCGGCAAAAGCGGCCGTGGCGGCTGCTATGCCAAGGGCAAGCAAGGTGTGCAAGGCACCGACGAGCGTGAGGGTGCCGAGATAGTCGTAGAAGTTCCAGAATGCGTGGTAGAACAAGCGGCCGATCATCAGCGGATCGTTAACAGCCGCAGGCGGCTAATCATCACCGTCGACGGTTTCCCGCTGAATCCGCGCTCCTAATGCCTGAAGCTTGGTTTCGATCTTTTCGTAGCCTCGATCAATGTGGTAAACACGGTTAATGATCGTTATGCCTTCTGCGGCCAGACCGGCAACCACCAGCGCGGCTGAAGCGCGAAGGTCGCTGGCCATTACTGGTGCTCCCATGAGTTCGGGTACGCCATCGATTGTAGCGAAACCAGACACCACACGAACATCAGCACCCATGCGATTCAGTTCCGCTGCATGCATGAACCGATCAACGTAGATGTTTTCCTTGATGGTGCTGGTACCATCTACAATGCTGAGTAGGGCCATAAACTGCGCCTGCATGTCTGTAGGAAAACCGGGGTAGACGAGCGTCTGGATGTTGGTCGGTGTGTATTCTTTTGGATTGCCAGAAACGCGGCAGGAATCGGGGCCAAGAATTTCCACGTCAACGCCGATCTCCCGGAGTTTCTCGATAGTGGATTCCATGTGGTTAATCGGACACTTCGTTATCACAACATCACCACCGGTAATAGCCGCGGCCGTCATAAAGGTGCCGGCTTCGATGCGGTCGCTTACTACGGTGTGATTGATGCCAGAAAGACTCTGGACACCTTCTATGGTGATAGTCGCCTGGCCTGCACCTTCAATTTTTGCGCCCATCTTGTTAAGGAATTCGCATAGCTCCACCACGTCGGGTTCGCGGGCTGCGCCGTGGATAACAGTGGTACCTTTGGCCAATGTGGCAGCCATGACCACGTTGCAGGTTGCGCCCACGCTGGACCCGGATTCTCCAGAAAGATTAAACTCGTCACCTACCAGGCCGGAGGTTTCTGAGACGACGTTACCGTGTTCAAGACGGACTTCAGCGCCAAGGAGTTCAAAACCCTTAAGATGAAGATCAATGGGCCGCGAGCCAATAGCGCAACCACCCGGCAATGAGACTGTAGCATTCTTAAGCCTGGCCAGCATCGGGCCCATTACGTAAATGGAGGCGCGCATCTTTCGCACCATATCGTAAGGGGCAACGGTCTCTTTAAAGTTCGTGGGATCTATCCGCATGACATTGTCGGAAAACTCGACTTCTGCACCCAGGCCACGAAGAACCTCGGCCATGGTACGAACATCCTGCAGGTTGGGCACGTTGTGAAGAGTAGTAGGAGTTTCACCCAGTAGCGCAGCCGCCATTAATGGCAGGGTGGCATTTTTCGATCCGCTGGTGCTCACGGTCCCGCGAAGCGGAATACGACCATCAATTACAATACGCTGCATTAAAAACAACTCCCGGCACGATAAAATTATAGAACGTAGAAACCGGCAAACCCTCTACACGAACCGTGCCAATGTTTAAATAGCAGGGCCTAATGCCGGTGCACCGCCGGTAATACGCTGCGGCAGGATGGCAATGCAGTCAATCTCAACCAATACATCTTTGGGCAGCCGGGCCACCTCCACGGTTGCGCGGGCAGGGGGATCTACGGGAAAGAACTGGGCGTAAACAGCGTTCATTTCTGCAAAGTCATCCAGCGACTTCAGATAGACTGTTGTCTTCACCACCTGAAACAAGCCGCTATCCACCACCCGAAGTACCGCTTCGAGGTTGCTGAGTACCTGCTGGGTCTGTGCAGCCGCGTCAGTACCTACTACTTCACCTGTTTCAGGATGCAGCGGTATCTGTCCGCTGCAGAAAATCATGTTGCCGAACTTGATAGCCTGCGAATATGGCCCCACAGCTTTGGGTGCCAGGGGTGATGCAACCACAACGCGTTCATTGTTTATCATGTAAGGGGCCTCCGGGTTTAGCCGCGTGCCAGGCCGATGCGGCCGGTGCGAACAAGTTCTTTAATTCCGTACGGGGCAAGCAAATCTAACAGCGCCATCAGTTTATCTGCACTGCCTGAAGCTTCAATGGTCATGCTGCCCTGCTGCACGTCGACGATCTTTGTGCGGAAGATGTCAGCGATCTCGATCACTTCACTGCGGGTCTGGGCGCTGGTTTCAACTTTCACGAGCATGAGTTCACGCTCAATAAAGCTTTGTTCGGTCAGGTCCTGCACCGTGATTACGTCAACCAGGCGGTTGAGCTGCTTCAGGATCTGTTCTACGACGCTGTCATCGCCCCTGACCACGATCGTCATGCGGCTGATCGAGGGATCATGGGTCTCGCCCACTGCGAGACTGTCGATATTAAATCCACGGCCTGAAAACAGCCCCGCGATGTGGGCGAGTACGCCAAACCGGTTTTCTACGAGAACAGATATTATGTGTTCCATTAACCTGACCTTTGTTGATAAAGCAGCACGTTGTAACAAGAATGGAAAACCTGCAGTGAGGCAATGACTGCGTCAACAAAAACATCCGGGTTGACGGCAGCCATACAAGAGGCTTCTGTTACGCGATGCCTGATTCTCGATTCCCGCCTATTGCTTTCGGACTTCTTTTAATCGCCTGCATCTGCATTTACGGTATCATTCTCGATCCGGGCGTGACTTTCGCAGGCATGGATTTCCTGAACCTTAACTACCCAAGGGCTGTTCTGACGAAAGATGCCTTCAGCAATGGCGTGGTTCCCCTGTGGAACTGGTACGAATGGGGCGGTGCTCCGCTGTTGGCGTCTCTGCAGGGGGCAGTATTTTATCCGCCTACCTGGATTGCCCTCTTACTGCCTCTCCCCTATGGCCTGCAGGTGTTTATTTTCGCACACTTGCTGGCCGCTGGATATGGAGCTTACCTGGTAGCAAGAAGAGTAGGGAAGATGCCCGCGACCGCTGCCGTCGTAGGCGGTATCATTTTCATGGGAAGCAGTTTCTTTCCCGGCCGTATTGAGCAATTTCAAATTGTTGCGGTTAACTGCCTGCTCCCGTGGCTGATCCTGGCGGTTTATTCCGCTGCTCGCGGCCGGCGCCGCTTCCGGGTATTGCCAGGTGTGTGGGCGCTTACGCTTCTGGCAGGACACCCGCAATATGCGGTTTTCAATCTTCTCGCGGCACTAGTTTTCACGGCCCTGGCATTCCCATGGCAACGGTGGCCATATCGCTGGAAGAGCGCTTTGGCAGTTGCCGTGGGCATTGCACTGGGTTCCGGTATAGCGGCATTGCAGCTTCTTCCCACCTGGGAACTGGGGCGGTTGTCAGAGCGAATCTGGCCTTACCCGGAACCGACCCTGCCGGAACTGGAGTGGAGGCACCTTCCGGCGCTTTTAATACCAAAGTATTACCAGCTCCTTACGGGGGAGACCGGTCGGATTTTCGGCTATACGGAACTGGGTTTATATGCCGGGGTAATAGCGCTGCCTTTTGCAATCGCGGCGTTGATATTTCTGGGCGGCCAAGGGACCCGGCGTAAGCGCTTCGTGATTGCAGCGACTATAGTTTGGGCGGGCGCCATGATTTTTGCGCTCGGAAAAAGCGGGCTAATTGCCCCGTTCGTGTTCAAGTACGTGCCTTTCTTTACGCAAACGCGCGGCGCGGCGCGCACTATTAATGTTGCCACGCTCATGCTGGCGCTGCTGGCGGCACAGGGCCTTGCGTTCATTCTCAAGCGAGCCTACGGATCGACGATCAGAAAAGGCTATTTTGTGGCCATGGGCGTTGCCCTGCTGACCTGCGCGGACCTGGCTTTAAATCATTTCGCTGCACTGAAATCGGTACTGGTGCCGGTCCATGCTCTGGCTGCCCGTCCCATGAAGCCCGATCTGCCTGGCAATACGGGCCGGCTATACCGCTTTATGGCGTTTGACTCTGACCTTTATCTCAACAACAGCCCGGCGGCCGTCGCAGAGCGGCACGTCAGGGTTCAGCCAAACTTGAGCTCAGTATTGGGGGTACCGCTGACGGACGGTTACGAGGAAGGTTTGCTTCCCAACCGCACTTACGCCAATCTTCAGCGCCAATTTAACCGCAACCTGCGTTCAGATTCCCCAGATGCGGCGCTACTGGCATTTTTGGGCGCGGGCCTGATACTGACAGAATACCCGCTGCAGCCGGGCAATGCGTGGCAACCGGCTTCTCCAGTTTATCCTCGTTCACACGTTGTTCCACCAACAATTCCAGGTGCGCCTGCCACTTACCAATATTGGAAATCTAGGTACTCTCCTACCCTGGCAGTGGATCTCTACAAGCTTGATGCAATTGCAGACGCTTCGGCGTTCCTGCAAGCGTGTGCCCATGCGTTCCCCCTTGTACAGAACCATCGTTTACAAACGCGTACTGAACCTGCAAGCCACCCACTCACCCTTGTCTCCGCTGCCGCATTTAATTCCGCACAACAGCCTTTCGCGGCTTCGCCGGGGCCCAACTGGAACACACTTGAATTAAGGGCCACCGGCGGCACCACTTCCGCCCTGGTTCTTATGCGGCCATACCCGGGGTGGAAAGTTGCACAAATGCCATCAGCACATTTTTCGTTAAAATCCTTGTGTTCTCTATTCTATAAGATTGAACTAGGCTCTGATTCTGGCAATCTGTCTCAAGTTTCCTTAGTGTTTGCTCCCTTTTCGTACCGCCTTGGTCTCTTTATTTCCTTTGTCTCAGTATTAGTGTATGTTCAAACTCTATTGCTTCAGGTCTGCCAGTCCCGACAAAGGCTTAAGGTTAATCATGAGCGAGAGCGATAAGAGAAAATACGAACGCGTAATAGTATCAATCCCGGCTAAATTTAGCGTTCTCATACCGGAACACACGTTCCGGCCTGTCGATTACGACTGTGAAGTACTGGACATCAGTGAGCGCGGCGCAATGATCAACGTCAGGCTCTCACCTGACAATTACGGCGCCATGCTGCAAAAAACCCGGTATTGCAGGCTGGAGTTTTATGACGAAGCGAATCTCCCCGACAAAGTCACCGGCCGTGCTGTATGGCTTCAGCCCCAAGGGAAAGAAGATGAGCGCATCTACCGGATTGGCCTGTTTTTTGAAGACTGTCCCGCTGAAATTGTGTCTGGCCTACGAAGATTCGTAGACAAAATAAAAACGTCACAGGTAAATTCCTCCACCTAACGTGTTCGGCCCTTTACTTAAATCAGCGCTTTCATCAATCTGCCTGCTGGGTTCCGCAGGCTGTTTTTTCATGTTCAGCGCGACAGCGGGTCACGCGGCAGAGGTAAATTTCGAGCGCTTTACTCTTCCCCCGACCAGCATCACAAACACCACGCAGGTGCACCCGGTAAACGTGATCGGGGGCCCCGAGCTGGAATTAGTATTGGTATCGGCCCTTGGCCAGGCGATCATTTATGGCCAGACGCCCGGGGGCTTTGTTCCGGTACAAACACTCCCTCTCCCCCTGCCGCCGGACAAAAGCCAACATATATACTATGGCTTTGCGCGTGTGCAGTCCAAAGATCGGCATTCGCTGGTACTTCTGTCGCCCGGCAGTGTCGCGTATTATCCGGTTGAAAATAACAAACTGGCTTCCACGCCTTCGGTCCTGTTTGAAACCGGCCTGGTAAGTGAAAGCTCCCCCGGCCCTACGCATCGCCATTTCGACCTTGCGCGGGACCTTAACGGGGACGAAATGGATGAACTGCTACCGCCGGCGGACAATGGATTTTCAATTTCCCGGCGCACAGAGAGTGGTTCCTATACAAAAATTGCGCTACCGCGGGATGCATTTGACCGCGAGAATACTTTTACGTTTAGCCGCGATGTTCCCGAAGACCCCGTGCGACCGGCCTTTTATATGACGTCTCTAACAAGACGCCGGGGTACCGATGACCTGCTGTTCTTTGACGCCAACAGCGACGGCCGTCTTGATCTCATCTACTCGTCTACTGCCACAGCAAGCGGCTCGCGCCAGGTCGAGCGATATGATGTCTTTCTTCAGGGGAAGAATCTGGATTTTGCGCAAAAGCCAGACCAGTCATTCGCCGTTCCTTATGATAGCCAGGCAGATGCAACGTTCCGCGATATCAACCTGGACGGCCGGCTCGATGCGGTACTTGTCAGGAGTAACCTGGATATCGTAAACCCTCGTACCGTCGTGAAATTTTATATCGGCGAGAAGCAGGGGTACCAGGTGTTTACGCGCGAAACGGACCGGTTTGTCACGAAGGACCCTGTCGGTCTCGTGCAGCTCAATGATTTCAACAATGACGGCGTGACTGACTTTGCCATGACTTTTTTCAGCTACCAGTTCGGATCGATGGAAGACATTGTGGATCTCGCCTTTGCCAATAAGATCCAGTTCCGGCTTCAGTACTTTTTGGGCCGCGGGCAGCAGGGCTTTGCGCGGCAGCCTGATGCCGAACAGGCTATCACTCTCAACACCCAGCTGGAAAACTTCCGGGGAAATCCGCCGGTTATGATTGTAAAAGACATGAATGGCGACAAGATGATGGATCTCGCCGTCAGGATTTCCTCTGAGGAACTCCAGGTTGTGCTTACCCGCGGCAACTATTCGCTGAATCCATCCGCAGCCGCCAGCTTTAAGATCCCGGAAAACGCTTCCCTATCGTTTACAGACGTCAACGGCGATTCTCTCAGCGACATAATCGTCTCTGATCCCCAGGCGAAACACCTCAGTGTAATCGTACCTATACTAAAATAAGGGCTTAGCATATGCCACTCAGTAGTCGCGTAGGCGAAATCCTGCAGTCGATGACACTGCAGGAAAAGGTGGGGCAGATATTTGTCTTTACCTGGATCAACGAACAGCAGGCAGTTAACGATCTCAGGTTTTACCCCGGCGGCTATATCCGTATCTACAGCGACGCCCTTTCCGTTGCACGCCAGTCCAGCAACATCCAGGCATTGAGCCGCATTCCACTGATTATTGCCGCTGACCTCGAACGCGGCATCGGCGGCACGATCTGCGGCGCTCTTGAGACTGTGACGTGTATGGCACTGGGCGCGTCTGGCGACGAACAAGCTGCCTATGATACCGCCCACATGATTGGGAAAGAAGCCGCGGCCATGGGTATTAATATGAATTACGCGCCGTGCCTTGACGTTAACAGCAACCCGGCCAACCCGGTTATCAATACCCGGTCATTCGGGGGTGATCCGCAAGTGGTGGCAAGGCTTGGTGTGGCATTTTCCAAGGGGTTGCAAGCGGCTGGACTGGCGTCTTGCGGCAAGCATTTCCCCGGCCACGGCGACTCCTCTGTTGATTCTCACTCCCACCTTGGAAGCGTTGATGGCTCACGGGAGCGGCTGGACAACGTGGAACTCGTACCGTTTAAAGCGGCCATAGCTGCAGATGTGGATTCCATTATGTCGGCTCACCTTCGCCTCCCCGCTGTCGAACCGGAAGACCTGCCCGCGACCTTATCGAACAATGTAATGACACGCCTCCTTCGGGAGGAACTCGGTTTTGAAGGGGTGGCTGTAAGTGATGCTCTTGATATGGGTGCCGTGGCCAACAATTATCCTCCCGCCGTTGCCATTCCGATGGCCATTAATGCGGGGTGCGACCAGCTAATTATGCCACAGGATAACGAGGCTGCTTACCGTATCCTGCTCAATGCCGTGGAATCGGGTTCCGTTTCGGAGGAACGTCTGAACGAAGCTGTTGGTCGGATCATCAGTTTAAAGGAGCAACGGGGCATCCTCGATTACCAGGCGCCGCAGCAAAAAGCTGTCGTCAACGTCTACCTGCCGGAGCACATCAAACGGGCGCAGGAAATTGCAGCCGCATGCATGACGCTCGTCAGCAATGATGGCATCTTGCCGCTAAACAAGGACCAGAAAATCTTTTGTCTGCAGTTCGACAACGGCGGCGATAGCCGGAGCCATTTATTGGAGCCGCAAAGTTTTGCTGACTTCCTGGCGGCCGATAGCTGGGAGGTAAAAAAAGCGAACATTGGTAAGGCTGACGCAGATGTGCAAACTCTGCCTGATGAAATGCTGGCGGCAGCCGGTGCTTCTGATGTTATTATTCTGGCAGCTTTTGTGAACGTCAGGCTTCAAAGTGGAACGGTAGCTCTTCCGCAGGAGGCTGTAGATCAGCTAAGCCGACTTCTTCAGCTTGAGAAGCCAGTCATACTGGCCAGCTTCGGAAGCCCGTATATCGGGACCCAGTTCAATGGCGTCTCCGCCTACACGTGTGCCTACGGCGCCACCCAGCCGTCTCAGGAAGCCATGGCGGCCGCAATTAGAGGACAAATCTCATTTCGGGGAAAACTACCGGTTTCGATTAGCCAGTAATAGCTATTCGATAGCGTGGATGCAGCACATCCGGTTGTTGGCTTTGCAGGCCGGGTTTTCCATACACTGATCGAGGCTGATACGTCCCTCGGCAAGCGGGCGGCAACAAGGCTGAACCATGGAGGCGGGCCTGAGGCCGCTACCAACCGGCTGACTGCTTGTCATGTTAGATCGCATAGGGCTGGTTGTGGCTGCCTGGCGGGCGCAACCGGCAAACTGTACCATCATCAGTAACGCAAAAGCTGCAGCAACCAGTAACTTCATCCCTAACTGTCCTCTCTCCTGCGAGAAATTATAGATGATGCTGAGGAGCGACAGGTGCGCCCTGTCAACCTAAGAGTGATACCAAACTATCATTTCCTTCAGACGTTTGCAGGTATAACAATGATAAACTCGGTAGATCCCGGTTTGCTGGTAACAGAGATACTGCCATTAAGATCTCGCAAGATATCTCGTACGATATAAAGGCCGAGACCGGTGCCCTGTACCTCACTTTTCGTTGTGTAAAACGGCTCGAAAATGTGAGACATGTGTTCCTCTGGAATTCCCGGGCCGTTATCCGCAATTCGGACTTCCACGGCATCGCCGGTTTTTGCCGTAAGAATGGTCAGATTACCACGGCGGTCCATTGCCTGGCATGCATTGAGTATGAGGTTTGAGAAAACCTGGATAAGTCGAACAGGCTCAGCCAGGACGGCCGGCAGGTCGTCGCCGTAGCGGCGTTCAACTACGATATTGCCCTGTTCGTATTTAACCAGCGCCAGGCTTCGGTCCAGCAGATCATTAATATCTACGTACTCCCGGTCGTCACGCGCGCGCACAAAGCGGTCAAAGCCGCCTTCCCGCAGTACGGTTAGAAAGAAATCAGCCTGTTCGCGCATCCGGCCGAAGATTGTGGCAGGGG
>JAKFFN010000194.1:0-2052 GCA_036675025.1 Candidatus Sumerlaeales bacterium | reverse complement strand
AACAGTAGCGCCGTCGATTTTACGCCGTCATACAGCGAAAAAGCTGCCCAGGTGCCCGGCCCGAGGCCCATTTCACGTGCATGGGGCACAGTCCGGATGCATCGCACAAAGAAAAACCGCCTAGGTTGTTGGCCCCTAGGCGGTTCTAACCAGTTGAAAACCCTGGTAAATTCTGGCGCGGCTGGCAGGATTCGAACCCACGACCCCTTGGTTCGTAGCCAAGTACTCTATCCAACTGAGCTACAGCCGCTGCAAAAGAGGCGTAACTATAACATAGATTTTTTCGCCTGTCTTATCCGTACTCTGTAGCCCCACATCAAGAACAGGCCGCAAGGTGGTGGCGTCTGGCGGATGCTGGTTTATTTCTTGGAAATGTAGCGATTGCCCTCTATATAGAAGCGCAGGGGCTTGGCTGCCCATTCCCCAGCATAGTCCACTCCGATGCGGGGGCGCTCCACGATCTTGAAGGTTTGTCCGTGAGGATCGTTCGAAATGAAAAAATCATCGCTGCAAAGATCATGTCCGTAGTGGCCGCGGTCGACCCCCATGGCCTTGCACAAGCGCCCAGGGCCATTGGTGTTGTCGGAAAGGTTGGCAATGGGCTCCAGGGCGCGCAGTAATACGGCGGCGCCTGTGCCGTCGGCTTCGGTCACGACATTCATGCAATGGTGCATGCCGTAGATCAGGTATATATAAGCGTACCCGGGCGGGCCGAACATGACGCGGGTGCGCGGGGTAATACCTTTGGATGTGTGAGCTGCCAGGTCGTGAGGGCCTAGATAGGCCTCCACTTCGACTATCTTCCCTATACGGTCGATGTCACCGCTGCGGTGAATCAGCAGTTTGCCTAATAAATCATGGGCCACCTGTACTGTGTCTCGGTCATAAAAGCTACGGGGTAGGGCGTGCATACTGGCTGTATTCAAAGGCCTTGTTATAAATTGATACTAAATTGCCACAGTCCTGGCAATTTTACGAAAATAATGTGTTGACTTGGGTTTGGCTTGTCTATAATATACGACCTAGATTTTCAAGTTCGTTGATGTTAGTACAATCCAGTACCAGTACAGTACTTTGTTGCTCAAATTTCTACACCTTGACAGTCTTCTATAGGGCATACCGCTCATTTATTTTAGGGATTGCAAAAAATGCAAACAGAAACTGGTATTGTAAAGTGGTTCAACAACGAAAAGGGCTTTGGTTTCATCAAGCCTGAATCGGGCGGCAAGGACTTGTTCGCACACCACACCGACATCATCGGCACCGGCTTTAAATCGCTCGAAGAAAACCAACGCGTTTCCTTCGTGGCTGCTGAAGGCCAAAAGGGTCCTCAAGCCAAATCGATCCAAGTTATCTAATAACTTGCTAGATTAAAAAAGCCCACCTTCGCGGTGGGCTTTTTGCTGCCCGCTCGTTGTAGGCGGCGATCCTGAATAGCTTCTTATGCTTCGTGGCTACTGGTCGGACATCCCTGATTTCGCCAGCCCCGGCATTTCAGGCTGTTGCCAGTACCGCGTCCAGCCGCGCAGCCAACAGGCGCTTTTCTTCATTCGGCAAAAAAGAGGCATGGATGCTGTTGCGCGCCAGGGTGCCGAGTTCTTCGCGACTTAGACTCAATGCTTGCGCGCTGGCAATATAGTTATCGGCAATGTATCCGCCGAAGTAGGCCGGATCGTCGGAATTGACCGTAACCATCAGGCCTTGCCTCAGCAGGCGGGCCAGGTTGTGCTGCTGCAGGTCATGCACTACACACAGCTTCAGGTTGGATAGCGGACAAACCGTCAACGGGACCTGATCCGCAAGCAGTCGCTGCATCAAGACGGGGTCTTCTTCACTGCGCACCCCATGATCTATGCGCTCCACCTTCAGGATGTCCAGGGCATTGCTTACGTAGGCTGCCGGACCTTCCTCGCCCGCATGTGCCGTCAGCCGAAAGCCCAGTTCCTTGCATCGTGCGTAGACGCGGGCGAATTTCTCGGGTGTCACAGAGGGCTTGCGACCACCTTTCCGGCCGCGAGCCGCGGCGGCCTTCAGTCCGGCTCGGGTGCGCTC
>JAKFFN010000116.1:0-12804 GCA_036675025.1 Candidatus Sumerlaeales bacterium | reverse complement strand
GTCTACTCCGTTAGTTCTTCATGGTGCACCTCCTGAAGGTCGGATTGAATCAGAGGTTTTACTGAAACTTTCACGCCCGGGGTTTCGGTCAAATCCGCGTAGCGTTTGATCGGTGCGGGGCGCCATGTGGTTATCCGGCTGTCGCTTATGATCACGCCTGCCTTTTCCAGGCTGTCGCCTACTGCCCGCTGAAGCTTGTCCAGGTCGGGTTTGGTGCAATGCCAGAAGTCGCCGCGCATGGTTTTCGGGTGGTTCTTCCGGCGGGGCATGATGAATACGGCGCCTACCTGGACCGGTCCGGTGTAAGTCTGGTGTCCGGTCTGCTTCCGCGCCCAAATGAATGCGTTGGTCATGGCGACACGCCATTTGCCCAGTCCCTGCTGGCCTTTGGTAACCTGTTTGTACTGCTGCGTTTTCTCGTTAAAAAACGGTACGGTGCCGCCCTGGGCTTTTGGATCACCAGGAACAAAGCAGCTAAATACCTGCGGTCCGTTGTGAGACACGGTGGCGGGTATCTTTTCCGCCGGCGCCGGCTGAACCTGGCCGCGGTCCTGCAT
The DNA here is from genome assembly GCA_036675025.1 of Candidatus Sumerlaeales bacterium. Lineage (GTDB taxonomy): Bacteria > Sumerlaeota > Sumerlaeia > Sumerlaeales > Sumerlaeaceae > JAKFFN01. Next base: position 12,247 of record JAKFFN010000116.1, on the reverse strand, counting down.
CTTCTTTAGTAGCCTGTCGCCGAATCGCATCAGTTGTCGCCTTGTGCCGCCTTAAAGGCTGCTGCAGCCTGTTCAGAGGGTAACCTAAAGGCCGTGTCTAGGTGGTCCAGAATCTGGTTAATCCACACGTCGTCCACAATGTCCTCAAAAGCGCCGGCGCGATTGATTATATCAGCCCTTAGTGCTTCGTAGCCTTGGTCGTAAGTAGTAAGCGCCTCCAGCATAAGTGGAGCGGCAGCCCTTACGTGTTCGTGCATGGCGATTGCGTCTTGAGCAAATGCGCGACTTACTGTTCCCTGCGCGTCGCCAAATTGGAACCACCCATGCTTTTCGTTTAACTCGTAGACCTGCTCTGAAGTAAGGTAGTCGTGATCGTTGGTGTTCATCAGTCGTCAATTCTCCTGTCGTCTTTGCGTCGGCGCTCAAGCGGGAATCCTAAGGCCGCAAGTTGTCTCTGGTACTGCAGTCGGTCATGTTGGCAGGTATCTTCCACGTGAAGGGCGTGTGGTCCGATCAGCAGCGCCTGGACCCTGCCTTTGCCGCTGTCGTTGGCCTTTACGATGCAGATATTTTCGTGCATCACCGGCTTGCCACTGTGGGATTCTTCTTCGGTCATGTAGAGGATCAGTGCAGACTTGGCGGCTTCGTGGATCGCTCCGCCTTTGAACGCTCCCATGGTCGGGAATTTGTTATCCTTCTTAAAGCTGTGGCGGATTTCATCCAGCGATAGCTGGCATAGCAGCAGCAGTGCGGCGTTTTCTTCTGCAGCTAATGCCCATAACTGCTCTACGTTTTCATGGACCGCGGCAAAATCGGTGGGGCTGTGCTTAGAATTGCAGGCCTTCAGGCGCTGAAGGTGATCCACCACAATCAAATCGCACGGCTGACCGGTCCGCTGTTTGCGTTCCTGGATCATTGCGCGAATGTCCATGGCACTGAAAAGCCCGCGGGGCGCCATGTGCAGGCGTCCGTTGAACTTTGTCAGATATTCCGCGGCGTTGTGAAGCGCCTCGCGGTCTGAAGGGGTGGTTTTCCGGCTGCGGAAATTGCGGCCGTCGGCGAAAAACTTCTGCATGGCAGTGCGTTCCACAAGCTGCTGCCGGCTGCTTTCCAGCAGGAATATGTCAGCTACAAACCCATGCTCCAGGGCGAATAGAATCTCTGTCAGAACAAGGGCGGTCTTGCCGTTGCCTGAAGGGGCGCCAATGGCACGAATTTCACCGCGGGGGTGATCGCCCATTACCCGGGCAAGGTTCCGGAATGAGCATGGAATATAGCTGGTATCGGCCTCGGCGGTGCCGATAATCTGTTCAAGGGTATCGACCATGGAATCTGGGTCCATGCTCTGCATTGTGCTGTTTCCGCGTAGCAGGCCTTTGGCTCCGTTGGTAAGGTCCGCAATTCCCTGGTTCACGTCACCGCCGGCCTTTACCTGCTCTATAACTTCAGTGGTCATGGTGTCCAGCGCACGGCGCCGGTAGTTATCGATCAGCATGTCCAGGTGGCTAGTGCTGCTTTTGATGGAGAAGAAATAGTTCGCGTGGTTCATGCAGTACTGCATTCCACCCATGCGGTTAACGTCCGCCGGCTTGGTGTTCTTCACCATGGTGATAGGATCAACCTGCAGGCCTTTTCGGTTAATCTCTATAGCCTTCAGGATGAAATGCCGGTGCTTCTCTCGGGTGAAAATCTTCTCGCCTGGTTTATCGATCCCTTGAACACGGATCTTCCATGCCTGGATCATTTCTTCGGGGAAAAACCAGAAGGCGCCACAGACGCTGCGTTCTTCCACGTCCGGATCATTCAGTCTGGTGGTGGGGGCGTCTTCAATGCCGGTTACTGTCTCGGGTCCGGCGGACTGTACCAGTTCCTGGTTGGCGTAAAATCCAGCAACGTATTCGGCAATGGGCGGCTGCGGGGCTGTCTCAACAGCGGGGGCGTCGTCTACATCGAAGGTTAATGCCATTAGTTAGCATCCTCGCTGCGGATTACGGGTAGGTCGTAACCGCGGTCAAAATCCATGTCCTGCTGCTTCACACGGCCTGGCTGGTAGCTTTTCCCTTTTGCTTTGGAAAGGTACATGGCGAGATTGCGAACAAGGGCGTGGGTGTAGCCACCCTTAGGCGTGTTGCCTATGCCATGGCGGAATGACTCCATGCCTTCCGGAGTCTCAAACCAGGCGGTAAGGATCGTAAGGTCCTGCAGCGTGGTTTCGCCTTTGAGCAGGATTCCGGCTAGCAGGTCGGCGTAGTAATCTATTGCCGCCTGCGTCACTTTCACCATTCCTGCATCTGCGCGACGGCATTCGGCAAAGCGTTCGGCTAGTGCGACTACAGCAGGATCGTGCTGCTTCCGTTTCTCCGGTTTTTTGGCAGCAGTTTCCGCGGTGTTTTCCGACTCACCAGTATCATGGTGGTTAACTGGTGGTTCATTGGTGGTTAATACCTTATTAATAATAGAAGTGAACGTGGTGCACTTCTGTAGTGAACCTGCTTCACTACCGTTGTGAACGTCGTTCACTGGTGAATCTGCTTCACTGGTGAATGTGGTGCACTGGTTGGGTAGTGAATCTGCTTCACTGGTAGGTAGTGAATTAGGTTCACCACTTACGACGTACCGATTCTTGTTTCCAGCGGTCTTTTTTACTGTCACGTAACCGGCCTGAATGAGTTCTGAAATTGCGGCAATAACGCATCGCTTGGTTAGTCCAGTTCGGTCGGCAATGTCCTGCTGCCCTGGATAGCATTCCCCGTTCTCGTTGGCGTAGTCAGCCAGAGCCAATAGCACGTATTTGGGCGTAGGCTTTAGCGCCTGCTTCCAAACTTTTCTCATAATTTTAACGCACATAGGGGGCTCTTTCGGGGGGAGTAAAAGCCGGCTGCAGTTAATGGCCTGCAGCCGGCCGTGGCGGGGTTTAGGTGGGGTGGGTACTAACCGCGATCGTAAGTTCCAAGGAACACGTTAACGCCTGTCTCGGTGCCGATCTTTGTCACGGCGTCCTTAACAGCGTCTTCCCACACCTTTTCCGGCTGGATTAGCTTGTACTGGAAGTACAGCTTGTCTTCTTCGAGTCGGAAACGCAGGCGGGCTTTCATTTCGTAGGCGGGTGCGCCTTCGAACGGGATTAGTCCAAGGGTGATTTCGGAAGGGATCACGATGTTTCCCTTTTCGCCGGCCTTTGCCTCGGTGGTTTCTTCGTACTGAAGCTGGATATCGCCGTTATCCAGGTTGATACCGGACTTAAACGCTACGGACTTCTTTGCTACCAGGGTGCGGGCGATCTGCAGCAGTTTATTTCCGTCCGGCGAAACGATAAACGGAAGGTTGTCTTCTACGAATTCTGCGAATGCAGCCTGCTTAATGTTCTGCTTATTGTTGCGAGTCCATTCCGTCCACTCGGGGCGTGCTTTGGGCTGGAATTCTGCAATATCACGACACCAGCTCGGATTCTCGCCGTGGTAGTCCAGGATCGCTTCAATACGGGCATTACCGATGCTGGCAAAAATCCGCGAATTTGCGTTCTTCCGCTCTTTCACGTACTCAATAAAGCTTCCAAGGTCCTGCAGGGTAGCAGTGCCGCCGGTATTGGTTGGGGCGTCGGAAAGGTGTTTCAGTTCAAATACGCGTTCGCCGCCGTCGCCGTCCTTCAGGACAACAAACGGGGTGCTGCCTACTTTGTCGATTCTTGGAACCAGGGTCTGACAACGTAGGGTGTTGTCGATCAGTGTTGCGAGTTGTTCAATCATGTTAAGGTGGCGCCTTTCTTAGTCTCTCGTGATGGGGTGTGGGATTAAGCTTCAGCTACGCGCTTGAGCTCAACGGGGCCGGTCTGTTCCAGGGTCTTAAGATCCAGTTCCGGCTGGTTCGGGTCGCGGCGGGAAAGCGTGTTGTCCTTATCGATAAAGAAGAAGGATTTCGCACGGTCGGTGGACGGCAGGTTGCATTTGATAGCATCCTCAATTTCTACTTTTTCCACAGCGCCGCGGTTGCCTGGCTTAATCTTCAGGCTGAAGGTGACCGTTGCCATTTTACCGGTCTTCTTTACGGCTTCAACGGCATTCCGTAAAGCGTCGGCTAGGTCGGTGGGTGTCTGACCGTTATTAAGGTCTTCTAACACCAGGTCAAGCTGCCGTTGCTTAATAACAGCGGCATTGGGATCGGGCATGACTGCCATTCCTTTCTAAAAAATAGGGGTGGACGGCCTTTCGCGCAACGGCCGGCGCCAATGACAGGAAACTTACTTGCTGTACTTCTGGCGGAAGGCGGAAACGGACCGGTAAAATGGCAGCAGATCACTGTAGACGGCTAACGCTGCCTTGCGTTCGGCGTCCGGCATAACGTAGGCCTCAAAGTCTTCCGGATCATCCTCTTTGCCGATCCGGCAAATGGCTACGTTGGATATGGTGGCGAAATAATTGCGCTCGTACATATCGGCATAAGCGGCGGTCTGAAACTTCATTTCGTCGTATATGCCTTTCGAGGTTTTAAGGTCGATCAGCCACAGCTTGCCTTCGCGGTCGAACGCGATAATATCAGCGGTTCCGCCTACCTGCCAGTGTTCGTCTATCATTTTGAGTTCACAGTGAACAACCTGGAATCCCATGGACTGCCACCAATCTAGGAACTTAATAAAGGCAGTCTCGGCACGGTCTACCTGGTCCGGAGCAAGGTTGGACCGGTCCAGCTCCATGCCTAACAGGTGACATTCAACCATGGCATGAGCAATTGTGCCGATATCCGCGGCCTTCTGCTTTGTCCGGTTAAGATTACGGCCGGCTTTGCCTTCCTTCCAGGCCCAAAAGATCAAGGCTGGTTTATCGATCACCTTCAGGGCGGTGGTAACGCTGGTGAGTTCTTCGCCCTTCACATTCAGGTACTGCGTGTGTTCTGCTTCGAAGTCGATCCGGTACAGCGGCCGGCCGGTAGGTCCGGCGGCAATTGCTTCGGCTGTTTCTTCTGTTGCCGTTGCGGCGGCTGCTTCGTTTTCAGCAGCCAGTTCGTCATTGGAGCGGGATTTCTTCATTCCAGATATCTTCCTCGGGGTCTTCAGTAGGTTGGTCTTCAGCCGTTGGTTTCGGCTCGGGCTTGGTGTCCTGCAGGACCACCAGGCTATCAGTGACGCGGTATTTCTGTATCTGCTGGCGCTTGCCGTCGGGGTCCAGGTAGCGTTCCTGGAATACTTTGCCCGTAAACATCAGTGGTGTGCCCTTCTGGGCGTTGTACTTCTTCACCACGTCTGCAAAAACCTCCCATGCCTCCACTATGATGAAGCATGGATCGTTAACCTTGCGGCCTTTGCCTGCAAACTTGCGATTGTTCACAGCCATGCGAAGGGTGCAGACCGTGCTTCCGGTCTGAAGGTAGCGGAATTCCGGATCGTGGGTTAAGCGTCCGGAGAGGATCACAATGTTTACGTGCGGGTACAATTACTGGTTCTGCGCGGCGTCGGCTTCGTTGCGGGCGTCGGTAGCAGCCAAATCATCGCCCTCTTTCACTTTGAAGGCTACGTCTTCAGAAAACTCCTGCAGCATCTTCTGGAACTGGCTATCGGTGCCTTCCTTGATACTCTTAAGCCCGTTAGCAGCCAGAACACCGCCGTAGATTTCCTTCACAACATCCTTGTGAAGCTTCTTAAGGGCGCCGTCGATAGCAGCCTGCATGGTCTTCTCACGCTGCTTGGCGGTGTCTTCCTGGATGCCGAAGTTGATGCCCTTCAGGTCTTCCAGGTCCTGCGTAAAGTGTTCGGACCAGCCGCCGGAGAGATTCAGCGTAGCGGCTATAAGGCTGCGCTTTGCTCCCATTTTCATGCAGGTGTTGTAGACGTCGGCAATATCCGGGTTTTCCTGCTTCTCGCCGGTCGATTTGTGAATTGACCACGCACCGGTCTCATCGTTCTTAACAGCTTTAAAGCCTTTGCCGCCTAGCATTTCCTGGGCTTTGGCTGCATCTTTCTTCCGCGTGTCCCAATAGTTGTGCGGAACCGGTTTGCCTGTGTCTTCGCTACTAGTCCCACGGTACTTGTACTTGCTCTCCATGGTAGAGCAAAGCCCGTTGCCGGTGGCAACCACTACGTCATTGCCAATGAAGCGAAGGCGGGTCTTTGCCCGATACTCACGGTGGCCGTTTCCAAGGTCCGTTTCCGAAATTTCGGTGTCGGGGTAGACGTTCATCAGTGTGCAAATCTTCTGCGCACCAGGCTGAAGCAGGGTGGGCTTGTCCCCGCATCCAGGTATTTTGCCAAAATCGGTGCCGTCTTTAAGCTGGCCGGTGATAAACTCCGTGATAGCCAAACGGTTCTTGGCTACCATTGCAAACCGTTGGGGTGAAATCTCTAATTCAAACGGCTGCGGCTGTGCTGCTGGGAGCAATTCTGCTGTGCTCATAGATTGCCAGTTCCTTTCTTGCTATCTCCACCTGGATTCGTAGGGTCAAAAACTCGAGCTCCAGTGTGGCCTGGGTGTCGGGGTCCATGTCTACGGTGGAGAATTTATGGTTGATTTCGGTGATCAGCGTGTCCGCTCGGTTCAGCGCCTGAAGCGCCTTTGCGGCGTCCATGCTCATGCCTCGGATTGGGCGGGTTTTGCGTCGGGCATCCGCAACATTATGCGGGCGTCACGGCAAAGGCGAATGATCCGGTGAAGTTCGGTGATAGCTTCGGACTTACTGCGGTAGGATTCTCCGTAGTGCATTCCGCCGCAATGGTGGCAATCACCAGGCTGCACGAATTTGCCTTGGATCGTTAGCGGTTCCATACAGAAATCGCCTGTTTTGCCGGCGGACCGTCAAAAAGGAATAGGAGTATGGACAGAAAACAGCCCATGCTGCACGTGGCAGAGAATTTTGCCACTCGTACAGGGTCAACCGGATCATAAGCCCAAACGATAAAGGCGCTTGCTATCGCTGCTCCGGAGAACAAAAATATGCTGCCGAAAATGGCAACCTGTAGTGGCTCGGACATTCTACCGCGTTGGAGCAGCAGCAGAATCCAGCACTTCCTTACAAACCGTATGTATCTTCCCACAAGACGCATACTGAAAACCTCCTATAGTGGTTTCCGCTATGCCCTGGTGGGTCTGTCGCCCTCTTCGCCTAACAGACTACGGATCTGTAGGTTGGGAGTTCGACTCTTCCTGGGTGCACCATTTTACTGGTACTGAAAAGCCCCAGAACATCGCGGAATGCGTGATGGTCTGGGGCTATTTGTGCTTCCAGTCAACTACTAAATCACGAAATTTCGCAATTTAGAACCATATTGTCAATTTGGCAAGCAACTGTCCTTAACATTTCCAGTGCTTCATGCCTTATCTCTGGTAAACAGGCGGCGGTTACGCGCAAATGCTGGTAGCTTTCGCCCTCACCAGGCAGCTTGTGCCCCATGTAGGCTTCCACAATCCACCAGTTAAGTGCTGCGTCTGGACGGCTGCTGGTATTCCGGAAGGTCTTGCGGGCGTCCATAGGCTTTACTCTACCGTCAAAAGCAGGATCGGCGGTTTTGTCATACAGGGTCCGCGTGATTTTCCGCATGGCGTTACTGATCGGCTCGTGATTCCAGTACAGGCAATTGCGCGGGTCCTCTCGCCGGCGGACTACTTCTCGGTAGGCAAATGCTTTCCGTAATACCGGCTTCGCTGCTTCGGGTACTGGCAAGGTCCTGGTGCTGTAATCGTTTTTGCTATCATAGATAAATAACGTGCCTTCATCCTCGCGGTAGTCGGCTTTGCAGATGTAGGCTATTTCCTCCAGGCGTAAGCCCATAAGCCCGCCCAGGGTGAATCCAAGTTCTGCTCTAAGGTTGCCTTGGGTTCGTGCTTCGTGGATCGCTGCCTTAAGCTTCTCCAACACAAGGTAATTTTTACTAACGTTCGGGCGCCTTTTTGGTAAATATGACTGCACTTCCGCTTTCGGTTGGCGGGTTTTCCGGAATACCGTCCGGTTCACCAGGCGGAATACGTTCGCATAAGAACGCAGCGTGTTTACTGACAGGCCCTGTTCCTTCAACCGGTCTATGTACTCGCCAATATGATCAGACATAAGCCATTCCTCCCATGTCTGGATCGGCGTCCTGGTCGCCATATACTCCAGAAACTTCGCGGCCGCATTGGTTTGGTTCCTACGATGCTTCGGGCATATATCGGCGGCCTGGATGGAATTAATAAATAGTCCTGCTAAGAATTGCTGCTCTCCGGCGACGGTGGCTAACTTGGATGTAATTTTGTGCATCATGTTGAAAGATTTTCCTTTCATACACGAAACGGCACGGATATTGGTAATTGTGGACGCAACGGAAAAGCCACCATTACATGATCCTGACCGGTCGTGTGGGTTGGTTTTGTGTCCAGGGTCGGCGGTGGCTGGAACCACCGCTGGCCTGTTTCGGACGAATAGGTCCGTTACAACCGCAAAAGGTTTAGGGATCAATCATCTTTTGGGTGTTGGGGCAACTTTTTTTCGGCCAAATGACCCCACAAGGCATCCATGGTTGTAGATGCTATGCTTGCAATTCGCGCTGCACGGTTTAGCGGGGGCAAATTTTTACCGCGGGCGTAGTCCAGGAACACCTGATAGTCGAATTCCGCAGCTAAAGCCCACTGTCGAAGCGAAGGAAAGGGCGATTGTGCCATAGCAGCCTGGAAAGCTTCCCATGTCTGCGGGTCGGCCGGCGCCTTTGATGCTGGCCTGCCGCGTCCTTTGGTTCCCAGGTGAGATTTCTTCGCATTCATAACTTGCAAATGCGAATCGGGCGGGGGTGTATTCATTTTCGTAATCCTCCTAGTGGGTTACAAGCCCTCTGTCTGGACCGGCTGGTTACCGGTCCATAAAAAGACAGGGGGTTCTTTTGTTTTTAGTGATCCCGAAAAGCCACTCCCCGGGTAAAATGCCTGGGGGGTGGCTGTCGGGGCGGTTACTTCTTCTTCAGAAGTAATTTGGCCGTGGGGGTAGCAGCCATTTCGTGCCACTGCCCTTCGGGGTGCTGGTCCTTTATCCCTACGGCCGCATAAGTCTCGGCGCCGCGGGTCATAGTGCCGTCGTCGGAAATTTCCGCGGTGCATTCCGGACCAAAAAATTCGCAGAGCAGTGGTTCACTCTTCCGGCTTTTCTGGCCCTTCGTGTCGCGGTCTTTTTCCGGTTCCTGGCCGTCTGTGTCGCGGTCCTGGCCCTTCGTGTCGCGGTCTGCTTCCGGATCCTGTTCTGGCGCGTCGGCCTGGCCCTTCGGGTCGTCCTCAGTTTTCTTCTTGCGAGTCGCCATGCGAGCTCTCCTTTGCGGGTTTTACCAAATCGGCTGCAGCCGCGGGCGCATTTGTCAAGGTGTTTTGGTTGTCGTTCTCCTTTGCGGGTGGTAACCGGTCCGGCCTGGATCAGCAGCCGCGGCGGATCGGCTGCGGCTGCTGGTGTCGGTCCGGTAACCGGTCCGGCGTCCGGCTTAAATTGTTATGTCGTCCATTCCGCGGACATACCAATCTATTAAATTGTCTCGCCATTCGATTGGCGCAAGGGAATGCATGTCCCAAAATTTTTCTTTCAGCCGCATATAGACGCTAACGGCCTGCGGGTTCCTGGTCCGTGACTCGGGCAAGAAATAAGCGTATGCGGTGGCAATGGCGACACGTCGGCCTAAGCTGCGGGATCGGGCTTTAAGTCTGTCGTATTCTGTCGGGATATACTGGCGTGTGGTTTTCATCTGGTTTGGTTCCTTTCCTGGTTCGGTTGGGTTCCGGCTGCAGCCGTCGCGGCGGATCGGCTGCAGCCGCGGCGGGGTTAAATCTTTATAGCGTGGGCGGGTTCAACCGTTGTTATATGGGCGTCGCGGTCCACTTGTCCGCCTTCCCATTCGACGTCATATTCGCATTCGTCCAGCATTGCCTGGGCTTTTTCGCGGGCGTCTTCTTCTGACTCGGCGTAAACTTCAAGCGTTGCGTATTCTTCCACTGTCTGCATTATGTTAACGGTGTATGCATATTGCTTCTGCTGTTCCTGGTCCGGCTGTGGATCGTTGCGGACATAGTAAAACATATCAGTGCGGGTTTCAATTACCTGGTGCAGTCCGCTGTGGCGCGTGTACCATTCGGGTTTATGGTCGGGGTCTTCTGCTAGAATTCTAGCGGCCCAAATGCGGCGGGCTGCATAGCTGCGGCTGCATTCTATGCTGTTTTGCTCCCACTTCTTTTTATAGAAAACTGCGGGCTTGGTTTTCATCTGGTGTAATTCCTTTCTGTGAATAGGTCGGGGGTGGAATTCTGCTGCTGGAGTTTCAATTCTGCCTGGTGCCATGCTTCCGGCGGTGTGAGTTGTCCGCGGGATCGGTGCATAATGTCCGCGGCAATCTGGTGCAGGCGGTCAAATGCTTCTCGGGCTTGTTTCCTGGTCATTACTTCAGCCGGCCTGTGTCGGAAAAGCTATACCATTCAGCGTAACCGCAAATTACATGGTCCATTACAGGGATTCCAAGAAGCTTTCCGGCTGCGACTAAGCGACTGGTTAAAAGTAAATCTTCATCTGAAGGGGTAGGATTTCCGCTCGGGTGGTTGTGCACGAATATGATTCCGGCGGCATTTGCCAGAAGTGCAAATTTGAATACGTCGCGTGGGTGAACAATGGCGCTATTAAGAGTTCCGACAGATACTGTATTCCAGCCGGATATTTTGTTTTTACTGTCTAGGGCTAAAACCTGGAATTCTTCGCGGTCCAAGCTGCTGCAATAGGGTTTGAACATTTCGTAAATGTCGCGGCTGCTGCTAGGGATACGGTTTAAGACTCTGCAGTTTCCATATTCGGGCGTAGATTCTCGGACCACGCGCAATTTATGCAGCAGCCGCGGTGCTTCCGCGGCTGCTGCTGGTGTGTATGAAAACAAGTCCGGCGTCATCATTGGAATAAACCTTCAAACAAATCAGCCGCGGGCGTGGGTTTGGGTGGGATCGGGGGCGGGGTGGTTCCTGGTGTTGCGGGTTCTGTCTGCGATTCGTGGAATACGTGGGCATTAGTTCGAATGGTCCGGCTGCTGTCTTCGTCGGCCTGGTCCGCGGTGGATCGGCTGAAGTAGACAGGTATTTTAATTCCCTTCTCGCCTTTCTTAACCTTCCGGCCTAATGCCTTCCATGCGTTGAAGGTCAAAACATTTTCGCCTGGTCTTACGTTGGTGTAACCGCGGCGGGCGCATTCATCCATTATTATGGCAATGTTCGGTCCGTGGTCTTTGCAAGTGCGGGCGCGCAATAGTGATTCCTGCTGCATCTGCTGGCGTTCTTCCGGAGTCATGCGGCGGCGGCTGCGTGGGTTGTTGCGGTGAAGTGACATTGTTTATTTCTCCTAGTGGGTTTTGGTTGGTGGATCAGCAGCAGCCGCGGCGGGTGGTTAGTCCGTCCGCGGCTGCTGTGCTATGCTGCGCGAATCTCAAATTCTATTTCATGGGTAAAAAGTCCGGCGGTGTAGGCAAAGCGGTAAATTCTGACTCTGCGATTGTGCAGCCTGCTTTTCATGGTTGGGTACCGGTAAACGTTGGGATCGCGCTTTGACTCTTTCCGCCATGCAAGCAAATCTACGGCAAAGCGGTGCGGCGTGTCGTCTTCTCGCCTGTGTCCATTCATGCGGCGGATCAGTGTTTTCATCAATCCATGTCCTCATCAATGAATTGGTCGTGGTCTTCGCCTTCAATTGTAAAATCCTGGTCATCATATTGATCCTGGATCGCCTGCAGGAAAGTGCCACAAATGCTGTCGGCCTGCATGTAGTAACCAGCCATGCGCAAATTATCAAGGTCGAATTCTTTTGCCGTGGTATCAATCAAACCCTGGTCCACTGCTTCCTGCATCCATTCATCAGCGTGGGGGTTCTTGAATGCCCAATGCTTCAAGTCGGAAGTGTAAACCGGCACAAGTCCGTCAATACGTTCGCGCATTTCAAGGTCGCGGCAATCTTCAAGGTCCTTGTCGGCTGCTCCAAGTTCTTCTTCTATTGCGTCGGCTACTTCGCGGCAAATCTCATAAATGCTGTCATCGGGCAAGGCTAGATGTTCGCCTAATGTATGGGCCTCTTGTACTGCTTCTTGCATCCATTCGGCCTTGTCATCATTCAGAGTGACATATTTGCTTCCGTCGGTCCGTGTTTCCGTGGTGAAAGCTTCCGCGAATTCCTTCGCAATTTCGTGCAGTGTCTTAAACATTGTGTAATCCTTTCGTGGGTCCTAGTGGGTTTTGTGTCCGCCTGGTTGGGGCGGGATCGGCTGCAGGTGGTTAGCCTGCAGCCGTGG
>JAKFFN010000024.1:0-2063 GCA_036675025.1 Candidatus Sumerlaeales bacterium | reverse complement strand
ACAAACGCAAGTGAAGTTGTTTTGTTACATTTATCGGGATTGCTGGTGACAAATTAAGTACTGCCGCAACGGCGATCGTTCCAGGCATAAAAGTTCACGTGTAGTGCGATGAATTGGCTCCCCCGATAGGATTCGAACCTATAACCCCTCGGTTAACAGCCGAGTGCTCTGCCGTTGAGCTACAGGGGAACACGGCACCCATAATGCGGTAAAGGTCCACCGCGTGCAGTTTGCATTCTACTATAGGCGTTTGGTGTTATTCATCACGGCGCAGCACCAATTCGTACCTTTGTGACCTCGAACGGCTGATTGCGGTTCTGAGCGTCTATAACCCTTTGACTTTCCTCGTCTCACCGTTGTTTTTATTAAACGTATGGCTATTCTCGTGGTCTAAGGGGGTATCATGAGTCTTTCACCTGAGGTTCCTCATCCTTCCGTTCTGCGGCGGGTTTCGTGGCGCATTAACCTGGGCGTCTTTCTCACCCGTGCCGCCACCCCTGTGGCCGGCGTCATTATTGGTTTTGGCGTCGCCTTCCTCCTTACCCGGATGCTTGCGCCCCATCTTACCCCCTTCACCTATGCCATCCTGGTGGGGGTACCAGCCGTCATGGTTTGGATCTGGTTGCGCTGCCGGCGCGAAAACCTGTTTTTTAATGAGAAAGAAGTGGTCGAACTTGTTGATCACCTCAGCGTCAGCGACGGCCTTGCCGCCACGGCTTACGAACGCCCTACCCTGGCCGGCGGCGCAACTGCCTGGCAGACCATCTCCCGGCGGCTGACAGTCCGGCCCCTTCGCCTTAATGCTGCCTGGTTTGCCTGGCGCCTCGCACCCGCGCTGCTTTTTGCTGCTGCCGTGTTTTTTGTTCCTCCGAGAAAACCGAAAGAACCCGCTCCCAACATGATGCTGGCAATGACCGAACCTCTCCAGGAACGGCTCGAGATGGCCGCCGAAGTGCTGCCCGAGCCGGAACGCGAGAAGCTCGAAGAGCAGATCGAGCAAATCCAGGCTGCGCCCGAGGGCGTGTCCAAAGAGAAGTGGGAAGCCGTCGAAGACATGGAACAGCGCCTCGAAAACGCGCTGGCCCAGAGCGAAGCCTCTGCCTATCAGCTTTCGTCATCCATGAACCAGCTCGCCGGCATGGTCGCCCAGCAGGAAGCGAAAGCCCCCAACGTCGACAACGCCGAACTGCAGAACGACATTGCCGCCATGGCAGCAGCCATCCAGGACCAGTTAAACAAGAAAAACATGCCCGTTCCCGATGCCCTTAAGAAGCAGCTTCAGGATGCGCTGGGCAAATGCAAAGCCGGCCAGTGCAATTCGAAAAAACTCAGCGACCTGCTGAAGCAATGCCAGGGCCTCAGCCAGAAGTTAAGCCAGTGTATGGGCGGAAACTGCGCCGGGCGCGGCGGTGTCGATCGCGGACGCGCCGATGCTGCCCTCGTTTTTGGAGAAGAGCGCCACCTTGAGAATGCAGCCTTTGAAGAGAAGCAGCTGGAAAACCAGTTCTTCCAGGCGGCTGACCTCGTAGACCTGGGCATTACGCCTATGGAACCCAAGCCTGATCCCGGCAAGTTCAAACCGGGAACCGTGAAAGATTTTGGAAACCAGCAGGGTACCAACATCAGCCGCACTCAGATATCACCCAGCCAGCGCGGCGTCGTATCCCGCTACTTCGAGTAATCCCTGAAGTCTGTCTTGCTCTACTGCCGTTTTTGCGTATAGCTCTGGCGCACATAGCGCGGCTCCATCGCCATCAGGTCATCCACCTCGCCGGCCTCGGCCCGCGCTCTTGCCAGCAGTGCAACCTCTTCCGGGTGCGGCAGCGTGTGATGAGGCGAGGGCAGCAGGAATTTGTCGCCCAGTGCCGGCTGCAGGTGTGATTGCGCAAGCGCCAGCGCGTCCCCGGCAAAAATCACCGGTTCCGTGATCCAGTCCGCCACTTCGGCCACCGGGCCGGCCCACTCTTCCTTTACAATGGCAACCTGCGGCAGCCCGTCCGGCGTCCACGATACCTGGTAAAGCGCCGCGTAAACCTGGCCCTGCCGCGCATCAAGCAGCGGGC
>JAKFFN010000208.1:0-2069 GCA_036675025.1 Candidatus Sumerlaeales bacterium | reverse complement strand
ATAGCTGGCAGTTGGTAAGCGTTTAGCCGTCCGCGCACGAGCATCGTGCACGGACGGTTTTTCTTTTGGGGGAATGATAAGGCAGACGCAGAGGTTCCTGTTCCCAAGAAAAGACTAGGGCAGCAGGTCACATACGTCATTGGGGATGAACTTGCGATCTTTCCCCCACCATTTGATTGTGCAGCCAACGGCATCCGTAACCGGAACCCGGACCGTGCGCCCCGCTAGCAGGTCATCAACAGCATCCTGAAGCTCGTGCGTAGTCGCCTGCGCTGCATCCTTCGGGTGATCATCCATTCGTCCGGTATATCGGATTACGCGGTCCTTATCCAAAACGAAAAAATGGGGTGTTTTAATAGCGCCAAAGGCTTTAGCTACATCCTGTTTTTCATCGCGCAGATATGGGAAGTTGTAACCTTTTTCGCGGGAACGCGTCACCATATGCTCCAAGCTGTCTTCCGGATGGTTTTCGGTTTCGTTGCTATTGATGCCTATAAAAGCCACACCTCGGTCGCCATAAGTACGGACGAAATCGATCATCCGGTCTTCTGATCCGATTACATACGGGCAGTGGTTACAGGTGAAACCTACAACAAGAATGGGTGAGTCGGCAAAAGACGACATCGAGTACTGTTTACCGTCCACACCGGGAAGTTCAAAATCTGGCGCACGTGCACCAATATCAATGGTAAAGGCCATGGCGGCAATCCTTTCGATAAACACTTTCAGCGCCTGGGCATTATTTGCCGAGGCTGGCAGGCCTAGGTTTGGCCGGTCCAATCGGCAGGGGCTATTTCCTGCCACCGCTGGCGAATGGCGTCAAACTCTTCTTTTGAAAGCGACCCTGCGTCAAGAATAGCGGCATTCTGGCTCCATCGGCCCGGCTTCTTTGTGCCGACAATCATAGTGTGCACGCCAGGGATGCTTGCTGTAAATCGCATGGCGATGGCAGCGCTTTCTTCCAATGGACGGTCCAGAAAAGGAAACTTAAGCTCCTGGAGGCGGTCCCAGTAGACATGGTGGTATGGCTCCTCCGGCCGGCTGCCGGTCCGCCAGGCCGCGTTAGCAATAGGGCGCTTGGCAATAACGCCGATCTTGCGCTGCCGGGCAAGAGGCAGCGTCAGGTCGACCGCTTCCTGGTCGGCTATGTTCACTGACGTCTGGAGCGTATCAAACGCCCCGCAGTCGATAGCATAACGGGCCGCCTCGCTGTCGCCACTGTAGCCGATATAGCGGGTGTACCCGCGGTCGCGGGCCTCCTGCAGGGCTTCGATTACTTCCCCACGCTTCAGGTCTTCCAGCGAGCAACTGTGAAGCTGCACAAGATCAACGGTTTCAGCCTGCAGGCGCTTCAGGCTGCGTTGAATGCTTTTTAAGATCGATTCTGTATTCCAAGCCCCGATCTGCTTACCCTCACTGTCATGTTCGTGGCCGCACTTCGTGAACAGGTAGAACTGGTTCCGTCGTCCTGCTACGGCTTTTCCGATTAGCTCCTCGCTGTTCATGTAGCACTCTGCGGTATCGATGACGTTCAGGCCGGCGTCCAGGGCGCTGTTGAGAACATCATTCACTGTTTGCTGGTCGGCACCTTCATAGCCAATCTCGGCCCCTCCAAAGCCAAGAAGACTAACTCTCATATCTGTGCTCCCGAATTGCCGTTTTTCCATTTATGTACTATCCTTTCAGAACTCGTCGCGTGGTAAGCCGGGCAAAAATTGAACCTTAGGCTTCAGGTTTTGCTTGTTTGCGATACGACGGTCGGAGAATGTCGTCAATCTAAGAACATTCCTAAAGTTTGCTGTAGGAATTAGTGATGGTGCGAGTGGGGACAACGGGGTTACATTGGAGCAAAGCGGCAATGGCTGTTTTGCTTACATTTACCTATCTATCAGCCGGTTTTGCGGGGGGCTATCTTGCCGTGGATTCGGAAGGCAATCCCTACAAATGGGCAGGTGGAATTACCGTTAACCTGGATCAGGGCCCGTTGGGAAGGCTGACCAATGCCCAGGCCGACACCATGGCCCTGGATTCTATGAGGCTATGGGATGCCAGCAATGTTCCAGATAGCG
>JAKFFN010000275.1:0-2069 GCA_036675025.1 Candidatus Sumerlaeales bacterium | reverse complement strand
GAACTGAAAGACACCGTGAACACCATGGTGGATCAGCTTGGGTCGTTCGCCAGCGAAGTAACGCGCGTGGCGCGCGAAGTGGGAAGCGACGGCCAGCTGGGCGGCCAGGCGAATGTGCGCGGTGTTTCGGGCACCTGGAAAGACCTGACCGAAAGCGTGAACATGCTGGCAAACAACCTGACCAGCCAGGTGCGTAATATTGCCGATGTGACGACTGCGGTGGCCAAAGGTGATCTTTCGAAAAAAATTACAGTGGCGGCAAAAGGCGAGGTTCTGCAGCTGAAAGAAACCATCAACACCATGGTAGATCAGCTCAGCGCCTTCGGTAGCGAAGTTACACGGGTGGCCCGCGAGGTGGGCACGGAAGGAAAGCTCGGCGGCCAGGCAAGTGTGCCGGGCGTATCGGGCACCTGGAAAGACCTCACCGAAAACGTAAACATGATGGCCGGCAACCTTACCGGCCAGGTGCGAAGCATTGCTGATGTGACCACGGCTGTGGCCAAGGGCGATCTTTCGCGGAAAATCACCGTAGATGCCCGCGGCGAAGTGCAGGAGCTGAAAGAAACCATTAACACAATGGTGGATCAGCTTAGCCGGTTCGCCAGCGAAGTAACCCGCGTGGCAACGGAAGTGGGTACGGAAGGCAAGCTCGGCGGCCAGGCAAACGTGCGTGGTGTGTCGGGTACGTGGAAAGATCTCACCGATTCGGTGAACATGATGGCCGCGAACCTTACCGGCCAGGTGCGGAATATTGCCGAAGTGACTACGGCTGTGGCCAAAGGCGACCTTTCGCGCAAAATTACCGTGGATGCCAGTGGCGAAGTACAGGAGCTGAAAGATACCATCAACGTGATGGTGGATCAGCTGCGTTCATTCGGTAGCGAGGTAACCCGCGTAGCGCGCGAGGTGGGCGCCGATGGTAAACTTGGCGGCCAGGCAAATGTGCCGGGCGTATCCGGCACGTGGAAAGACCTCACAGACAACGTGAACATGCTGGCGGCAAACCTGACGGGGCAGGTGCGAAACATCGCCGCGGTTACCACGGCGGTGGCTAACGGCGACCTCTCACGCAAGATCACGGTGGATGCCGAGGGCGAAGTGCTCGAACTGAAGGTCACCATAAATACGATGGTGGATCAGCTTCGGTCATTTGCAAGCGAGGTAACCCGCGTTGCCCGCGAAGTAGGTACTGAAGGTAAGCTTGGTGGCCAGGCCACCGTATCGGGTATTTCCGGTACCTGGGAAGACCTGACCAATAACGTGAACAGCATGGCTGAGAACCTCACTGTGCAGGTGCGAAATATTGCGGAGGTGACCACCGCGGTTGCCAACGGTGATCTCTCTCGAAAAATTACGGTAGATGCCAGCGGCGAGGTGCTTGAACTCAAGAGTACCATCAACACCATGGTGGATCAGCTTAGGTCATTCGCCAGCGAGGTTACCCGCGTGGCTCGCGAAGTGGGTATTGAAGGTAAGCTGGGCGGCCAGGCGAACGTGCAGGGCGTGTCGGGTACCTGGAAAGACCTGACTGATAACGTGAACATGCTTGCCGCGAATCTAACGGGCCAGGTGCGTAACATCGCCGCCGTTACCACGGCCGTGGCTAACGGCGATCTTTCTCGAAAGATCACCGTAGATGTTAAGGGTGAGATTCTCGAACTTAAAGACACCATCAACACGATGGTGGATCAACTCCGGTCATTTGCCAGCGAGGTTACCCGCGTAGCCCGAGAGGTGGGTGTGCAGGGCAAGCTGGGTGGCCAGGCAAACGTACAGGGTGTGTCAGGCACCTGGAAAGACCTGACGGACAGCGTAAACATGCTGGCCAACAACCTAACCACCCAGGTGCGAAACATCGCCAATGTAACCACGGCGGTTGCTAACGGCGATCTTTCTCGCAAGATTACCGTAGATGTTGAAGGAGAAATCCAGGAGCTGAAAGACACCATTAATAACATGGTGGATCAGCTTCGCTCGTTTGCCAGTGAGGTTACCCGTGTGGCGCGCGAGGTGGGCACCGAAGGTAAACTTGGCGGTCAGGCGTACGTGTCCGGTGTGTCCGGAACCTG
>JAKFFN010000313.1:0-12883 GCA_036675025.1 Candidatus Sumerlaeales bacterium | reverse complement strand
GACCTCGAACGGCGCCGCGCTCGTCGCCAACGACATGCATCTCGGCCATTCGGTGCCGTCCGTCTGGTATCGCGCGAGGATGGTCGTGCGGCCGCGCGCCGGTTCGACCGAACCCGCCACCGACATGACGGGAGTGACCCTGCCTGGCGGCCCGACCTTGGTCGCCGGGAGCAACGGCGGCGGAGCATGAGCTGCGCGCGTTGACGTCGGCCCTGGGCGGCGGTGAGCATGACCTGGTGGATCTGGAAAAGGGGATTGAGCTTTGCCGGAAAACGACGCGGCTAAGGTATGCGTTGGAGGCCGGGGAGGTGCTCACTTTCTGAGGTGAGAAAGTGAGAAGGTGAGAAGGTGAGAAGTTTAAGACCCCGGCAAATTTGTCGGGGCTTTTTCGTAGGGTCAACGTTTCGTCGACCACTTAATTTTGAAGTAGATTACAAATCACCCTGCCCTTTAATAGCGGTCGACGGAACGTCGACCCTGCGGATTATCCGATGGCGGCAAGTACTTCCTGGATGTTCTGGCGGAGCAGGGCTTCATCCTCATTGCGCCATTGGATGTAGCCCTCAATGCCGCGGTGGATGACGGTGTTGGTAAACTCGTCGGTTTCGCGATTTGCGGAGGCGTTAATGAGCCGTTGAGCGAAAGTTACCGCTTCCTGTTCGGTGTAATTGAAGGCGTCCATGAGCCAGGCGATAGCAATGGCGTGGGTCTGGGCCGGATTGAGTTCATCGTCCAGGGATGCGCCGAAAGCCATTCCGAAGATGAACATGGCGAGGAGCTGGCGAACAGCGGCGTTGGCAGCGGCGAGGTCCACGCCGGCGGCGCGCAGGAGGTCGAGAGCCATCTGGTGGCGCTGGGCGCGGATGGGGCGGAGGTCACGGTTCGGATCTGGGGCGGCGTTTGACATGCGGTGATTAACCGCGGTGGTGCGAGGGAATTTAAAAAGGCGCGGGAAAATTGGTTAGGGGCGCCGACGAAGTCAGAAGGGATAGGACCAATAGGACCAATAGGACCAATAGGACCAATAAGACCTATAGGCACATGGGAGCAGCTGGTAGCGGGGGAAAATATAGGTGGGTGATCGATCTTGCAGTTTTGATCCAGGAGGCTATACTTCGGCGTTGTCGAGCCGGTAAACTTTACGCCCCGGCTGCTTTTTGGGCAGCCGGGGCGTCTTGGTTTCACTTTGAGACGTTATTCAGTGTCCGGTTACTTGGCGTATTCGACAATCCGTTTTTCTCTAAGGACGGTGACTTTTATTTGTCCGGGATACTCGAGTTCGCCTTCGATTCGTTTTGTTACGTCGCGAGCCAGTGCGGCGGCTTCGCCGTCGTTGATTCGCTCCGGTTCTACCATGATGCGTACTTCACGACCGGCCTGGAGTGCGTAAGTTTTTTCTACGCCGGGGAAGCTGTTGGCAATTTCTTCCAGCTTCTCAAGGCGCTTAACGTAGCTTTCCAGGCTTTCGCGTCGTGCTCCCGGGCGTGATGCCGAGATTGCATCGGCGGCCTGTACGAGGATGGCCACCAGGGTCCTTGGTTCCTCTTCGTTGTGGTGCGCTGCGATAGCGTGCACCACCGGGGCGCTCTCGCCGTACTTCTTACAAAGCTCGGCTCCGATAAGAGCGTGGGTTCCCTGAACTTCGTGGCTTACAGCCTTGCCTATGTCGTGCAATAGACCAGCGCGTTTGGCGCTGGCGACGTCGGCACCTATCTCTGCGGCCATGCTGGCGCACAGATTAGCCACTTCATTAACGTGGAGCAGGATGTTCTGACCGTAAGAAGTGCGGAATTTAAGTCGGCCGAGGAGCTTGATGATCTCGGGGTGGAGATCATGAATGCCCAGGTCAAAGGCGACCTGTTCACCCTCCTGTCGAAGATGTTCCAACAGTTCTTTTTCGGTTTTCTTAACCACTTCTTCAATGCGGGCTGGGTGGATTCGGCCGTCGGCCAAAAGCTTTTCCAGCGAGAGCCTTGCGATTTCGCGCCGCAGCGGATCAAAACAGGATAGAACCACTGCTTCAGGCGTGTCATCGATGATGAGGTTAACTCCGGTTGCCGCTTCCAAAGCCCGTATGTTGCGGCCCTCGCGGCCAATGATGCGCCCCTTTACGTCTTCAGAGGGGAGCGCCAGTACGGAACAGGTTGATTCAGAAACCTGCTCCGAGGAACATTTCTGGATGGCCAGCGTGATGATCTGGCGTGCCTTTTTGGCTGCCGATTCGCGAGTGTCAGATTCGACCCGGCGAATAATGGTGGCCTGTTCCTGCCTGAGGGTAGATTCAAGGCTTTCCAGAAGCATCTTACGTGCTTCATCGGCAGTCATGCCGCTCAGTTGCTCGGCACGGCTCCGGTTTTGTTCTTCGAGGCTCGCCAGGCCGGCTTCCCGTTTGGCAAAGCTGGTGTGGCGCTCTTCCAGTTCGCGTTCTTTATCGCTTACCTGGCGTTCGCGGCGCTCGTATTGTTCGATCTTGTTATCGAGCGTGCGTTCCTTGCTCTTGAGGCGATTCTCGATACGTTCTACTTCTACGCGCCGGCGCTGATTGTCCTTATCAAACTGGCGGGTTTTCTGTTGAACACGTTCATTTGCCTCAAGTTCAGCGGTCTTGTGGACGTTGTCAGCTTCCACTTCCGCTTTTTCCAAGATCTCGCGGGCGGTACGTTCCGCTGATTGAATGAGATCTTCATTTCGTTTTTTCAGTACCCAATAAATTGCGGCGGCTATAACCCCAATAAGGATTACATCCGCGGCAATAACGGTTATTATTAACCACGGTTCCATGGAAACGTCTCTACCTCCTGGTTGTCAAAGAGCATGCGCAAGCCCGCGAAAATCAGCGGCCCGCGCCCATCAATGCGAATAGATCAATAGGTTAGATAAAACTGCTTATCTGAACTACCTACAGATTTCTGCTCAGTTTTTCATCGTGTCAAAAGAAAAAATGTAAAATTGACACACTCTGCGGCCTTGTATGGCGAACAGCTTTGGATATAACCCCTGCAGAATGAGTGTTGGATGTATTGCAAAGATCGATTGGGAATTAACCAGTTGTTAAAGCTACCTGCTGCAGCTATTGCAGAAGTAACTCACCACTGCGAGCGCAGCCCCGGCGGCAAGGGCTATGGTACCAGCAAGAATGCCTAAAGCGGCATCGCGGCAACCGAATATTAACAAGCTGCCTGAAAAAACCAAAAGGAGTGAGACCAGCGACCAGGCCGCCCATGACCCCTGCGGCTCCAGCTTTCGGCACACATCGCGAGAGTAATGCTCGAGTTCCAACTCTGCAGGGAGAGCCATCGAAAGCGCTTCTGTCATGGCCAGATTTACCTGCAGGATGTCATTATACTCTTCGTTGCAGTATGCGCAATGGCTGAGGTGTTCTTCCAGTTCGTCGCGCTCAGGTCCGGCCAGTTCGCCGTCCACCAGCGCCATTAAGCTTATGCGGTATTTTTCACACACTACAGGGCCGCCACCCTTTACAGGGCTTCATTGTCTCGGCATTAACTTAGGGGGCCGACAGGTAAAAATTCTTGCGGCGGGCCGGTGGAGCAGACCCGCCGCTTTTGTCTATTAAGGCAGCGGACCTGCTACGGCCAGGTTGTTATACTCATCGCCCTCAGCAATGGTGTTAGAGGTGTCGGCCCAGCCGAGCACGAACTTGCCGGTTGCGGTGGTGTTAAGGGGCAGCTTTACGCTTACCTTCACTTTTTTGCTCTTGCCGCTTTTCAGCTTTTTGACTGTAACAAATTTACCCACAGGTTGGTCAGTGGGATCCAGCATGTTGTCGTCAGAAAGAAACAACTGCACTCCAAACGGCACTTCAGCAGAGTCCGTTCCGTTTGCGACCACCAGGAACTTGCCCTTGATCTGGCCTTTCATTTTGCCTGGCTTACCTTTGTACTTGGTGGTGACATCGAGAAATGTGGAAGCCAGATCCAGGTTGTCCGGGACATATTCGTCAGCGCCGATATCAAAGTTCGATCCGTCGCCGCGGGGTTCCGGTGTGCCGTCATGGGGCCGCGCATCACCTTCGTTATCAACAGTTACGTGCGGCACGAACTTGCCCGCATCGATACATGGAGACTGGGGAAGAAGCTGGAAGCGACCCCGGGCGGCATCGACTACCATCGGATCGCCGGTAATAATATCCGGTTCGCTGCCAATCCAGTTTTGAACAAAAGAGTAATGGGGTACGTTGGCACCTTCCCACTGCTGGTTTGCAGCGGCGCTGTTGCCGAAGATCAACGTGTTGGTCACTTCATTGCCCATGTTGTGGCACCCGCCACCATTGTGTGAGGCTACGTTACCATAGATGGTGTTGTTTTCAACCTTACCGGTACAATTAGACATGCCTGCGCCGCGGCGGGCGCCGTTTTCCTGGATGATGTTGTTGTGAAAAACACCCGTGGAGTTAGCGACACCGCCGCCATCGCCGGCGCTTCCATTTTCAGCAATCAGGCAAAGTGATACAGTCCCCTGCATATCATTCAGTCCGCCGCCGAAGGCCGCAGGGCTGTTGGTCGGCCCGGTAGCGGTGACGGTATTGCCGCTTATGAGGTTGCCGATGTGGATGCCCTTATCCTGGTGCACGCCACCACCGCGGGTTGCGGCTTCGTTTTTGGTGATTTCGCAGAACTGGACGACGGCCTCGCAGTTATAGAAGCCGCCACCGGTGGCCGAGGCCTTGTTGATAGTGATGATGGAATTCTCTATGACGCCATCACATTCGGCAATTCCGCCGCCATTAACAGCTTCGTTCAAAGTGATGGTGCAGTTTTGAATCAGGCCGGAAAAGCCATGAATGCCGCCGCCGCTGCCCGTCGCATCGTTGGCGCCGATGGTGACGTTCTTAAGGGTGGCAAGGGTGCCGTTGCCCTTGATGCCGCCGCCGTTCGCACCTTTGCCGTTCTGGAGCGTCAGGTTGCGCAGGCTGCACTTGTTGCTTTCTGCGCCTGAAAAGGTAACGACAGGCCCTTTCTGCTGACCGTCGATCACCGGCGGGAAGCTGGTGTTAAACGCCTTAATCGTAATGTTTTTTCCGCCGATAGTAATGTTCTCATTATAAGTGCCCGGCTGAATCTGGACCGTATCGCCACTGGCTGCGGCGTTAATGGCTGCCTGGATAGTCGTGTAAGGCAGTGGGACATTCAGATCGGTAGCGCTGGCCATCGACATCGGGAGCAGGGCAGCAGACAGCAGCAGCCCACGGGTTACTAACTTACAACTCATTGGGGAATCCTCCGTCCGTAAGGAACTTACGGGTATAGACATGCTCACACCACCCCTGCCTGGTGGCGGAAACTGGCGTCGCATGTGCAAAGATCAAAGTCACGGTGAAACAACTCAGTCGGGATACATGGAGGCTGAGATTTCAGTCAGCAACGAAAATCGTACACAAATGAAATGCGGCGCGGAGGATATGCGTTGACTTGGATGCAGGTCCGCATTTTACCGCGGGCAACGTAATGAACGGTTAAGGAAACAGCAGCGCTATGTCAGAACTTGAACCAGTGATCGGAATGGAAGTCCACGTGGAATTGTGCACGGCGAGCAAAATTTTCTGCGGATGCTCCACCCGCTTTGGCTCGCCGCCAAACACGCAGGTCTGCCCGATCTGTCTTGGTATGCCTGGGGTACTGCCCGTCCTGAACCGGCGCGCCGTAGAATATACCATTCGCGCGGCACTGGCCCTCAACTGTGGCATTACCGAGCATACCAACTTTGACCGCAAAAACTATTATTATCCCGATCTGCCGAAGAACTACCAGATTTCCCAGAACTACGCCGCCCTGGGCACCAATGGCTACCTTGATATCCAGGTTGGCGAAGAGACCCACCGGGTACGCATCAACAACGTACATCTGGAAGAAGACGCCGGCAAGCTGATCCATCCGGAAATTGGTGGTATTGAGGTAGATTACTCGCTGGTAGATCTGAACCGCGCCGGTACGCCGCTGATGGAGATCGTGAGCGAGCCGGATCTGAAGGGCGTGGATGACGCCCTGGCTTATATGAACACGCTGAAGAACCTGCTTGAGTACACGGAGGTGAGCGACTGCAAGATGCAGGAGGGCCGCCTGCGCTTTGAGGTGAACATCTCGGTACGTGAGAAGGGGAGCGACAAGCTTGGGACGAAGGTTGAGATCAAGAACCTGAATTCCATGCGGACGGCCATCAAGTGCATTGAACATGAGTTTACTCGTCAGAGCGAGATGGTTCGCAAAGGGGAGAAGGTTCTGCCGGAAACACGCCTGTGGGATGAGCCCAATTCCTGCACCCGCGCAATGCGTAATAAGGAAGTAGCTAATGATTACCGCTATTTCCCGGATCCGGATCTGGTAGAAGTGCATATTACAGACGAGTGGCGCGAAGATGTGCGCCAGCACCTGCCTGAACTGCAGGATGCCAAACGCAAGCGGTTTGTGGAAGAATATGGCCTGCCGGAGTATGATGCAAAGGTGCTTACGGCCAGCAAGCCGGTGGCTTCATGGTACGAACGCGCTGTAACGGCTCATAAGAACCCGAAATCCATTTCCAACTGGATGATGACAGAGTTTCTGCGGGAACTGAAAGAGCGCGACGCCGAACCGGATGATGTAGCCCTGAAGCCGGAGGGGCTGGCGGCTATCGTGCGCATGATCGACGAAAACAAGATCAACGGCAAGACGGGCAAAGACGTATTTGCCAAGGCCTTGGCCGGCGACGGTGAACCCGAAGACATCGTGAAGCGGGAAGGCCTGCTGCAGGTGTCGGACACCGGCGAGATCGAAGCTTTCGTTGACCAGGTGATTGCTGAAAATCCTGACATGGTTGAGAAGATTAAGGCCGGGCAAACCAAGACGATCCAGGCAATGGTGGGCCAGGTTATGAAGAAAAGCCGCGGCAAGGCCAACCCCCAGATGGTAAACGAACTGCTCGTTAAAAAACTGGGGTAAACCCTTCCAGGACAGGCATTGCACCGGGTTCACGGTGCACTTTTGTCCGCGCAAAAATGTGTGCTATGCGTGTGCGTTTTTTACTGGAAATTGAATTCTTGCTATAATCTCTACCGAATATATAGACATTTGGATTGGTTAGAACCCACGATGAGATTGAGCAAGAAAGGAGAGTATGCGCTGCGGGCCATGATTGCGTTGGCCCGTAATGAAGAGTCCGCGATGACGATCACCCAGATCGCAACATCGCAGACGCTGCCGAAAAAATTTCTTGAGCAGATTCTCCTCGCTCTAAAGTCATCGGGGCTGGTAAGAAGCAAGGCCGGCCCGAAGGGTGGCTACGAGCTGGCCGAGCCTGCCAGGTCCATTACCGTAGGTATGATCCTTGGCGCTGTGGAAGAGCCCATTTCACATACGCGCACCGCCAATAACACTGACGAGAACCTCGCACCTTCGGGCGTTCTTACGTTGTTGGAAGACATAAAGCTTTACGTGCGGAACAAGCTGGAGACCGTGTCTTTGCAGGAGATAGCGGATGAAGCCGTGACAGCTCAGGACATGGAAGCCCTGATGTGGTACATCTAAAAAGTTTTGGGTGCAGATTTGCGCCCGGCATTAACAGCAATAGATAATCTAGGAGATGAGTGGAATGGCGAAAATTTACAACAACATACTGGAAACGATAGGTCGCACGCCCCTGGTGAAGCTGAACCGGATCACTGACGGCGCCAAGGCCACCGTACTCCTGAAGCTTGAGTTTTTCAATCCGCTGTCGAGCGTTAAAGACCGCATCGGCGCAGCGATGATCGAATACCTGGAGAAAAACGAGGGAATCGAGCCTGGCAAGACGACGCTGATCGAGCCGACCAGTGGTAATACAGGTATCGCACTGGCGTTTGTTGCCGCAGCCAAGGGCTACACGCTGATCCTCACCATGCCTGATACCATGAGCATTGAGCGGCGCAAACTGCTGAAAATCCTGGGTGCGAAGCTGGTGCTGACGGAAGGCGCCAAGGGCATGAAGGGCGCCATTGCCAAGGCCGAGGAGCTGCAGCAGCAGATTCCGAACTCCGTCATTCCGCAGCAGTTCCAGAACCCGGCTAACCCGGAGATTCATAAGAAGACGACCGCGGAAGAAATCTGGAACGATACGGACGGCCAGGTGGACATTCTGATCAGCGGCGTGGGCACGGGTGGTACAATTTCCGGTGTGGCTGAAGTCATCAAGCAGCGTAAGCCGTCTTTCAAGGCTATCGCGCTGGAGCCATCGGGATCGCCCGTCATCAGCGGAGGAGAACCCGGCAAGCATCGCCTGCAGGGCCTGGGCGCGGGCTTTATCCCGGGAACCCTTCACACCGAAGTTATTGATGAAACCATCCTGGTAAACGAAGAAGATGCTGCCGTTTATGCGAAGCGGGCATGTCGCGAGGAAGGCATCCCGGTCGGTATCAGCAGCGGTGCCGCAATCTGGGCTGCAATCCAGGTGGCAAAGCGCCCCGAGAACGAGGGTAAGATGATTGTCGCTATTATCCCTTCAACTGCCGAGCGCTACCTCAGCACGTGGCTGTTTGAAGACATCAGCGCCGAGAGCGATGATGTTTCTGATCTCGTTAAACAGTAACCTGCCACGCCTTCAGGCGTAGCAGATCAAAACCGGGGGCGACAGATTTTGTCGCCTCTATTTTTTCCAGGTGGTTATCCCGAAAGTTTCCTGATATGCCTATCCAATTTTCACTAGTCAGCAAAACATTCCAAAGCACGACCAATGGCTTGGGCGGTCGTCGCGTGCAGGCGCTGAGCCCGGTCAATCTTGAGATTGAAGACGGGGAATTCGTCTGCATCATCGGCCCTTCAGGCTGCGGAAAGAGTACGTTGCTGAACATCCTGGCGGGGCTGGAGACACCCAGCACTGGCGACGTGCGTGTTGACGGAGTCCTGGTGAACACGCCGGGGCCGGATCG
The DNA here is from genome assembly GCA_036675025.1 of Candidatus Sumerlaeales bacterium. Lineage (GTDB taxonomy): Bacteria > Sumerlaeota > Sumerlaeia > Sumerlaeales > Sumerlaeaceae > JAKFFN01. The sequence continues at coordinate 3,987 of JAKFFN010000313.1, read as the reverse complement.
CGTAGTGGTGTTCCAGGAAGCAGGCCTGATGCCATGGATGACTGTGCGTAACAACGTGGAATACGGGCTTAAGCTGCAGGGGAAAAGCAAGGAAGAGCGCTGGGTACAGGCGGAGAAGTATCTGAAAATGGTGCACCTGTCAAAGTACGCAGATGCAATGCCCCATGAACTGAGCGGCGGCATGAGGCAGCGCGTGAGTATCGCGCGTGCGCTTGCGCTGGAACCCAAAGTGTTGCTGATGGATGAGCCGTTCAGCGCCCTGGATGCCCAGACCCGCGACTTGCTCCACGATGAACTGCAGCGCATCTGGCAGGAAACCCACAAGACTATCCTGTTTGTTACTCACAACCTGCGCGAAGCGGTTTATCTGGCTGATCGTGTAATGATTATGACGGCGGCGCCAGGCAGCATCAAAAAGATCATCACGGTGCCATTTTCCCATCCGCGAAGCAAATCGTCTACGGAAGTGAGTGCCTTCACCGCGCAGCTGCACGAACTGATTAAGGCAGAAGTCGATAAGGTTGCCGCGCGCGAACTGGATCCGGATTGGCAACCGGAAGCAGCGCCGGTTACAGGCGAAGTCCACGACATCGCCAGCGGAATATGATCGGTCACTGTAATGACAAAAACTGCATACGCACCACATCGTTTTAGAATAGTCGCGCGGTACGGCGCCCTACTCATAGGAATTTCAATTGCGATTGCCTTGTCGGGTTGTGCCAAGGAACCGCCGCTGAACGAGCAGGGTGAGCCGGTGGAAATGCGCGTCGGGTATTTTCCCAACGTCACTCACGCGCAGGCTCTGATCGGAGTTCGGCGCGGCGATTTCCAGCAGGCGGTCGGGCCCGAAGTGAAGATTACGGGTCAAACCTTTAACGCGGGCCCGGCGGCTATTGAAGCTGTGTATGCAGGCCACGTAGACATTGCGTATGTGGGCCCGGCGCCCGTGCTCAACGGCTTTATCCAGAGCAAAGGCGAAGAAGTGCGCGTGATATCAGGCTCGGCCCAGAACGGCGTGACGGTTGTCGGCAACAAAGCGCGAGGCATCACCACGTTGGAGCAACTGAAAGGCGGCCGGATCGCGACGCCGCAGTATGGCAATACCCAGGATATTTCCGCGAAATATTTCCTGACGAATCTGCTGGGGGCGAAGCTAAAATCCAAGGGCGGTGAGACAGATGTGTTTCCCATATCCAACCCGGACATTGAAACGCTTTTTGTAAAAGATGATATAGATGGCGCCTGGGTGCCGGAGCCGTGGGGAAGTCGCCTGATAGTGCGCGGTCTGGTGAACCCGATCGTGCAGGAAAAGGAGCTTTGGCCTGAGGGTTCTTTTGCCATGACAAGTGTTATTGCCCGGCGCAAGTTCCTGGAAAAACACCCGGCGCTGGTCGCGCGGTTTCTCACAGCGCATGTGCGCCTGACTCAGGAACTTAAACAGGACCCGCAGGTCTTTGTGGATCCGATAAACGCAGAGCTGAAGCGCATCACTACGAAGAGCCTGCCTGATAAAGTGGTTTCAGGCGCGCTGGAAAAAACAGGCTTCAGCGTGGATCCTTCAGTGGCATCGTACCAGCAGTACTTTAAAATGGGAAAAGAAGTGGGCATCATTAAAATCGAGAGCCTGGATACAGAAAAGCTCTTCGCCTTGGAACCGCTGGGAGAGGCGCAGGAAGCGGTGAGCGGCCAGCAGGGAACCCCGGTGGACGAGGAGACAACAACAGGCCGGGCGGCGCCTGGAAATTTATCTACTACTACTTCCGCGGAGTTGACGTCGTGAGTCGAAGCAACAGCCAGTCAAGAATGGCAAAACTTTTATCTAATGAGAAACCCGCGAAATGGAAGCGCATCACTGCCAAGCTCGTTTTCTTTGTGCTGCTTATTGCGGTGTGGCAGCTGTTTACGATGTTGGAAATAGTACCGCCCTACCTGTTCCCGGGTCCACTGGCCGTAATGCAAAAGTTTATTGAGCTCGGCAAATCGGGTGAACTGCTGGAGAGCATCGCGCTGAGTCTGAAGCGCATGTTCATGGGTTACGGCATCAGCGTGATCGGGGGGCTTACGATTGGCGTGTTGGCTGCCCGGAGCTGGATTTTTAAAGAGACAGTGGGTTCGCTTATCCTGTCGTTGCAATCGCTGCCCAGCATCGTTTGGCTGCCCTTGGCGCTTATCTGGTTTGGACTGGGCGAGGGGGCAATCCTGGCAGTGCTGATTCTCGGAGCCTTGTTCAGTATTGCCGTCGCTACAGAAGGCGCCATTCGTAACGTTCCGCCGATCTATCTGAAAGTCGGGCGCGTACTCGGTGCGCGCGGGCCGGTGTTTGCGAAAGACATTTTGTTTTTTGCGGCGCTTCCGGAATTGATCGGCGGACTTAAGCTCGGCTGGACGTTTGCCTGGCGAAGCCTGATGGCGGCGGAGCTCATCCGCCAGGACGTGTTTGGTGTCGGACGATTGCTGGAGACCGGGCGCAGCCTCAATGACGTGGCACTAATGTTGGCTGCTATCATTTCCATCCTGGTGATTGGTCTGGCCGTGGATGGGCTGGTGTTTGGCACGATAGAGAAAAAGATCCGCGTGCGCTATGGCCTGGAGCGCTGAGGCGTCGCGGGTTGATATAAGATATGATGGCTTCACTGGAATCACTTCTTCCTCATGCTTCACGGCTCGCGCAGTTTCCGCGGGACGAGAACGCGCGGTCTAACCTGGTGCTTAGGCTTCAGCTCTGCGGTGACCCGAAAACTCTCCGCGCGCTGGCGGCGCGTTTTCCATTCGAGCCGGAGGTGGCAGTGCCTGTGTGGCGGCGAATTGCTTCATTGGGAGTAGAGAATCCCGCTGCGCTAGTAGAGTCCGCCGGTGTTATGTACAGCCTCGGAGAGGATGAAAATGCACGGGAATGGGTGGATGCGGCCATTGCGCTGGATGAAAAGTTTGTTCCCGCCTGGGAGTTGAAGGCGGCGCTGTGTGCCGACCCAGCCGAGCGCCGCGCCGTGTACGAGCAGCTCCTGAATATTGCCCCGGGCAACCGCACGGCCGTAGATGCTCTTATCGTGCTGGGGCGTCCGAAGGATTAGCGGGGCCAAAATCCGAAGACTTGTTTATCCTTCTTTGCCCATCCATTGTTTTAAGACGCGCCGGTAACCGCGGATACGACTATCCAGCAGTTTGCTCTTTCTCTTCACTAGCTTCAGCGGCAGTAGTATCACCAGCCGTAGCACCATATCGGCAATGACAGAAAAATAAACGCTATTCTTACGCAGGCCACGGTAGTTCGTATCCACAAACCGTTTCATGCCATCAAACAACCGCACGATTCCCGTTTCTCTCGCGTCTGCAGAAGGGTCGCCCTGGCTGTGCCAGATGTGAACTCCCGGATCGTAAATCACCGGCAGTCCAGCTTTCTTGCAGCGCCAGCAGAGGTCGGTGTCTTCAGAATACAGGAAGTACTTGTCGCTGAAACCACCAAGCCTGTTCCAGGTGTCTCTGTTGATCAGCAAAGCAGCGCCCATAAGCCAGTCTGTCGGCCGTGCCAGCTGACCCAGTTTCCTCTTCGCAAACATACCCAGTTGTTCTTGCTGTCGCGGCCGCGCAAAGCCGCGGCCCTGGCCGCCTGTCCATGATCCCTTTCGGCGATTGATGAGGAACCCGGCAAGGATCGAGTGGGTCAGCCAATAGTTGAAGCCGTTGGTAAATTTATAGCTGGATCGCTGGATGGCACCATTATCGTTGTGAAGAGCCGGACCCAGTATTCCGCCGTCGGAGCACGAAACATAGTATTCGCCTACCCAGCGAGACAGTTCTCCATCGGGCACTGCTGTGTCAGGATTCAGAATGCAGATGAAAGCGCTCTCTGGCGAAGCGGCTGCCGCGCCCAGATTGCACCCAAGCCCGTAACCAACATTCTCGGGAGAGCGCACCACGCGTACATTCTCATCTTCCGGCAGCTTTGCGTAATCATTGGCGTCTGATGGATTGTCGACTATAACGGCT
>JAKFFN010000076.1:0-2078 GCA_036675025.1 Candidatus Sumerlaeales bacterium | reverse complement strand
GATACCTTCCCACCCCCGCTGGAGTTTACACAGGTTTATAAATCGCCTACCATGGGGCTCGACAATTACTGGGATCTCTGGTCAAACAGAAAAGGCAAAGCAGTTATCAGCATAAGAGGTACTACTACCAATGCCGTGAGCTGGCTCGCCAATGTGTATGCAGCCATGGTGCCGGCAAAAGGTGAACTGCAACTGGAAGACGATTTCCGGTTTACTTATTCACTTGCTGAAAATCCGCGTGCTGCCGTGCATATTGGTTGGCTAGTGAGCACGGCCTACCTCGCGCGTGATATTGTTCCAAAAATTGATAGTGCCTTTAAAAGCGGCACCACCGATTTTATCATTGTTGGTCATAGCCAGGGTGGCGCCATCGCCTACCTGCTCACCTCATATTTGTATGGCTTGCAGCGGCAATCTGCCATCCCGTCAAACATCCGTTTTAAAACTTATTGCAGTGCAGCTCCAAAGCCCGGCAATCTTTATTATGCGTATGATTATGAAGCGATGACTTTTGGGGGATGGGCTTTCAACGTGGTGAATGCGGCCGATTGGGTGCCGGAATCACCCATCTCCATCCAGACACTGCAGGATTTTAATACCACCAATCCTTTTGCCGATAAAAAAGCCCTTGCCAAAAAACAAAAATTCCCCAATAACCTGGTGCTGAAGCATGTGTACAACCAGCTTAATAATCCATCACGAAGGGCAGGCCGCCGCTACCAGAAATACCTGGGTAAGATGGCGTCCGGATTTGTGAAGAAGCAGATTCCTGGCTACCAGCCTCCGGCCTATATCAACAGCAACCATTATGTTCGTACCGGACATATGATTGCCATGTCTGCCGATGCCGATTATTACACGCGCTTCCCCGATTCAAAAGAGAATATTTTCGCGCATCATTTACACAATGCATATATGTATCTGGCGGCGAAGTTGCCCTAACTTTATGCCATGATATTTTCTAACCGCACGGAAGCCGGACGGCTGCTGGCCCGCAAGCTGAAAAAGTATGCATGCGCAGATGCTCTGGTGCTGGGTGTTCCGCGAGGTGGGGTACCGGTGGCGGGAGCTGTAGCGGCTGACCTGGGGCTACCCCTTGATGTGGTGATGGTGAAGAAAATCGGTCATCCCAACCAGCCCGAATATGCCATCGGGGCGGTGAGCCTTAGTGATCGCATCATTGTTCCCCATGATGAAGTATCTGATGAATACATCGAAGAAAGGACTTCAGCCATCCGGGAGAAAATGGCTGATCAATACCAGTACTGGCGGGGTGATAGACCTGCACCTTCCCTGCAGGGGAAGATTGTGATTGTGGTAGATGATGGCATCGCTACCGGCAATACCCTGATGGCGGCGGTGAAGCTTCTTCGAAAACAAATGCCCGCGAAAATAGTGATCGCCGCTCCGGTTTCATCAGGGCAGGCGGCCGGCCAGCTGGCAGAGATGGCTGATGAGCTGGTAACCGTTTATATCCCCCCACAGTTCAGGGGGGTAGGGGCCTGGTATGAGCAATTTGAGCAACTTTCGGATGAAGATGTGCGCCAATACCTGGCGGCGTTTGAAAAGGGTTCCTTATCTTAAAGGATAAAACCTAAACCCATGTTGCTCCAGGGAAAGATCCGGCAATACAAGACCATCGTAGAAGCCTTGCAGCCCGGCAAGGGAAAGAGCAGGAAACAATTGATGCTTCGGCTGGAGGCAGAGGGATTTCTGATCAGTCCCCGCACCTACGACCGTCTCATGGAAGATCTCCGCTTTGAATTCGGGATCGCCATCCACTATGATCCAACAAAAAATCAGTACCTGATAGCCAACGAAAGTCTGCCCGCCATTGACGCCTTCCTCCAGTTCTGCAAAGCCGGCGAAGTGGCAGAATTCACGCAATCGCTCCTGCAATCCCCCTCCGAAACATTGAAACATATTTCTTTCGGCAACGGTTCCGAACTGCGCGGTATTCACCTCCTGCAGCCCCTCCTGCAGTCCATCACCAACCGCCAGCCCATCAAACCCGGCGTTCACACTGACCCACCGGGACTCCAGCGCCCCTGCGAAGTGGGCGCCGGTCATGCGATCGC
>JAKFFN010000206.1:0-2085 GCA_036675025.1 Candidatus Sumerlaeales bacterium | reverse complement strand
CATGCGTTCTTCAAGGCACTTTTATTCCTTGGTGCAGGAAGCGTTATTCATGCAATGAGTGGTGAGCAGGATATCCGAAATATGGGTGGGCTCAAAAAGGCATTACCCATCACTTATATTACCTTCTTAATTGGAACCATAGCTATTGCAGGTATTCCACCGTTTGCAGGCTTCTTTTCAAAAGATGAGATCCTGGCTGCCGCTTTCATGAAGAACCCCATTGTTTGGGCACTCGCTGCTATCGGTGCACTCATGACTGCATTCTATATGTTCAGACTATATGCAATGACATTCCTCGGCAAATTCAGGGGAACAAGCGAACAGGAGCATCATCTGCATGAGTCACCGCCTGCAATGACAATACCATTGGTCATATTGGCTGTTCTCAGTTTTGCTGGTGGACTTGTTGGGATTCCTGAAGTACTGATGCATGATTCACACTCACTTGCCAAATTCCTTGAACCCGTTTTCGCCGAATCGAATAGAATTTCTGTACCTCACCACCCTGACCATACCACAGAACTCTTATTGATGTTTGGATTGATGGCCGTTATTGCAGTGGTTATTTTCTGGGCTGTAGGTAAGTATAAGAGATACGAGAAAACAGCAGAAGAGAATACCGGATTTGCAAGGATACTGGAGAATAAATGGTATGTTGATGAGATCTATGAAGCTCTCATTATTCGCCCCGTGAATGCTTTCGGAAAAATGCTGGGTAAGTTTGACAATTTCGGGATCGACTGGGTTGTAAATGGCGTGGGAAGAAGCGTCCAGTATGCAAGCCGGCAGATCAGATTATTGCAAAGTGGGCAGGTCGGAAGTTATGTACTGTTGATGGTGATCGGTATGATCGTCCTTTTTGCCTTACAGGTTTTCCTGAAAAAATAATTCATCCAAAGAAAGAAACCAGATTCATATAATGGTACCAGTTCTACTGATTTTGATCCCCCTGATTACCGGAGCAGCATTGTTTGCGGTAAAGCAGGAAGCAACGGCCAAGTCCATAGCGCTATTAGCGACACTTCTCTCACTGGCACTGATGCTGGCAGGGATGAGTGGCTATATTGATGCGGCTCAAATGACTTATGACCAACCCTGGCTGGGCGGCATTAACAGCCGTTTTCATTTTGCTCTCGATGGAATGAGCCAGCTATTATGCCTCCTGACTACACTTAGCTTTCCCATTATTATTTATTCAACATGGAACAACCAGTATGATGACAGTAACCGATTCTATGGATTGGTGCTGCTTTCACAGGCGGGTCTGCTGGGCGTATTCATGGCATTAGATGCATTGCTGTTTTATTTTTTCTGGGAACTGGCTCTTATACCACTGTACTTTCTCTGCTCTCGCTGGGGCGGCGAAAGACGGCGGAGATCCGCTTCGAGAGTGAACGGCTCTGAGCCGCGACCCGCGCTCTTCCGAGGCCGCTTAGCCTCGCTTAGCCTGGTTACGAGGTCGCGAACTCTTCGCGGGAAATGCCTGCGATGAGCCCACGGTCTACGAGCTGGGCGGCGAGTGACAGGAAGTAGAGCCAGCCGCCCGCACCCGGAAGCCTCTCCCCGAGCGCGACACAGTCGGAGGGCGTCAGCGCGCGACCGGTGATCCGCGACAGCCCGCGTGCGACGCCGACATCGCCGGGCGGAAACGCATCGAGTCGACCGAAGCCGCGGAGCAGGATCAGATTCGCACTCCAGGGCCCGATGCCCTTCAGCGCCCGCAGTCGCTTCGTCGCTTCGGCGGTGGACAGGCGGGCCAGATCGTCCGACGCGAGCTGCCCCTCGACGATCTCGCGCGCGGCAGAACGCAGGCACTCTGCCTTTGAAGTCGACAGCCCGGTCGCACGAAGGTCCGAGATTCGCGCCTCTGCGATCACCTCGGGCGCAGGTACGCCGACGAGGCGCGTCCCTTCGAATTCCAGCGCCGGACCATACTTCCAGGCCAGTCGCCCCAGCACCGCCATGCCCGCGTCGAGGCTCACCTGTTGAAACGGCACGACGCACACGAGCGCCTCAAAGAGATCTCCGTAGCGCGGCGGCCTGATCCCTGCGAGGCGCGCCACGAGCGGCTGCGCGGACGAGATG
>JAKFFN010000023.1:0-12992 GCA_036675025.1 Candidatus Sumerlaeales bacterium | reverse complement strand
TTATCTCGTAGCCATTTCCGCTGCCACAAAACGTGATATTGCACGGATGGTTCCGAAGGCGCTGGATCACGTTCTAGTTGTTCATCCAGGATTTGATCCCGAGGTGCAAGAGCCGCCGGCTGAGGAACAGATGGCTCGGGTTAAGGATAAGTTTGATCTGCCGAAACGCTACATTCTCTATCTTGGCAGCACACGGCCAAACAAGAACCTGGAGCGCATGCTTGATGGTTTTGAAGAACTGCTGTCCCGCCATCCGGAAGAGTCAGATCTGAGATGGGTAATGGTGCTTAAACCTGACCGCTTTTTCGATCCCTTTTTTGCCACCGTACGCCGCAAAGGGCTTCTGCGCCGAGTTCACATTTTTGACCAGGTGACAGAACTGGAAAAACGCGTATTCTATGCGAATGCTCAGCTGCTGTATTTTGCCACGAAGTTTGAAGGTTTTGGTCTTCCGGTTTTGGAAGCACAGGGCATGGGAGTACCAGTGCTTGCATCTACACACGCTTCACTACCGGAAGTTACGGGGCGAGGCGGAGTGCTCGTTGACCCGGATGATAAGGATTCAATGGCTGACGGGCTTGAGTCTCTTCTTTATGATGCCGAGCTTCGTAAAGAGGTAGTGGAGAAAGGTTTCCAGAATATTACACGCTTTTCATGGGAAGCGGCAGCCCGCGAGACCGTTAACATGTACGAACACCTGCTGAAGTGAAGCTTCCTTTTAACATATATGACGCAGCTTACCTGACAGTTGCCCCGGCGGCAGCGGCTATGGTTGGGTATAAAATGCTGCGCCACGGCAAGTATAAGGAAAGCGCGCCCGCCATGCTAGGCAGGCGGCTGAAAGACGAGGATCCGACCCTTTGGGAGAACGGCTGCGTGTGGGTCCACGGGGTCAGCGTGGGCGAAGTCATAGCGGCACGCGCGATGCTTCCTCTGCTACGGCAGCACTTCTCTTCCCTGCCGATCCTGCTTACCACGCATACCGAGACCGGCCAGGCTACAGCCCGCGCGCTTCCTGAAGGAATGGCAGATGCCGTACGCTACTACCCCCTGGATTTTTCGTGGATACTGCGAGACTACATCAGCGTGTACCGTCCTAAGGTTTTCATCCCCATGGAAACGGAACTTTGGCCCAATGCGCTCGATATCATCAGCCGGTCGGGCGCGAAAATTTTCACTTTGAATGGTAAGATTTCGGAGAACTCATTCCGCAACTACCAGAAGATCGGGAAACTGATCCGCAAGCCGCTCTCGCGTATTAGCGCGTTCTGTGTGCAGACTGACCGCGATGCTGAACGTATAGGCACACTGCTGGGTCGGCAGAATAATATCCATGTAACGGGAAACTGCAAGTTTGACGTAGATATCCCCACTCTTGACGATAGTGCAAAGGCGGCGCTGGCGTCTGAACTGGGCATTAAATTGCCCGCACGGCTTATCGTAGCCGGCAGCACTCATCCAGGCGAAGAGGAAATCATACTGGACGCTTTCCGAAAGGTGCATGAGGCAGTGACGGAAACGCGTCTCGTACTTGTGCCGCGGCATCCGGAACGGTTCAATGATGTCTGGACTCTACTTCAACAGCAGGGATGGCCGGCACGCCGGGTTTCCGATGGTGCAATAACAGGAGAAGGTACGCCGCTGATCTACCTGGTAGACCGTATGGGCATGCTCACTAAACTCTACGCACTTGCTGAAGTCGCCGTAGTAGCAGGAAGCTTTGTTCCGGGGATTGGCGGCCATAATATTCTGGAGCCAGCAGCACACGGGATCCCAGTGATATATGGACCTGATATGAAAGGGCAGCCTGATATGGTCCGCATACTTTCAAAGGCCAACGGTGGTACGTGCTCCAGACCAGATTCTCTCCATAACGATCTTCTCCATCTTCTCGGAAATCCAAGCCTGGCAGCGGAGAAAGGTCTCGCTGGCCAGCACGCATGGCAGGCCAATCGTGGATCTGCACGGCGCAATATGGATGTGATTGCGCAGTATGTTGCGAGAGAGAGTTGATGAAATAGGGTACAGGACAATGTTCTGGAAGTTTTTTAAAACATGGTTTATGCCGCAGCCGTCGCATGACGATCTGTTTCCTGAGGTAATTGAACCTTCCCAACACGGTACGGAAGCGGCCAGCACGCAGGATTCAGTTCCTGCCGAAACACCGCCGCAACTGGAGTCAGCCGCCGAGATGGAGAAGCGTGCCGCGCGGGAATCTGCGCCGGAGAAGCCCAAGATAAATGAGGCTGATTTCACTGACCTGGTTCGTCCTCCGGAAGGCTCTGGGGAGCGCGCAAGTCGTTCAGGCAATCCTTTCTCCAGAACCCCTGCTGAATAATCCGCTTACCAAGTGCTTTTCTGATACAATAGCTTTGGCAGCTTAAGAACCCTTGTGGTTCGCGGAAGCGGGGTGAAAATCCCCCACGGTACACGCCGCTGTAACTGGTGACAACGTCTGCAAGTAGTAACCACTGGCCCTGGCCGGGAAGGTTGCAGATGAAGGATGATCCGGGAGTCAGAAGACGGAGCCGCCAATGCCCTTAATCTAAACACTTCCCCGTGTTTCGGGAAGGAAGGGATACAGAAATGATGAAGTGCGACAGCCGGAAACGGAAGTCCTCATCGGACGTGACGGCAGCCACGTTTATAATCCTGCTACTGCAGACAGTTGCCGGCTTTTCACAAGCGTTTCCAGATAAGGTGCATAGCTTTGTACCGGGAAAGAATGCGGGCTTCGGTCAGGGCTTCTTTCCAGGGAACGTGCTGGGACCACCCAACGGAACGTCTAACGCCCAGGTGCCAAACTTCTCGCAGGCAGATCTCGTGTCACTTGGTACGGGCGGGTCCATCATTATGGAGTTTAACACACACAAGATAGTGGACTTGCCCGGTCCGGACTTTACCATTTTTGAAAACCCGGTCCAACCATCAAGCCACCCTGAGCAGACCTACGCAGATACTGCGGTCGTCGCTGTTTCTGAGGATGCCGAAACTTGGACCACTTTTCCTTTTGATATTGTAAGCACTGCACCCGAAAATCTACCATTGAAAGCTAACTACCTGGGACTTGCCGGAGTGCAGCCTACTTACAGTTCCCCGGGCAACGGAATCTCTCCGTTTGATCCTGCTGTGAGCGGCGGCGACAAATTCGATCTCGCCGACCTGGACATCGCCAGCATTCGCTTTATCCGTATTACAGACTCAGGGGATGAGCGCTTCGCACCGAGCCTGGATATGCACGGTGATACTGTTACGGATTATGGGAATCTGCTCGACCCCGATCCCACAGAACCAGATGCAGGGGTTGCCGCCGGGTTTGATCTCGATGCCGTTGCGGCCCTCCACACCGAACCGTGGTCGCAATCTGCCGTTGTCGATTGGTCTACGTATGACTAAGGTGCGAACAGGTTTCACGCTTATTGAGCTGCTTATTGTAGTTGCGATTATTGCTATACTGGCTGCGATCGCTGTTCCCAATTTTCTGCAGGCGAAGAGACGTGCGACACAGGCACGATGTGCGTCAAACCTGAAAGCCATCGCTGTAGCGCTGCAGTCTTACAAGGTAGATCTGGGAAAATACCCTCTCGCAGACGGGATTGCAGGGGTACAGGAGAGCATGGGTAAAACTCTGGTTGGCAACGGACCGGCAGGCAATGGTAGCTGGGATGCTGTGCCGCGGGTACTTGTTCGGCTCAAGTACTTGAATTCATCCGAATACCTTTTCTGCCCTGACTTCCGGCAGCGATTTAAAGACCCGAGAGCGCAGAAGTTCCGGTATGCCTACAACAACAGCGCTGCAGATACTGGCGGCACCGCCGGCAGCACACACGACATGGATCGCGACTCAAGCGATGTCTGGTTTTGCAGGTGCCTTTGGGTTCCGGTGCAATACAGCTTTACGCCAGGCGCCAAAGATGTGAAGTTTCCCCACGGCGAGGAATGGATGGAAGAGAACGTACTTTTCTCGAATAGTCGGGTAGTGTTGCGCAATGGGCTTGCGGACTTTCGCGAAGCTCATGATATCCCTAATCCATAATTTGCTTCCGGCACAGCCACGTTCCTTTTAACTTGAGTCCGTGCCGCACCGCCGTGATCACGAGAGTATCATGATGCCGGGCAATAAAATGACCAGTTTAACCGACGAACCTGCTACCGTTCCTGAAACATCCACAGACTATCGCAAAATTGCCAGGGACGCCTTATTTAATACGCTTCCCTGGTTAGTAGCTGCGGTTGCTTTTATTACTTTGAACCACGCAGCTGATACTCAGACGCTGGTAACGGAACTGTCTCAAGGTAATCAGGAGTCCACATCGGCGGCTCAATGGCTTTGGCTGATTCCTCCAGCCGCTTGCGCCGCAGGTTTGTTTACTGCCTATTTTAGAACCTGGCGTACCCGGCTTTTGGCGGCCGTTGGTATATCGCTAATTCTTCTGTGCCTTGCGATGCTCGGGCCCGTGGCTTTGTTACCGGCTCTGCTAATCCCGCCGGCGCTCATGGTTGCGGATTTTTTGGCCGCAGGTAAGAGCTTTCAGCAAATTCGCCCGGTTTTTTTCTACGGCACTCTGCTATCCTTCATCCTGGCGTATGCTGCGTATAAGCGTCAGGAGATGCTTTTCCTGATGGTGAATCAGCCAACTGATCCGGACTTTTCCGGATATCTGCAATATGCGAAGGAAAGCACCGGTTATGCGACGATGTTCCGGGAGCCATTGTTCATCTGGATTCTCCAGCTAGCGGGCTTCCTGGGCGGTGAAATTAATCCGGTAATGCAGAGGCTGACGAGCGTAGCCATGGGTATCGGTGCCGTTGCTTCCATTTTCTATCTGTGCCTGAGGCATCTCAATATCATTGTCGCAGTTATAGCATCCGCGCTTTATGCGGGGCAGGAGTACCTGGTCTACACTGCTACTCGCGGATTGCGAGAAGATAGCATAGTACTTACGACCATTCTTTTTATCGCCATCAGCTGGCATCACTTGCGCGGGACCGTAACCTGGCGCAGCCTGACAGTCTGGGGCCTTTTCGGTGCGATATGTTCGCTGCTGCGAATCAGCAGTTTAACCTTCGCCATTGCCATTATCATCCTGGTTGGCATCTTCCGATTTTTCCGCGATATAAAGCCTTGGCGTGCGCGGGCGCGATGGGCTCTGCCGGTCGCCCTCACAGTTGGCCTGATGGCTCCTTACCTGGTACACTGTTACCAGCAATACGGCGATCCGTTTTTCATCGTGAAATACCACGTGCGTTTCTATGCAAACCAGGAGTTTGGGGGCAAACATCCGGATTTCCCGACGCGGGAAGAAATTGCAAAAGACTCCTATGCCGGTGCGCCGATGAGCGGCGGCGATTACATCTTTGGCTATCACAAGATGCCGGAAATTATCCAGAGATCCTGGCGCGGTTTCGAGAAGACGTTCTTCATGGAGAACCTGAATGTGGCCTTTAACGTGAGCAATCAAAGCACCGGAAAAAATCTGCTGTCGATTTTGAACATCATAGGCGTTATCCTGCTGCTGTTTCCACGCCGGATATTCCTGTTAGTGTGCATGTTTCTGTTTCACGCTCCCCTGTTTTTCCTGGCGTCATTCCCCTACTTTGACCCGCGCTTGATGATCGTCGCGATGGTTTCCATATATATCTCAGTCGGATCGGCAGTGGGGCTCTCGGCATTCTATGCTTACAATTTCCTGCGAGCGGAATCTGCGCACCGACCGACCTACGGAAAGTCCAGGAAATCCGAAGAAACGAGACAGAAGAACGCCCCAAAACGTGGTGTTAAAACTGCGAAGGCGAAGCGCTAAAATCCCGTTGCCATTACGAAGTACCTGATCAGTTTCAGTCAATAGTACCCAGATTTGCTCAAAGTCAGGATTCGGCCTTATGGGTTTTACATCTCCTCGTGTGCGCGTGCGTTTGCATGCGATTCTGGTGGCAGGAGTAATCGCAGCGGTGTCAAATGGCGGTGCAATGCTTACTGTACAGAACCTGCAGTGTGAGTTCCGCGAAAATCCGGTAGGAATTGACAAGCCGGCTCCCCGGCTCGGGTGGCAGGTCGCCAGCGATACCCGCAGCAGCCGTCAGTCGGGATATCAAATTTTAGTAGCGACCACTCCCGAATTGCTCGAACCCGGACAAGCGGATCTCTGGGATAGCCAGAAGCGCGAGACGAGCGACACCCTGCAAATTAAGTATAAGGGCAAGCCGCTGAAATCAAACCAGACGGTCTATTGGACAGTGTGCTCCTGGGATGAAAATGGCCAACCGTCAGCATGGTCAGCGCCTGCCACTTGGACGACCGCATTGCTCTCTCCTGCGGATTGGAAGGCGGCCTGGATCGGAACCGAACGGATAGAAGATCGCCCTAATAATTTAATCGAAAAGGCGAGCTGGATATGGTCTCCTGAATCTCAAGATAAGAAAGATCCAGGTGCCGCAGACGGTAAGCCTGCCGGAAATGCGGTTCGCTACCTCCGAAAGAGATTTAGCCTTCCAAAGGATGCTCTGCTTGATGAAGCGATGTTAAGTTTCACCGCCGATAACCAGGCGGACGTCTATGTTAATGGCCGGCCGATTGGCAGTAGCCATGACTGGAAGCACATTAAGCACATCAATCCCGGCTCAACCATGAAACCCGGAGAAGATAACGTTCTCGGCGTTCAGGTAAAGAATGGCGGGGAAACCGCTAATTCCGCAGGTTTCGTCGCCGCCCTGCGGGTGCCGCTGAAGTCGGGAGAAACCTTTACTCTCGTGAGTGATGCCAGTTGGGAAAGCAGCAGGGCGCCGGAAGGTCCAGACTGGCATCCTGAATGGGTAAAAGCGGCCACCGAGCCCCCGGCCTGGGAGGCTGTACACGTATTCGGACGAATGGGTATTAATCCGTGGATCAAGATATCTCGCGGCGAGCACCCGGTCCTTCCGATTTTTCGTAAAGAGTTCAATTCAAACAAACCCGTCAGCAAAGCGTTAATCCACGTATCGGGGTTGGGACACTACGTCCTTTCCATTAACGGCTCAAAAGTAGGTGACCACTTCCTTGACCCGCCGTGGTCGAAGTATGAGAAGACGGTATATTACAATACTTTTGATGTCACAGATAAACTGCGCAGCGGAGATAACGCCATCGGAGTTATGCTGGGGAAAGGCTTCTATAACACCGCCGGCGACCGCCGGATCCATGGCGCTTTTTTTGACCGACCGCTTGCCCTCATTCTTCAAGCGGAGATTGAGTTCAAGGACGGCAGTAGCACATCCATCGTGACTGATAGCTCATGGAGATGGACCTCTGGTCCGCTGTCGCATAACGCTATTCTGGGTGGCGTAGATTACGATGCGCAGAAGCTTCCGGAAGACTGGAGTACTCCAGGCTTTGACGATTCTGCCTGGCAGTCGGCAGGGTCTACCAACAAACCGGAAGGTCAACTGACGGCAGCCTTTGCTCCTCCGATGCGTACGTTCCAGGAATTGGAGCCAGTTTCGGTCGAAGAACCTAAACCGGGTCAGTACGTGTATGACTTCGGACAAAATGCGAGCGCGGCGCCTAGACTAAAGGTGCGCGGAAAAGCTGGACAGACAATCAAACTAACCTGGGCAGAGCAGCGAGATGGCCAGGATCCTTATATAAACAATGGCAAAGGACCAGTTAACCAATCAGGAATTGGCCACGGATGGGTGACGTACACGCTCCGCGGTGAGGGCCCGGAGGAAGAATGGTTCTGTGACCTCTTCTACACGGGATACCAATACCTTGAACTAACCGGTGGCGTGCCGGAAGGACGACCTAACCCGGATAACCTGCCGGTCGTAACTGAACTCACATCGGTCCATGTCCATTCAGACCAGGAGCCGGTTGGCACTTTCCAAACATCCAACGAGATGTATAACCGCATTGACAAGATGATAGACTGGGCGGTGCGCAGTAACTTTGGCCATGTCTTTACCGACTGCCCAACCCGGGAAAAGCTCGGGTGGCTTGAGGTGCCGTGGCTTATGTGGGCCTCAGTGGCGAGCCGATATGAAATGGGCGCGTTCGGTGAAAAAATTTCTGGCGATATCCGCGACAGCCAGTTGCCTGACGGGCAGATCCTGACGGTCGCGCCGAGTTACCCGGTGTTTTCGGATGGATTCCACTACACGCCCGAGTGGGGCGCCGCGGGAGTATTTATCCCATGGTACCTCTACCAGTGGTACGCCGACAAGGCAGCCATCGAGACAAACTATGACATGATGCGCGGGTTTGTGGATTATATGGAGAAGACATCAGACAATCATATTGCAGCACCGGGACTGGGTGACTGGTACGACTACTGGCCTGGCGAAAAACTTGGGGCCAGTCGGTTTACACCAACTGACCTAACCGCAACTGCCGTTTTTGCCGGTTGCGCCGATATTGTTTCCAGTTCTGCCGCTGTGTTAGGAAAGCCGGAAGATTCCAGGAAGTACGCGGGACTTGCCGCCGAAATCCGGAAAGCTTTTAATGATAAGTTTCGCACAGGCCCCGGTCAGTATGCACACACGAGCAGTCCTCAAACGGCCCACGCTATGGCACTGGTTTTTGACATGGTACCCGAAGCCGAGCGTGCCGCTGCTGCGCAAGCGATTGTGGATGATTTAAGAGAACGTGAATGGCAGCAGACTTCAGGGGATGTAGGCTACCGCTTCCTGATCAATGCTTTGTCGCAAAGTGGTCATTCGGATGTGATCTTTAACGTCCTCAACCGCGATAAAATCGGCAGCTATGCATACCTTGTTAACAGTGGCTGGACATCACTGCCGGAAGCCTGGAATGCCAACCCGACCAGCAGCATGAACCACTGCATGCTTGGCCATATCCAGGAATGGTTTACTCAGCACCTGGTCGGGATAGCTCCGGCTCCGGATAGCATTGGGTTTGACACTGTACTGATCCAGCCAACGCCTGGCAAAGGGGTTGATTCCGCCAGCGGGAGCTTTGAGTCGCCGCGTGGGCCAGTGAAGGTTAGCTGGAGGCGGGAAAGTGAAGTGTTCAGTTGTGATGTTCAGATTCCAGCTAACAGCCGGGGTATTGTGCGGCTTCCGGTGCGTGCCGGCGCACAGATATTAGAGGGCGGAAAACCGGTTAAGGACGCCGTCGGTGTTAAGTACGTCGGCCGCGACAGAGACCGGGAAGTGCTGGAAGTCGGTAGCGGCACGTATAGTTTCTCTGCCAAGTGACGAAACTGGCCGCTGGAGCAATCCAGCGGCCTTTTAGATTTGTAAAATTTTCGTTCTTATTTTTTCTTAAAGCTGGCCGGAGGTGCCTGGGTAGCAACCATCAGGCGGTTCCAGGTATTAATTACGCAAATTGCCATCATGGCTTTTGCAAGATCCTCTTCGCCCAATTGCGCCAGCACTTCATCATAAATGTCATCGTCCACGCCTTCTTCGGCTACGAGCGTCATGGCATCGGTAAGGGCAAGCACTGCCTTCTCTTTTTCTGAAAAGAAGGGCGACTCATGCCACGCGGTCATGGTGTAAAGCTTCTGCTCGCTGATACCCATCTTCTTTGCGTCAGTGTAGTGCATATCCAGGCAATAGACACAGCCATTGAGCTGTGACGCACGGATCTTAATAAGTTCCTGAAGTTCCTTATCCAGCCCGCTATCGTTGCTGAACTTGCTGGAGACAAGGATAGCGTTATAACCTTCCGGGAGGACTTTTTGAAACGAGATTCGATCTTTCATGGTGAACACTCTCCTGCTCTATCTTTGATAAGTTGTTAACGCAAACTGCATTTGAAATTCCGCGGGAGCAGCCAGCCCTGTCAGCGCACAAATCAGGGCCTGCGTTGTAGCCCCACAAAGTCGGGCGAACCATTCCCGGCCAATATCGCGCAAAGCAATCACAGGAAACCATGCCAGAATTCGTTTTTACCATTCACAAGCTTAACAAGCACTACGGCCAGAAGCACGTACTAAAAGATATCAATCTCGCCTTTTACCCAGGCGCCAAAATCGGAATCGTTGGCGACAACGGTTCTGGTAAATCAACGCTCCTTCGCATTATGGCGGGGGTAGACAAAGACTTTGATGGTCACGCAGAACCAATGAAAAACGTTCGGGTTGGCTATGTGCCACAAGAGCCCCAGCTGGATTCGACCAAGAACGTTAAAGAAAACCTGGAAATGGCCTTCGCTGAAACGGTCCGCCTTTTAAAGGAATACGAAGAGTTGGCGAACAAGGTGGGTGAGCTTGAGGGCGACGCCATGGACAAGGCCCTGGAACAGATGGCCACCATGCAGGATAAGATCGAAGCCGTGGATGGCTGGAATCTTGATCAGAAGCTCGCCGTCGCGAGCAATGCTCTGGTTCTGCCGCCTGATGAAATGGACGTTACTAAACTTTCCGGCGGTGAGCGTCGACGCGTAGCCCTGGCGAAAGCTCTGCTTGAACAGCCGGACATGCTGCTCCTCGATGAGCCTACCAACCACCTTGACGCGGAAACCATTGCCTGGCTGGAAAACCAGCTTAAGGAGTATGCGGGCACCGTTATCATTGTTACGCATGATCGCTACTTCCTCGACAACATCACTAAATGGATCCTTGAACTGGATGCTGGCCAGGGCATTCCGTTTGAGGGCAATTACTCTTCCTGGATCGAACAGAAGCTGGAGCGCCTGACGCAGCAGGAGAAAAAGGCATCGCCGCGGCGTAAGTCGCTTGAAGCGGAACTTAAGTGGATCCGCATGAACACGGCAGAGCACCAGGAGCTGAGCCGCAATCGCCTGGCTGACTTTGAACGCCTTGTAGCGCAAGAACGGGCTGCAGGCGATGGTGACGAGACCTCCTTCCGCATTGCCCCGGCCGAGCACCTGGGCGACCAGACTATCGAAGTTAACGATGTCTCAAAAGGCTATAACGGTGTTGAGCTGATCCATGATCTGAGCTTCCGTCTGCCAAAGGGTGCCGTGGTCGGCATTATCGGCCCGAACGGAACTGGTAAGACTACGCTGTTTAAGATGATTACCGGCCAGGAGCAGCCTGACGGTGGCAATGTGGTCGTCGGCAGTACAGTGCAGCTTGCCCATGTGGATCAGCACCGTGATAGCCTGAATGGCGACAAGACGGTGTTTGACGAAATCAGCGGTGGCTATGATGACATCCAGTTTGGCAAGCGCACGATTCCGGCTCGCAGCTATGTTTCGCAGTTCAACTTCAAGGGCGGCGACCAGCAGAAGATGGTGAAAAATCTTTCTGGCGGCGAGCGTAATCGCGTGCACCTTGCGAAGCTTCTGAAAAGCGGCGGCAACGTGATCCTGCTGGACGAACCGAGTAACGACCTCGACGTGAACTCGCTGCGCATGCTGGAAGACGCGATCTCCGGCTTTAGCGGCTGCGTGATGGTCATCAGCCATGATCGTTTCTTTTTGAACCGCGTCTGCACCCACACGCTGGCTTTTGAGGGTGATGCACAAGTGCGCTGGTTTGAAGGCAACTATGAGCAGTATGAGCAGTGGAAGAAGAAGGAATTTGGCGATACGAGCACGGAGAACCGCCGGGCGCGGTATCGCAAGCTGCCCCGGGCCATCTGAAGTTGTGGAGAAAGTGAGAAAGTAAGAAGGTGAGAAGATGGCTTAAGGATTCGGCTATGTTCTCACCTTCTTTTGTTTAGAATGCAAAACTTTACCGATCCTGCAGAGCTCCTGGCAATTGTGGATGCTGACGACAACGAAATCGGTGCGGAACGACGGGATATTATCCACCGCGATAACCTGCTGCATCGGGCGATACACCTGTTTGTGTTTCGGCCGACGGGAGAGCTTCTGTTACAGCAGCGGAGCGCGAAGAAGGATCAGTATCCGCTGCATTGGGAGTGTGTGGGCGGGCACCTGGGTCCGGGCGAGTCTTATGACCTGGCATTGTTCCGCGAAGCGGAAGAGGAACTGGGCCTGTTTATCTCCCACGCAGAGGAAATCAGCAAGCTGGCAGCCTGCCCGGAAACCGGATATGAGTTTATCACCGTTTATAAAACCATAACCGATGACGAGTTGCGCCCAAACCCGGAGGAAATCATTGCGACGGATTGGCTGACGCTGGAGCAGGTTCGTGATGAGGTTAGACGGGCTGCGAGGTTGTTTTCTCCAACGTTATTGCACACTTTTAAGCATAGCAGGATTCTCGATTACGGGCGCTAAAAAAAAATTTAATTTTAATTAACCTGTAAGTCGATTAAAATCAATCGTTTAGGTACTCAAAATACGTTTTATTTATTTTGCAAGTCGTTTATTTCCAGTAGTTTGCGCGGAGAAATTCAACGTCAATTTTTGTCCTGCCTCAGTTGGAATTGGACTTTCAGCCTGGGAAATGTTCGTGCGCTTCGCGAATCCCTTCAGGGGTTGGACTTTCTGGGATGACCGTTGCTATTAACCGCGCGGTCTCGCGCTTTGCGATAGATTGGTCGCCTTATCGTCCGAAAACGAAAAACAGATTCTAGAGCTCCGGTCGGGAAACCTGGCCAGGTGGGCTTTCAATTTTCAAAGAACAGGGAAGGAACTAATCACTCTCGTTGGTCTTATGCAATTCCCGCATTGCCCCGTACTGACCCTTAGCGACCCATAAAATAAAAAAAACTGCCGGCCCTGGCGGCCGGCAGTTCTAAAACTTGTATTAGTTGCGAGTAGCGGTTATTTCACGCGTTCGAGGTATTTGTCTTCGCGGGGGTTGATCCGGACCATTTCGCCCTGCTTGATGAAGGGAGGAACCATGACTGTAACGCCGTTACTGAGTTTGGCGGGCTTGGGGCTGTTGCTGGCGGTGCCGCCTTTGACTTCAGGTTCGGTTTCCACAACTTCCAGTTCGATGGAGCCGGGTAGTTCAACGCTAATGGGCTCGGTGCCGTAAAACTCGATCTGAACCTTCATGCCTTCGGTCATGTACTTGGCGGCGTCGCCAAGGGAATCACCGTTCAGCGCTACCTGCTCGTAATTTTCCGTGTTCATGAAGTGGTAGAGGTCTTCATCGCGGTAGAGGAATTCC
>JAKFFN010000039.1:0-2107 GCA_036675025.1 Candidatus Sumerlaeales bacterium | reverse complement strand
TACACAGTGCCGATTACCTCTGCCAGCTCTTCGATGACGATGCGGTTGAGAGCATTGAGTTTATCGGGACGGTTAACGGTGATCGTTAGTATGCCTTCAGCTAATTCGGTGAGGATGGTCTGGTACATGTGAGAATATTTTTATTGGGAAGAAATGAATCAGAACTGCCGGTGTGTCTTCACCCACTGGCTTATATAACCGGAGATCTCGGTGGTGGTTGTGCCCGGAGCGAAAAGTTTTCCAACGCCCATGTCAGACAGTTGTTTCATATCATCATCGGGAATGATACCGCCGCCGGTGAGGAGAACATCATCCATCTTTTTTTCCTTCATCAGTTGCAGGAGTTTGGGAAAAACGGTCATGTGTGCACCGCTGAGGATGCTGATCCCGATGGCATCAACATCTTCCTGGAGGGCGGCGTTCACCACCATTTCAGGTGTTTGCCGGAGACCGGTATAGATCACTTCCATGCCTGCATCGCGCAATGCCGATGCGATGACCTTGGCGCCGCGGTCGTGACCATCGAGGCCAACCTTGGCAACCAGTACGCGTATGGGTCTGTTGATTGTGTTCATATGGCTGCACAAAGATAGGGGAAATGGGAGCTAGCGCTGGAAGCGCAGCTTCATTTCTGCAAGGCCCGTCCGCGCCAGGCTGGAGGCCACACTATCGGCATCCCTGAAGAGGATCACCTTATCACCATGCTGCCTGCTCAGTGGCATGTTGACGGAATCAAGGAGCTGCCGGCTGGCGAAATGATTAAAGACCTCATCATCGGCATCGGGATTGTTACGACCAACAAAAAGCAGGTGGCGAAAATCCATTTCAGGTTTTATCCATAGCAGGAAGCTGCCATTATCACTGATCACACGATCCTGGAAATCCTTATCCCGGCTATAAAATTTCAGAGCCCCCGCCTGTCCGTAATGCCGGCAGTAAACAACAGTATGTTGCTTAACAGAATCGGGAAGTTGTTGAAATGCCTTCTCTGCCTTATCGGCAATTGCCTTCCAGCCGATCATATCGGCATAGTCCTGCGGGAGGGGATGATCTTTCTGGTCTTCCCATCTGAGCAGACCGGTTTTTTCAAACTGCATGGTCTTGAAAATATTGGCCATAGTTGATGGCGGAGCGAAGGGAAGGAGGAAGGGGATCATGGGCAGACTCAGTAAGATCACCACGGTGAGGATAGCGGGTTGCAGCCATTTGATGGTGGCGGATCGTTTTTGCCAGAATGCTGCGCCGGCTGCAATGAGGGAAGGGTAGATGCCGAGAGCATAATATCCTTTTGCGCTACCGAGCATGAGTAGGGTAAGCAGTGCGATAAAGGTGATGCCCATCCATCGCCAGGGGGCGTTGAAGAAGAACCAGGCTGCGCCCGCCAGCCAGATGGGCAGGAAAGGCAGGAGGTAAAGAAATTGTTCGGCGACGAAGTTAAGCGGACTCAGGAATTTCAGTTGTGTTTCCTGCAGTTCCTGCATATGGTGAAGTAGGGGCCAGTTCTGTTGGTACTGCCAGTAAATATTAGGCAGCGCCAGCAGCAGTGCGATGCCGAGGGCGATATAAAGATGGCGTGATAAAAACAGTTTGCGCTGGCTGGTGAAGAGCCATCCGATGGCTATGGCAGCGAGGAGAAAGAGGATGGTGTATTTGCCATAGAATCCAACCACTGCCGCGGCGGCGAAGCCGTACCAGTAGCGGATTTGAGATGTCTGCTGAAAAAGCACGAGCATCAGGATACAGGCCGTCCACGCGAAGATATCGATGATATTCGGTTGGAAAAGAAGGTGAACGCGGGCGAAGGCAGCGAGGATGAATACCAATGCAGTAACAGCCTGAGCCCATGCTTTGCCACCCCATCGTGCCGCGAGGATGCATGCCATGATGAGGGTGAGTGCGCCCAGTAATGCGGGCCATATTTTGATGCTCCATTCCGATCCGCCGAGCCATGATGAGATTGTAGCCATCCATGAAAGCAGTGGTGGATTTTCGAGATAGCCCCAGGCGGGATGGAGGCCCTGTTGGTAATAGAGGTATTCATCGCGTTGCAGTTCATAGACGGTGTGGATACCGATGAATGGCAATAAAAACTTCAGGATTGCCAGCG
>JAKFFN010000374.1:0-13063 GCA_036675025.1 Candidatus Sumerlaeales bacterium | reverse complement strand
AGCAGGTAGAGCAGGCTCAGCATACACAAGGCCAACAGCAACCAGCGAATCCACGAGGCAGTGGTTACAGAAACGCCGACTCCCGTGAAAAGTGCCAGGTAACCCGCGAGGCAAATGGGACACTTGGGCATTAGTACCAGCACAGTACCAGGAATCAGCCACTGTAGAAACGTCAGCGCCCGTTGCATAATGCCCGGCCCGGTATTAACAGCATGGCAACAGTGCGAGGTTCTCAAGTTTCGCTCTCTTCGGAAGAACAACCACAGCCGCTATCTCCACTGTCTAAAGTTCTGGATTGCCCGACAAAGTCGACTTGCCCATTAACATCGTACTTATCATGATGCCGCACCCAGTCTGTCAGGTTATGGTTAGGCCCTGTTTCGTTGCGACCCTTTGGTGTCATATCTAGAACAACGTACGATCCAATGAGGTACTCAGCACCGCGGCCGTATGTGGAATAAGTATGATAAACCTGGCCAGCTTCGTCTTTATAAAAGACAGACATTCCTGAAAGCTCATCAATTGAGCTGGCTTCCTTGCCATAGTTGTAATAGACTTCTCCCGCTGCGACATCTTCAGGAGGGAACGATACGTGGTAGTCGAAGTTGAAATCATTGCCTGCCGATGAGACCCAGTTAAAGTGCCAGCCCATACGCTTCTTGAACGCCTGAAGCTTTTCCAACGGCGCCCGGGACACTACCACCACAGTAACATCGTGGTGATGTAGGTGCTGCACGGCGCCCTCAAGGTGATCAGATTCAAAACTGCAGCCAGTGCACCCCTCGGTCCAGTTCGGGCTGAACATGAAATGCTTCACAAAAAGCTGGCTCCGTCCATCAAACAGGTCGGAAAGAGACCTTGGACCCTGCGGGGTGTCGAATATGTAATTCTTGTCCACTTTCACCCACGGCAACCGGCGCCTCTCTTCGGCAAGTTCTGCGTTCAATCGCGTGAGTTGCTTTTCTTTCTGTAGAAGTGCTATCCTCGCTGCAGTCCACTCGTCTCTGCCCACAACAGGATGGTTACTAAGGGTTTCTGAAGATCCGCTGATATTTGAACTCATTGCTGTGCCTTTCGAACTGGATCGAACAGTTGCATTTTGCGGTGCTCATTGACATGACGACAGAGTTTATGCGAATTGGACAACAGACCCTAAAAAATCGATTTTTTTAATGAGCAATAGCGGGAGACCTAAACTTGCACGTTCGCATCTCAGCAGTCATAATACTTACCGTGTCTACAATGGCCAACGGGGCAGGGCAGCTATCTGAAGATGCATCCACTACGCCCGTGCGGGTGGCTCTCTTTGCTGATGCCGGATGTACCGACGGCAAAAGTCGAGAGGCCGTATATAAAGTACTATCTGATCAACCGGGCATTACCGTCGATAAAGTTACTACGGAAACAGTGCGTTCACCAGGATTCATGGTTGAGTACGACGTGTTTCTCCTTCCCGGTGGAACCGGTAGCGGCGAAGCTAACGCAGTCGGGGTTGATGCCGGAAAGCGAATTGCTGCGAGCATAGAAAGCGGTAAGGGCCTGGTGGCTATTTGCGCCGGCGGATATTACGTAGCAAAAGGTGGTAGTGAGGCCGGCAGGGCCCTTGATATTATTAATGCCGAGAACCATGATGGCGAGCACTGGGCGCGTGGCGAGGCAATGATTGGGGTCAAGGTGGTTGGAGCTTCTGATGTAAACTCTTCCCGCATCATGTGGTATGAAAACGGTCCCATATTTAAGCCTGCGGATAATCCAAAGTTGCAACCTTACGTGCCTCTCGTCAGGTATGTAACAGACATGGCCGCTGAAGGCGCTCCAGGTGGCCAGATGGCCGGCCGCGACGCCATAATTGCAGCTAACTATGGCAGCGGCCGGGTTGTCGCATTTGGACCGCACCCGGAGTTGTCGCCCAGACTAAACTACTGGCTTGTAAACGCCGTAAAGTGGGCCGCAGGTCGAAGGGCTGGTGATTCGGCCATTCCAGATGCACACGCGGTATTAGGCGAAAGTGAAGGCCCGCAATAAATAGTTCTTCGCCTATCGCGCCAAACGCAAAAAAGAAGGCGACCCCCTTTTGAGGAGGTCGCCGGTTTGGCTTGGAGTTTTACTCGATTGCTATCTTTCTAGGCTTTGCCTGCACTGCCTTTGGCAGCGTAAGTTTCAGTACTCCATCAGTATAATCTGCACTAATATTTGCTGTATCGATGCGGTCACTCAGCACGAACGCGCGGCGATAATTGAAAGGAAGACGCTCCTGGTGGAGCCATTGTACCCCTTCGTCTACCGGAAGCACTCTCCGCCCCGATACCGCCAATTCGTCGTTTTCTACATTCACATCGATAGAGTCCCGCGCCACACCTGGCATTTCCAGCTCAAGGATTACATGATCCTGTGTTTCGTGCACTGAAGCACGTGGTGGTATGACACGCTCCTGTGGACGCTGACTCTTACTCTCTTGCAGATTTGCTACCTGATTTTCGGTTTCGTGTTTGGTAATGTTCGTCATCGTTTCGCACTCCTTTTGAAGCTTACTTCACTTCTAGAGCAATACGTCTGGGTTTGGCTTCCTCACGGACAGGCGCTGTAACTTCAAGAACGCCATCCCGGAATGTGGCTTTGATCTTTTCCGGATCGACCGGCGCAGGAAGATCAACTACGCGCTCAAAGGAACCATAAAAGCGCTCCAGCCGGTGAGCGTTCTTTTCGTCTGCTTCAGATTCGCGTTTTTTCTCGCCCCTAATAAACAGGCGGTTGTTCAGCACCGTGATGTCCAGGTTATCCTTAGTCATTCCGGGGACATCTGCCCGGATGATAATGTTGTCGTTGCTTCTCAGGATATCAACAGCGGGTACAAAATCAGAGCCCATTAGCCCCGCCGATCTTTGAGGAACGCCCATTGAGCTCTCGAACAAACGGTTCATTTCTTCCTGGAGCGACACAAGGTCGTTCCATGGATTGTTACGGTGAATCAATGATCCAAATGTCATCTTTCTTTCCTCCATGATCTCATGTTACTGCTGCCTGTATTTGCAGAGAGTATGCCAGACTTTATCGTTTTGTATATACCTGAATTAGCTTGACTTAAATATTAACGTCCCTCTTCGGTGTCGGCTGAAAATTTCATTCTGTGTTAGCTTGAAACACCTGCTGTCAGGCAGAGGTTTTTCTGTGTCACCAGATCACAGTTTCAACTGCTCGCCCACGCATCCTGTATCCACGAAAGGACCCGCAGTGGAAGCTTGACGAAGTCTTCACGTTGGGGTGGAGGTTTAGCTATGTTATGGTATATTCTCGCCGTGGCAGCGCTGCTGCCATGGATTCAGTTAATGATCAATGGCCGACTTGGCCTGAAACGCGTACCGCGTTTGGAAAACCTGCCCGAGCCCGATGCTGTTGAACTGCAGACCCTGGGGCGACTCAGCGTGGTAGTGGCGGCTCGCAATGAGGAACAGCACCTTGAAAAAGCCCTGCGCAGCCTGGCAGCGCAGGAACATCCGGATTGTGAAATCATAGTCGTAAACGATCGATCCACTGATAGAACCGGCGAAATCCTGGACCGCCTGGCTGCTGAAAATCCAGAGCGGATAAAACCTCTTCACATCACGGAATTGCCTGAGGGCTGGCTCGGCAAATGTAACGCGCTGCACCAGGGCGGCGAAGCTGCTACCGGTAACTACATTCTCTTTGCCGATGCAGATGTGGAATTTGCCCCGGGTGTTTTGCTTCGATCTCATGCCTACGCGAAGCGCGAAGAGGCGGATCAGTTTACTGCCTTTCCAGAGACCGTTGCTGATACCTTTTTTGAGCACGCGATGCTTAATGTTTTTGCGCTGTCGTTCATGCTGGGTTTCCCGCCCCACCGCGCCATGATCCGTAACTCCGGCAAGTACGTAGGCGTGGGGGCCTTCAACATGGTAAGCACACAAATATACCGCCGGATCCAGGGGCACAAATTCCTGCGGCTGCAGGTAGTCGATGATGTCGGTCTCGGCAAACTCATTAAGTTTTCCGGCGGGAAAATCCGCCTGGCCTGGGGTATGGGACAGATCAAAGTCCGCTGGCAGGAAGACCTGTGGGCGACAATCAAGGGCCTGGAAAAAAACTTCTTCGCCTCCACCAATTACAGCGTGACCAAAACGTTGGCCATGTGCGTCGGCGTGCTGATTCTCTTTGTCTGGCCTTGGATCGGTATCTGGTTCGGGCCCACAGGGGCGAGAGCAGTTTCCGGGGTGGCGCTGGCATTGCAGATTTTGGTGGCGGCAGTCGCTGCGGTTAAAGCCAGGTTCAGCCCTATCCACGGCCTTACGGCCCAGGCAGGCGCTTTGCTTCTGCTGATAGCCATGCTGCGCAGCATGATCATAACTCTGAAACGCGGTGGAATTACCTGGCGCGATTCCTTCTATCCAATCAAAGATCTGAAGCAGTTCCGGCTATAGGAAATCGGCACTTTAAGCGTGGCAGTAAATGACCGCAAATAACGAATTCCGATTGTGCATCTTGCGCGGGAACATCCCTTTCCCACCCGTGGACGATGCGCTGGAAGATCCCAATGGTTTGCTGGCCGTTGGCGGCGATCTGTCTCCCGAGCGCCTGCTGGACGCCTACCGCCACGGCATTTTTCCCTGGTACAGCGCTGGAGAGCCGATCCTCTGGTGGAGCCCGAATCCTCGAATGGTACTTTTCCCAGACGAATTACACATCTCGAAGTCTCTGCAAAAGCGACTGCGCCGGGGCGGATACGAAGTGCGCTATGATACCGCCTTTCGAGAAGTGATGATGAAGTGCGCGATCACCCAACGGGGTGACGAGGATCACGGCACCTGGATAACGCCGGAACTGTTCCACGCCTACTGTGAACTCCACCGGCTTGGCTATGCCCACAGCGTGGAAACCTGGATCAATAACGAACTGGTCGGCGGCCTCTACGGAGTTCGGATTGGCGACATGTACTATGGCGAATCCATGTTCCACACCGTAACAGATGCTTCAAAAATCGCTTTCGTTCATCTGGTGCAACACCTGCGCGCGGACGGCGTTGGCCTGATAGACTGCCAGATGAACACGGAGCACCTGGCCACGTTTGGCGCCCGGGAGATTCCTCGATCAGAGTTTATTAAGGCACTGCGGCGCCTGGTTGATTACCAAGGCTAAACACCGCAACAACTGTTGCACGCGACAAGAGAGAAACGCGTTGCATGCCCGTTTTTCGCACTTCTCTATCAGCCGCGTTGAGAGCGTTCATCTACGAAGGAGAAAGTTGTGCGGAATAGATTTTTACTTTTGTGCCTCGTCGTCCTGGCAGGAATAGGTTCTGCGGACGAAAAGCGGGAAGAGACACAAACGCTGCGCAAAGATGGAATTGAGCTGAAAATTGGCGGCAGCGATGGCTATCAAATAAGCGTAGACGGCGCCCCCTTTAGTGGTGTCAGCAAATTGTTTGTGGTCGATCCAGCGTGGAAGGAACGCTACTACGGGTACAATGACGACCGCCAGCGTCTGGACTCCGCTGAAACAACATCGTCTTTGCCGGGCGCGGAAGGTTTAGTCATTCCCCTTGTCAGCTCTCGCGCTGATGTCATTGAAGCCACCCAGACTCTCGAACTTCTCCCCGGGAGGAAGCTGCGCATTGCCGTTGAACTTGAGAATACGAGCAACACCCGCGGCGTTCTCGAAAACCGCCTCGCGTCCATCAGCGAGGCCTGGCTGATGAACCGCAAGTGGACTGCTCAGCTGAAAGACGGATCAACCACCAGCGGCACCACACCCCGTTGGGCCCAAGGCACTGAGCCCCGCAGCAGCATGATCCTCGCAGACTTTAAAAAAGCTGAGTTTGAACTGCCGCAAGGCCCCCTGACAATCGAAGTCAAAGGCGATGCCGAAATCTCCCTCGTGGATTACCGGCGAAACCAGTGGGCGGAAGGGCAGAAGTTTTACTGGTTTGGCGTGCTCGGATCAGAGTTGCAGGCTAAGGAAAAGCTTAACTATGAGATCATTATGACCTTCCCGCCGAAAAAGGATGCCGCTGCTTCGTCGCCACTGAAAGCCGAAGTTGAGCTACAGAGAAACGAAGTGGTCTATAAAACTCAGCCGGCTGAAGACCGTGTTATACCAACTCCGAAACAAATTACCTGGGGCGAAGGATCCCTTCCCGCAGGAACTGAAGTTGCAGTCTATGTTGACGCAGCGCTAATCGGCGGTGACAAAATTATGCAGGAATACAGTAAACGTCTGTCCCGGGTTTACGGCCTCACGTTTAAGCCTGCATCTGAAAAAGAAGCTCTCATCCGCATCAGCCCGGACAAAGATGGCGGCAGCCTTGCCTCTGAATCCGGAGAAGCATACCGCCTTTCCGTCGGCAAAGATGGCATTTTGGCAGTTTCCAGAACCGCCGACGGAGTTCGCAATGCCCTTCGCAGCCTGGAGCAGCTCATCCGTGCCGATGAAGGTGATAAGTTGGGCTTCCGCCGCTGCGACATTTACGATTACCCATCGCTGCCATTCCGCGGAATACACTTCTTTACCGGAAAAGACGCCCGCGATCTTCAGATCAAGATGATCTCCGAAATCCTGGCTCCACTAAAGATTAACAACCTGGTTTACCAGGTCGATTACGTCAAATGGGAGACCCAGCCGCAGATCCATAGCGATATGCTGGGCATGGACAAAGCTGCCGCAACAGCCGTTGGCAAATGCGCGGAAGACCAGGGTATCGACGTAATCCCGCTGGTCAACACCTTCGGCCACAGCGAATGGCTGCTCCAGCGCCCTGAAATGCGCTACCTCGCCGACGATCCTGAAGATCCGTACGCTTACGATCCCAGCAATCCCAAAGTCTACGAGATCTGCGAAGGCATCTATAATGAAGCCATTGAGATGTTTAAGCCGACAATCATGCACATCGGCCACGATGAAGTCAGCATGGACGGCTTCCCAAAAAAACCGGCCAACAAAGCCATCGGCGCCACTCAGCTCCTCATCAACGATACCGTTCACTACTACAAGTTCCTGAAGGAGAAGGGCATCCGCACCATGATCTGGGGCGACATGTTCCTTGCTCCCGGCGAGGCGCCTGACGCCACGCTTGCCGACAACAGGAAAGAATCCGCCCGGCGCCGCAGCCTGCTGCCGAAAGACATCATGATCGCCGACTGGCACTACAAAGCCGCGCCCGTCGACGAGTACAAGAGCCTGGGCATCTTCAACAGCGAAGGTTTCGACGCCATCGCCTGCACCTGGTTCGCTCCCGATAACATCGTCCGTTTCGCCAAAGCAGCAGAAAAGCAGCGCGAGCAAACAACTCAAAGCCTCGGCCTCATCCAGACCACCTGGGCCGGGTATTCTTTTGATATGGAATCACTTCTCGGTAGCGTGGAGCAATACTCCGCTTACGTTCTGGCTGCGGAAGCCGCCTGGACGGGCGGATACGCCGACTCTAAAGAAGTGCCATTCGATTTCCAGGAAGAATTCCTGCGCCGCTGGAACGGCGAGTACCTTGGCGGCAGCTCCATTAAGGGCTGGAGGGCCGATATCAGCTCTGCCGCCACTGTCATCAGCCCCGCCGACCTCGGCTTGGCAGAAAGCGCCCTTACCGGCATAAAGCCCGGACAGACCGCTCTCGGCAGCTATAATTTCCAGTTATCTGGGAAAAACGGCCAACTCGCCGCCGTGCAGCTTGCAGGAGCCTTTAGCCCGCCTAATGCCGCATCCGGTGTCACGCTGCCTGTCGAAGAATCTGCAAAAAACGTATATCTGGCCATGGCCACTAACGCCTGGGTTCCTGATGGTTCAAATATTGGAACCGTGACGGTGATCCTACAGAACGGCAGCGAACACAAAATTGAACTCCGCTACGGGAAAAACATCCTCAGCATCACCGATGCCCGCCAGACCCTGCTCGCGCCTCTGGCCTGGAAATCAGAATCTCCGGAACCAGGACAGGGCGGAGCAGCCATCCACGTGCTGAAGTGGGAAAACCCGACGCCGGCAGAAAGCATAGACTCCATCAAACTTCAATCTGCCGAAGGCAGCCCCGGCATCATTCTCTTCGGAGTATCCGGCGCGCAATAGCACAAAAATCAAAAGCCCGGAGCGAAAGCTCCGGGCTTATTTACTATATGTCTTATTTTGAGCGACGCATAGGCAAAAAAAATGGAGCGGGAAACGAGACTCGAACTCGCGACTTCCACCTTGGCAAGGTGGCGCTCTACCAACTGAGCTATTCCCGCTCACGGCCCTAACTGCCGGACGCTTGCGATATTAGCCTTAGCCTATCCAATTTATTCTGAAAAACGTAATTGAAAGTATCGACTTTTGGGCGGCATGCATTTCCATCACTTCTGTATGTGTCATACTACCATAACTTGGGGAATTGGAGCACGTCATGGATAACCGAAACGACTACCGGTCATACGCCGGCACACTGGAGGAGGCTGGTTACGGCAGCGCTCCAGTTGTTGCTAATTCATCACCGGTCACTCGCGCGGCGTTTTTGCGCAAAGTCTACGCAATGCTCACCGTCGGAGTCGGCGTATCCATTGGCACTGGCGTTGTGCTGGCGCTACAGGCCGCTGCTGATCCTACCCATATTGTTCGTACAATGATGCAGGGTAGCGGCATGTGGATGCTGTTCCTGGGATACCTCGCCCTGTCCTTCATGGTCGGCGCCGTGGTGCGCGTCCGCGGAATTAATATCTTCGCCTATCTTTTTTTTACGGCCTTTACCGGCTTCTTTATCAGCCCACTCCTGCTCTACGCCGTAGCCCAGGCTAACGGCGCCCTCAGTATTATTTGGCAGGCCCTGGGCCTTACCGTCTTTGCCTTCGGCAGTCTCTCAGCTTATGTGCTTATCAGCGGGAAAGACTTCTCCTTTATGAAAGGCTTTGTCTGGACCGGCTTCTGGATTCTTGTCGGCTTTATGGTCATGGGCATCTGGATTGATAGCTGGGCCTACCATATGGGCATCACCGCCGCGGGTCTATTGGTGTTCGTAGGCTTTGTTCTCTATGATACCAGCGAAATCATGCACCGCTACGGGCCCGAAGACTGGGTTGCCGGCGCGTTCTCGCTGTTCATCGATTTCATCAATATGTTCATCAGGATTCTGATGCTGCTGGCAGGCCGCCGCGACTAACCTCGCAAGAATATCCGCAAAACACTGTAGTGGGGGCAGGTGCACAGCCTGCCCCCGTTTTCTTTTTACCCGATAAACTATTAAGAAGGACCCCCAGTGACGGCCGCGAAAAAATCCAAGCCTGGCAAAACCGCAAAGACATCTCAGCCTAAGCAGCAGTTCTGGGGTGAGCGTCTGAAGGAAGCCCCCGAGATGCGCAATATCGCCTATTGCGCCGGCCGCGACGTAGCCGTTCGCCCGATGGCCGACGCCGTGCTTGTACCTTTCGACTGCTGGCAAAACCGCGCCCATATCACCATGCTGGCGGAGCAGAAAATCGTTTCTGGGGATCAGGCAAAGAAGATTCGCCGGGCCGTCACCGGCTTTGAAGACGCAATCACTTCTGGCTCCCTGGCACTTGCGCCTGAAAAAGAAGACGTTCACACCAACATCGAACACTATGTGGCCAAGCAGCTTGGCAAAGATATCTCTGGCGTCATGCATACCGGTCGCAGCCGGAATGATCAGACAACCACGGTCGTACGCATGTTTATTCGGCAGCGCCTGCTCGAATTCTCAGCCCTGGTCGCTGATCTTGCCAATACCATCATGGACAGGGCGGACGAATTTGCTGACGTCCCCGTGGCCGGCTACACCCATTATCAGCCTGCAAGCGTCACCACCGTCGGCCACTGGTTTGCGTCCTATGCTCAGTCCCTCACGCGCGATCTCGAGCGCCTCGAGTCCTGCTATCGCCGCGTCAATGTCAGCCCCCTGGGTGCCGCCGCTAGTTTTGGCACGTCGTGGCCCATAAACCGTGAGCGCACAGCCGAACTCCTGGGCTTTGCCGCTGTGCAGGGCAACAGCCTCGATTGCATCACCAACCGCTGGGAGATGGAAGCCGACGCCGCCACCACTATTGAATTCGTGATGACTCACCTCAGCATTATCTCCCAGGATATCATCCTGCTCAGCGCGCCCCAGTTTAACATTATCGAAATTGCCGACCGTTACGTAACCGGCTCATCCATCATGCCGCAGAAACGTAACCCCGATTTCGCAGAGGTTACTCGCGCCAAGGCGGTCGTCATTCAGCAACTCACCGCCGCCCTTTTTGGCATCGCCCGCGGCGCCTTGTCGGGCTACAACCGCGACACCCAGTGGACAAAGTACTTAATCCTCGACGCCTTCGATGAATCCATAGACGCCCCCGCCATCTTTCGCGGCGTGTTCGAAACCCTGAAAATTAACGTCGCCGCCGCGGAAAAAAGCGCGCGCGAAAACTTTGTAAACGCTGTCGATGTAGCTGACGTGCTTGCCCAGGAAAGCGGCCTGCCTTTCCGTACCACTTATGAAATAGCCAGTAAAGCCGTCCGCCTCAGTGAAGACAAAGGTGAGATTGACCTCGATATCGTGCGCCAGTTGGCCGATGAAGCCGGCAGCAAAAAGATGAAACTCGATGTCGGCACCCCACAGGCCATCGCCCGCCGAAAAACCCACACCGGTGGCACCGCCCCCGCCCGTGTACGCGCCGACCTGCGCATTCTCCGGAAAAAGGTGGATAAACATCAGGCCACGGTTAAGAATGAGATAAGCCGCCTTCAGGTGCTCGCTGCCGAGTTGAAGAAGTAGGGGAGCGCAGGCAAAGCAGTTATGGCCCATAATCGAGCAACTTTGCAGCACTATTTCGAGTACCTGGGATGGAAGCTGGTGTCCGGCGTGTTAAAATTTGTACCCCGCCCGGCAATGATTGTGGCGGCAGATGCCGCCGGCTGGATGTTATACAATGTTCTTCGCATCCGGCGCAAAACCATCGACGACCAGCTGAACATCGCCTTTGGCAACGAAAAATCTGAAGCCGAGCGCCGGGCTATAGGCTGCCGCAGCTGGCAGAATTGCGTACTCACTTTCTTCGAATTCCTCCAGCCAAACCCCATCGGAAGTGAAGGCTGGGATGAGTTTCGCGACCAGGAAGGTTATCACGAATACCTTGAGCCCATGAACAAGGCAAACCGTCGGGGGCTGGTCATTACCGGCCACATGGGAAACTGGGAAGCACTCTCGGGTATGAGCAAGCGAGAAAATCTGCCTCTCGCAGCAGTCGCCAAGGCTATGCACAATCCACTTGTCGACAAGGAGATCCTGAAATCTCGCGCCGCCCGCGGCCTGGAGGTGTTGCAGCTTAAAGGAACAATGAAAGGCATCGTCGACGCCGCCCGCGCTGGCAAATGGGTCGCCTTCGTCGGCGATCAGGATGCCCGGAAGCGCGGCATATTTGTAGACTTTTTTGGCAAACCGGCCAGTACGGCCCCGGGGGCCGCCCGTTTCGCCCTTGCACTTGAACTTCCTGTATTGCCGGCTTTTTGCGTGCGGTTACCTGACAAAGAGCGCCATCTGAAGCTGATAATTTACCCTCCTCTCTGGCCAGATTCCACAGCAGACCGCGAAGAAGAAGTAAAACGCATAACCCAGCACCACACCAGGGCTCTGGAAGAAGTTATCCGTCGATATCCGGAAGATTACTTCTGGCTTCACCGCCGCTGGAAATCAAAACCCCGCAAACAGAAACCGCAGGCAATTGATTAACAAAACACTAAAAACAGCAACACGCCCACCGGCAGGTGATTCCCATCTGTTTCTCTCGATCCAGATACGTTTTATCCTTGCGGCGGCCGATTTCGGACCTGAATTATCGGGGTCATGATTACGCTGGATACTCTCATTGAGCAAACCCTTGGCACCCGCCAGATGATTGTGAAGCTGCTTAAGTCCATACCGACCGAGCAGGCAGACACTATTCCCCCCAGCTGGCATAACAATGCCCGCTGGCATGCAGGTCACCTTCTGATTACGCCGGCGCTGCTTACCCATGGGCTCCTCCAGGAACCCCTTGGTGTGCCGGAAGAATTCCGCAGCTGGTTTGCCAAGGGAACGTCTCCTGCTGACTGGGCTGATCCTGCTGCCTTGCCTTCTTACGCTGATCTTGTTGATGATATGGTCCCGCTCAGTGGTCGTCTTTTTGAATCCGTAAAGGATCGCGGTGATCAGCAGTTGCTCCAGCCCTACACGACCTCCGTAGGCGTCGTTTTAAAGACGCCAGCGGACGCCCTCAATTTTAGTCTGATGCACGATGGGATACACCTGGGAATGCTGCTGGCGCTGAAGCGAGCGCTGCAGGCTTCCAGCTAGTAACGGCGATTACGCCCATAGTTTGAGCAGGGAAACTTTGAAAACGAATTCTCACTTATGATTCGCGTTGAAAACCTCATAAAGCAGTTTGGCGATGTGCGCGCTGTCGATGGTCTCTCCTTTGAGTTGTTCCAGGGAGAAATCCTCGGCTTTCTCGGCCCCAATGGCGCCGGCAAAACCACCACCATGCGCATACTCACCTGTTATTTCCCACCTACGTCAGGCAAAGCCACCGTTGCTGGCTTTGATGTGGTAAATGAACCTGATGAAGTGCGTCGCGTTATCGGCTACATGCCCGAGGGCGTGCCCCTGTACCGGGATATGACAGTAGTGGATTTTCTCGATTTTGTCGCCCACTCCAAGGGCTACGGCAAGCGCGAGAGAAAACCATTTGTAAAAACCGCCATCGAAGAAACCAACCTGGGTGATATGCAGAATCGTCTGCTGGGCCACCTTTCAAAGGGGTACCGCCAGCGCGTAGGTCTAGCCCAGGCGATCCTTGGCGATCCCAAGGTGCTCATCCTTGACGAACCGACCTCGGGCCTTGATCCACGCCAGATTGCGGACATGCGCCAGCTGATCAAAAGCATGGCCGGGCGCCGAACTGTCATCCTTAGTACCCACATACTCCCCGAGGTTCAGATGACCTGCTCCCGGGTCATCATCATCAACCGGGGCAAAATTGCCGCCAGTGGCACGCCTGAAAAGTTGACCACCCGCGTACAGACGCGCTTCCAGGCTGTAGCCGCTGTTATTGGGCCTGAG
>JAKFFN010000212.1:0-2109 GCA_036675025.1 Candidatus Sumerlaeales bacterium | reverse complement strand
CGGTCTGTCCGCGAGACATCTTCGCGTATCAGGCACTGGAATTCGGCATCATCAATAGGAGCGTGCGCAGGCATTTCGCGAACGTTGAGGAACTGCGTAAGACCCAGGGTCTTCAGCAGCCGCATGTTCTGCTCGTTAACGTTCACTACCACCAGCTTTTCGCCGGAGTTCCTGAGCTGGTTAAGACCAATACTGGCAAGCACGCCCATAAAGGTCGAATCCATGGTGATGCACTCTTCCAGGTCGATAATGAACCGGGGATGGGATCCCTGCCCATCACGAGGGGTCTGCGTCAGCGCCTCTGCCAGCCGGCGCAATTCCATGCTGTTATGAAAACTTCCCCGGCCTGCTATGCGGATTACCACAATTTGGTCCGGCATGGCCGCAAAGGAGATCGAATCTTCGACCTCATGTCCACTTGTGATTTTCTGTTCCGTCATCATGGCACCAATCCGATCTCCGTCATCGCTGATTGCACGGCGACAACACTCGCCGTGTCGGATTAACACTCCCTTTTCATCTTATATCAATTATACGATTGCACGAAAAATGTAACGCTTAATACGTGCCTGTTTTTTATCGCTGAATCGGCTCGGCGTAGGAATGCATTCCGCCCGCCAGCCCCGGCAGGTAGGAAACGCCGAAGTAGGTAACCAGAACCATAATAAAACCAAACATGCTTGCGACGACAGACCTGCGTCCGTTCCAGCCGAGGTTGATGCGCAAGTGCAGGTAAACTGTGTATGTGAGCCAGGTGATGAGCGCCCAGGTTTCCTTGGGATCCCAGCTCCAGAAGCTGCCCCATGCCGTATTGGCCCACACAGCGCCCAGGAATATGCCAAGAGTTAACAGTGGCCACCCGATCTGGACGCAGCGATAGGTAAGATACTCAAACGTCTCTGCGCGCGGCAGCACACCTGCACGGTTTCCGGTCATCTCTTTGATCAGAAACAGGATTCCCGTAACAAAGGCCAGAAGGAAGCAGCTGTAGCTGATGAGCAATGATGTCACATGCCAGTTAAGCCAGACGGAGTTCAGCAC
This sequence comes from Candidatus Sumerlaeales bacterium, assembly GCA_036675025.1. Lineage (GTDB taxonomy): Bacteria > Sumerlaeota > Sumerlaeia > Sumerlaeales > Sumerlaeaceae > JAKFFN01. The sequence goes on along the minus strand of JAKFFN010000212.1, from coordinate 1,068 downwards.
TGCAACCAGCGGATCAACCTTGCGCGCATGCAGCGGCATTGAGTTGGCCATGGTCATAAGAGCCCAGCCGGCCAGTGACGCGCCTACACCGACCCACCCGCGGCGGTAAACGCCTTCAAAAATCAGCGCCAGGATGGCAAAGGCACCCATGGCAAAGGTAATGGATTCATACATGTTGGAGACCGGCATGCGCCCGCCCAGGTAGGCGCGATTAGCGAGGGCCGCCATCAGCATCAGCGTGGCGAGTACCATGAACCCAAAGGCGATGCCCCAGGTGAACCGGCTGCCCTTTGGCACTTCTAGAGCGGCTGTGGCCATGGGGTCACCGTAATGGAGGGCTCCGGTGTGATCAAAACCAGCGTTAGCAGGGGCAAACTCGCCTCCGGCAGCAAAGCCTGCAGATGCGCCAGCGTCTGCACCGGCACCGGCCATGGCCATGTTCGGCTGCAGGCCCTGGAGAGCTGTGGCCACAGGCGAGGCTGCAGGCTCAGCGCGGCGGCTGTATTCCTCCGCACGGCCGTCAACAAGCCCGGTACCGTTACTGCCACCGTCGGCGTCGTCGCCGGTCGCGCCAGTTACTTTCTTGCGGATCAGCGCCATATAAACCAGGAACGCGAAGAACGATAGCATGAACAGCTGGGCAGACCGCTTGAAGGGGTGGAATGTCGTCTGCCAGTAGTCCATTTTCCGCTTCAGGTCAGCTATATAAGTGTCATCCTGCTGAGCCGCTGCCAGGAAAGTTGATGTCGCCTCGGCCACACCTTCGCCGTTTTTCGTCATGTAGGCGTTTTGCAATGCAGCGTCCAGCGCCAACATGGACTTCAACGGCTCGGCCGTCTTGTCCAGTGCGGCCAGGTCGCGGGCAAACTCCGGATCGGTATCAGCCATCAGCTCGGGGCGCTGCAGGTGCAGCGGAGCCAGCCAGGTGTCAGGCTGCCCTTCCATGGGCACAATCTTCAGTTCGCCCGGCAGGTTCAGAAACGTTCCCACGCGGTAAGAAAACTGCTTCAGCGCCTTTTCCGCGTCGGCTGAAAGCGTTGCGGCGCCCTGGCTCTGCATGCCGCTCAG
>JAKFFN010000375.1:0-13068 GCA_036675025.1 Candidatus Sumerlaeales bacterium | reverse complement strand
GGTGAGCGCGGAGAAATTGTCGTAACGGGTGATCACGTGCTGAAAGGATACCTGGATGGGCGCGGTGACGAAGAGACGAAATTTAATGTGAATGGTAAGCGCTGGCACCGCACCGGCGACGCAGGATACATGGATGATCAGGAGCGCCTATGGCTGCTTGGGCGATGCAACAGTGTCGTCCGCGATGGCCGGGGAGAGTTGTATCCGTTTGCGGTCGAAATGGTGGCACTTAAGCACGAAGCCGTGAGCCGGGCAGCACTGCTTAATCACAAAGGGCGGCGTGTACTTTTCATAGAAGTCTGCCCTGGTAAATCCAAGCCAGACCATGAAGACATCAATAATCTTATGCCGTGGGCTATGCTGGATGACGTCCGTGTGTTGCCCGAGATACCGGTTGACCGCCGGCACAACGCGAAAATCGATTACCCACGCCTACTGGCCATGCTTAAGTAGCTCGCTTTCCTGCCATACCGCGTGTTGCTGCAATTCCAATCACGGCAGTCGCCAGACCGCCAAGCAAATCCCAAACATAATGTTGTTTCGTGGTGAGAATTGTCAGCGATAGCGGAACAAAAGCCAACCACATCAGCCACCTCCACTTCGGGTATTGCCTGGACATAGCCCAGCACCCAATCGCCGGCGCTGTTATATGGCCGGAAGGGAAGCAGTTTGCCGGCGTATCAATGACAGTCAGCCACCGGTACCAATCATCGTAGAACATAGTCCCATCAGGCAGAGGTGGGCGCGGGTAAGTCGTCGGCCACAAAAAGAAGATTGTGTAGTTGATCAACACTCCTACTGTTATTGCAGCAAGCGTTCGCTTGAAGTGAGTGACATCTTTTACCAGCGCCGGCAGATACATGCCGCATATCAGCATAAAGTACGGCACTACTGTCCACGTCCAGAACGGAATAGCGTAATCCAGTCTCGTCATGGGCAATAATGTTGGCGTGTACAGGTGATAGCGGTTCGTTGCCTGGTATATGGTATAAAGCGCACTCGTCCACACCACCACGGCAATCAAGCGCTTCAAAGTCTGCTTAATGCCCGGTTTCTGGCGCTGGGTCGATTCTTCAGCAACACCCTGGTTGCTCTGAGTATCCTGCGCAGTATCCGTCATGTTGTCCTGGGCTCGAGTGTGATGTTGATCTCTCCGCGCACGCCGAGGGTGATCAGCGGTTCCGGAACTACAGGCCGACTATCACGCAATTTCGGAGTCGCTTTCTGCGCAATGGTTACCAGAACCAGCAACGCCTCCATCACAGCAAAGTTTCTGCCGATGCATTGGTGCGGGCCTTCCCCAAAAGGAATGTATGTTCCAGGCGGAACTATCGCAAGCAGATCAGCCGTAAAGCGATCAGGGTTAAATGTCTCAGCGTCTTCAAAGTAGCGCTCGTCCCGATGCAGGAGCCACGGGCACAGCATCACCATCTGGCCCATTTTCAGTTGAAAAGTGCCAAGTGTAAGATCTTTCACAGGCTCTCGCAGGATCAGGTAAACAGGGGGGTACAGTCGCATCACCTCTTTCAGAACCATGTAGGTGAACTTTAGATTACGAAGTTTATCGGCGCTCGGTTCCTCGCCTCGAAACACGTCGTCAATTTCACGCTGCAGCCTGACCCACGTCGTAGGATTTTTACAGAGCAGATACATGGTCCACGTCAGCAGGTTAGCAGTGGTGTCGTGGCCGGCCAGGAACATGGTGACAACTTCATCCCGCAATTCCTCATCGGACAAACGCCGCTTCGGATCTTCGGAGTCCATTGCAGAAATTAGCATTGATAGGAGATCGGTTCCCGTCTCAGATCCAGCTGCAAGTTGTCTTCGTTTATCCGCAATCACCGGCAGCACAAGAGAATCCATCACTTCTACGCTGCGTTTTAGTTGCAGGTTTCCCGGCGTTGGCAGCCATTCGGGTAATTTCACCCCTAGTTTCATCAGCCGAACCGCGGCTCCCTGGCTATCTGCCAAAGCAGTAGATAGCTTTTCAATATCTTGCGGGGGTTGCAATCCCAGCAGTGTTACTGCCACAATCTCCAGCGTCAGCCTTGTTAGCGCAGTCTCAACATTAAACGACTGGTCACTCGGCCAACGCTCTACATGCTGCCGGGCTACCTTTGCCATATCTTCAAAATAGGTTGCGAGCTGCCGCTGGTGGAACGCCGGCTGCGCAAGTCTGCGATGTCTCTGCCAGTGCTCCCCATCGCTTACGATCAGGCCGTTGCCGACTATGCGGCCAAACAGTCGCTTCTGCGACTTAGTACGGTAAAATTCGGATGCTCGCGATGTAAGGACCTCGTCCACCAGCAAAGGGTCATTTATAATACAGACGTTTTCCCACCCAACCCTGAATCCGCAAACATTGCCATAATCTTGCGTCATCTCCGCCATGAACTGCAGAAAGTTACTCCGCAGTAACTTCAACTGGGCGGGGCTCCATAACAGGTTATGCGGTGGGCCAGGCAAATTGCAGGATCGTTTAGCCATTACCCTCGGTGGCCACCGGCAGGGCTTTATGTCGAGCCTAATTTGTTTGAAGATCCCGTCAGTTCACCGATCCACACGTAAAGCCTGGTCAGTTATTGCGCTGCCGATTCATAATTGATGTGACCGCCAGCTCGGCAGCAGTATCACCCGCCAATGGCTTTGAGTAGAAATACCCCTGGCCCAATTTACAGCCCATCTGCAGAAGTGCATCTGACTGATCCCGAGTTTCTATTCCCTCTCCTACTACAGAAAGCTTCAATGCATCAGCCATACTGATGATACATCTCACTACCTCTGCACTGTTCTCATTCCGTTTCATATCACTGACAAAAGAGCGGTCTATCTTTAGATAATCAAGGGGTAGGCGTGACAGGTACGAAAGTGATGAGTAGCCGGTGCCAAAATCGTCGATCATAATTTTAACGCCCATTTTACGAAGGGATTCTATAGCATGAACTGCCTGAACGGGATTCTCGACAAGGGTGCTTTCGACGATTTCAAGGTGCAGTTGTTGCGGCCGTAGCAGCCCGTTTGACAACGCAACCTGTACCGGTCCGACCACCGCTCCTCGTGTAAGCTGGACGCCGCTGACATTGACGCTTACGGTCAGCGGATTAATTAGTTCCGGTACGTCATAGTTAATTTTGCTTATCCACTGGCATGCTTCTTTTATGATCCAGGTACCCAAGGGTACAATTAAACCGGTTTCCTCACACATAGGGATGAACTGCGCCGGAGACACCAGACCGCGTTCCGGATGTTCCCATCGTACAAGTGCTTCAAAACCTGCTACCTCGCCACTGTTCAGATGCACAATCGGCTGATAATACAACCTGAATTCATTTCGTTCAAGTGCTTTGCGGAGATCGCTTTCCAGCCGCAACTGGCTCATTACCTGGTTGTGCAATTGAGGCGAAAACAGTTCAACCCGCGACCGGCCTGAAGCTTTTGCACGATACATTGCCGCATCTGCATCGCGCAGTAACATTTCAGGGTCCGTGTAATGGGGCGCGCTAAGAACGACGCCTATACTGACGGAGACATGAACCGTCTCTTCCTTGATTTTAATAGGTCGTGCGATTTCCTCAACAATTCTCTGCGCCACCTTGAGAGCATTTGCACCGTCACTCCTCTGACCGAGGTCGTCCAGCAGCACGGTAAATTCATCACCTCCAAGGCGGGCCATAACATCGCCATCCCTCAGGCAAGATGCAACACGCCTTGCTGATTCCACTATCACAGAATCACCCGCAGCATGACCAAGGCTATCATTGATGATTTTGAACCTGTCCAGGTCCAGAAACAGTACTGCGAAGCTATAGTTTTCCCGCCGCCGTGCGTGGGCGATTGCCTGCCTCAAAAAATCCTGAAATGCCAGCCTGTTCGGCATCTCTGTCAGAGGATCACGCAAAGTCATGTTCATCAGCCTTTGCGTAGAAAGCTCTCTCTCATATACGCGGCCAAGTTGCGCACATACGAATTTCATGGTGTCCAACAGCTGCGCATCGGGTTCAGATCGTTTAAACGTGAAGAACTCAAGAATGGCTACCATCTTTGAGTCAGCCATGACTGGAAACGCCAATCCTGTCGCAACAGTTGGTAGACCTAGCTTGCGTAATCTATGAACCGTGCTTTCTCTTGCGACCTCGAACCACTGGGCACGCCCAGTGGATAGCACCTTTCCGGGCAAATCATCATCTTCGCCAAAAACCTGACTGGTTGCATGCTTGATTGTCGGTAAATTCTGATCGGAAGCAATAAACCACCAGTCGGTTGAGACGGCTTTGCGGCTCCCTTTACTTATCCTGATAGACAGTGCGTGCCCTATCGGCCAGCCGGTGTAACTGCAGACAATTTCCATTATACTTAATACGGCCTGCTCGGTATCCGGTGCTTCATTGGCTGTCACTGTCGCGCGATTAAAAAGGCGCTGAAGATTCTCGGCCTTTTTTTGATCTGTTATGTCATGTGCCACAACAACAGCCCCTGCAACAATGCCATCTTTGTACCGGATCGGCTCACAGCTTGCCAGCAGGTAATACATGGTATCACCATCCGGTTTTGTCGCAAGTTCCGCCTTATGAACGACTTCACCATTCAAGGCGCGCACGAGTGGAATCTCATTTTCCGGTAAAACACTGCCATCGTAGCGGTACAGTTGGAAATCACGGGCCCAGGTGCCGAATCCCTTGTAGTTCGCGAGGTCCTTGTAGAACTGACGGGCAGCCCGGTTTGTTTGGGTGATAGAGCCCTTTGCATCTACGGCGATAATAGCGGCAGATACATTTTCAAGTACGGCCTCAAGGAAGCTTTTCGTTTGAACTATATCCTCGGTGCGTTCGGCCACCGTAACTTCGAGAGTATCTCTTGCCTGGCTCAGCTGTTTTTGTGTTTGTGCGCGTTCTTCAGCCACACCGCCTAGAACATGTCCGGTTGTTGCAAATACCCCAAGGAACATTTGAACCGCAAAAAGTTGCTGGTGAATTGATGGGTCTAATTGTATAGCCGGCTTCAGCGTGATAATAAACACTGCTATAATAGTAGTAACGGCAATTACCATTGACGTAGCACGAGGGCCGAACCGCAGCCCTGCCCACATTAGTATGGGAAATAACATGTACTCAAGCTCATGTTGAAAGTGGTCTGACTGGGTAGCGACCCAGGCTATATATGCAGTAATAATAGTTAAGACTGCAATTGCAGATGCCTCAAAAAGAAGGTATGTTCGTTGTAAAAACTGACCAGCCAGCACGCCCGGGGTCGATGACCATGTCAGCAGTACCGGTGCGAGACTCAAATTTGCAGTTGCGTTTGCTATCCAGTAAACGAGCCAATGTTTCCAGAATGTGGACCATGGCATCTGCCCTTCGGCAGAGAATAACAAGGTGCCCAAAGTCGAAGCACTCATCGTAGAAACTATCCCTGTTGCGAACAAAAAGACTATCGCATCCCGAATTCGGGCCATACTCGAATGAAAGTTCAGCCATCGAAGCGTGCCTACTGCGATAAGTGCTTCTGTGGTATCGACTGCTGTAACGGCTACAGCACCCGCCGTTGATAGCTTTGAAAAGAGCATATTCGCTACCAATGAGCCCAAGAGAACTACGGGAAGAAATCGCAATCCTAAAAGGAAAAGAAGCGCGGTGGCATAACCCGAGGGAGGCCAAATAAACGCTGTGTCTGAACCTTCGGCCGTAAAGTCGAGCCCCAGTTTTGCCAGCCCAAGATAAATGCCGGCCGATACTATGACGATGCTGAGATATTGTGCATGGCTATAGGTTTTTGCACTGTTGCCTGTCCAGGCAGGCATGTATATTAACCTGTTAAGCCATGATCTCATAGAGCAGTCAATCGTGCCGTTTCAGTGTGGTCCGATATTGATGAGTTGGACCCACTGCAAATTCCGTGACAACGATTTAAAGTCTATGTCCTATGCATGCAACTCAAGTCGGTTTCTTTCGTCGCTTGCGCACAAAATGGGAATTGTGACTTCAACTCCCTGCAATTACCGCCTGGATTTCGTCATAAAGAACCCTGTTGCTGCTGAAGGCGTCGGCGCCATACACGGTTGCATTGCCTTCATAGTCAGTAAACGTCCCGCCGGCCTCTTCCAATATTGGTAGAAGAGCCGCGCAATCCCATGGGTTCATCTGCGGATCAAACATTGCATCTGCGCGACCGGTAGCCACAAGGATGTGGCCATAACAGTCGCCCCAGGTTCGCATCAGGCGCGACGAGGCAACCAGCCGTTCCCAGCTATAGCCTTTACCATGCTTATACTGGTTAGCAATGTCCGTTGTCAAAATTAGCGCTTTTGAAAGCGAATCGGTATTGGACACGCTTGCAGGCTTACCATTCCACCAGCATCCAAATCCTTTATGAGCCACAACCATGTCATTAAGCGGCGGAATAAACACTGCTCCAGCTACCATCTTGCCGTCCTCTTCCACACCGATCATAACCCCGTAAAGAGGAACACCATGAATGAAGGATTTCGTGCCGTCAATCGGATCAACTATCCACCGACGCGCCCCGGCTTCACCTGGTCCCTCGCCAAATTCCTCTCCGATAACCACATCTCCCGGAAATAGCCGTGCAACTTCATTCCGGATAAACTGTTCCGTCTCACGATCAGCTATAGTCACCGGACTTTCGTCGCTCTTGGCTTCCACTACAAGGTCAGTGTTCTGGAAATATTTAAGCGTGATATCTCCAGCCTGTCGGGCAAGGGTCTCTAAAGTTTTCAGCAGATCAGAAGACATGGTTTTCCTTCCGGAGTATGTTTTCAATTTGGCTAACAGCACAAAACAACCCGGCTCGTCCAAAAGAGAAGAGCCGGGTTCAAAGAGCTATATGTTAAACTTCTAAACCGCGGCGTGGGCCGGACTAAGCAGGCCTAATGCACCCAGCTCCCGCTTCAGACGCGCGTGATATTTCTCATTCAGTTTCGTCATCGGCAGGCGCACTTCATCTGAAATCAGACCCATGAAATGCAGGGCTGCCTTTACGGGAATCGGGTTCGTTTCCACAAAAAGCGCTTCTGTCAGTCCAAAGGTCTTAAAGTGAACCTGTCGTGCTGCTTCCCAATCATTGCGGTCAACTGCCTCCATCATTTCCGCGCACATACCCGGAACTACATTGGCCAGCACGCTGATTGCCCCCTTGGCACCCAAGCCCATGAGCGGCAAATTAAGGTTATCATTACCTGAAAGGATGGCCAGATCGGTCATACCGCGCAGGCGGCTAACGTAATCCATCGAGCCACTGGCTTCTTTTATTGCAACGATGTTCGGATGGTCGGCGAGCCGGGCAACGGTTTCAGGCTCAATATTAACCGCCGTGCGCGAGGGCACGTTATACAATATCTGCGGAATATCTACAGCGTCAGCCAGTGCCATGTAGTGGGCGTAAAGCCCCTCTTGCGTCGGCTTATTATAATAGGGCGTAATCAGCAGGGCGGCATCTGCGCCCCATTTCTTGGCTTCTTTTGTCAGTGAAATTGCTTCGGCAGTGCTGTTACTGCCAGTTCCGGCAATTACCGGCACGCGCTTGTTTACAAAGTTGATGGTCTGCTCAATAACTACATAGTGTTCGTTATGCGTAAGAGTGGCGCTCTCGCCAGTCGTGCCGCAGGGGATAATTGCGCTTGTGCCGTTCTCAATCTGGAAATTGATTAACCGCTCGAGGGCGGTCAGATCGATCTCACCATCTCTAAACGGCGTGACAATGGCGCACATGGAACCATGAAAGTTCATTGGACCTTCTTCTTCTCTCAAGTTTGCTATCAACGTATCACAAAACTCTAACTGTAATCGCAGATTCACAAAAACACAGACTACATATCCTGCGCGTGAGTAAGACCGTCTTTCCGCTTATGGATTAGGTTTGACATACGTCGCCCTTGCAATCGGTTCTTGTGAGGCAATCGTTTACATGGTAGTTTTGTGGTAGTATTTTATGATCAGTAACGCCAGGCTTATATTTTCGTCCCGCCTCCGTAGACTCGCCGTGCCCCTGTTTCTCGTGGTACTTGCGGTCTTTATTGCGGTTACTGACGCCCGAAAAGAAAAAATACGCGGGGACTTCAGCGAATTTACGCTTCGCGCCAGCAAGGTCATGATGGCTGGTTATGATCCTTATAATAAAGACTACGTCGGTCAGAATTATAAATACTTCCCCACCAATGCACTCCTGGTGTGGCCGCTGAGCAAGGTTTCCGTTTATGTCTCACAAGGCGTCTGGTTTGCTATTAACGCAGGCTTGCTCATATGGGCATTCCACAGCTTGAAAGCAATGCTACGGCCTATCAAGATTCCATGGTGGGTCACATTTGCAGCCCTGGCCATAACCTTTCGCGTCATAGTAATGAACCTTCGACTCGGCCAGTGGAATACGTCCGTTTTCTGCTTCTCCATAATCGGGCTCCGATACCTGCACGATGGCGCCCGCACCGGCGGCAGCCTTTTACTTTCCCTGGCAATCACGTTGAAATACATGCCAGTCATCTTCCTCGCCTACCTTGCTGCCCGCCGCCGATGGAAAGATCTGGCTGCCACTTGTGCAGCAGCAATTTTCTGGATATTATTGTTCCCGGCGATTGTCCTCGGCCCCTCCCGCACGACAGAACTCATGCAGCGCTTTTACAAGAGTTCGACCGAGCGGGTGGAACAGATGACGAGCGGGCAACTGGTAAACAGCCAGTCTGTTCACAGCGCAATCTACCGCACCCTTAGCCCCGTAGCCCAGGATAATGACGGCGGTATTTTCTATGTTAATATACTTAATCTTCCGCGCGACACGGCCGCGTTAATTGCTAAAACTTTCAGTTTTGCTTTGCTGATTGCTGCTATAGTCTGGCTTTCCCGGCAACACCGAAAAGCACTTCAGATCAACCAGGTCGGCACGCTTCTCCTCATTGGGTTGTGTTACCTGGTATGGTACATCGCTGCACCTGGCGTGCGACATGCACAGCTAATTGGCATTCTGCCCCTGACTTTTGCCATAGCCGCCGCGGCCTCGGTAACCGATGACCAACGCACACGAAAGATTCTTATCGCCGGCCTGATTTTGGTTTTTGTGATGTTTACTTCACCGGCAGAAATCGTCGAAGATACAAACTACAACCGGATTCTTGAGGCCTACGGAATTCTCCCACTTACGCTACTCGTGGAGATTGCGCTGGGGTTATACGCATTTTACCGGGTTGGCTCAGGCAGCTTTGTCAGTAGTAGCTGGGAAGTCAGGGATGACAGCCATTCATTGGTGGGCGATCCGCGTTACTAGAACCTCATTTTCAGCGCCGAAAATCGTCAGGCTGGATGATGCAGGTAGTCTGCCGCGCCTAATACAAACTCTCTTCCCAAGGCTATGGTATGTTCCAGATCACTTAGTCGCAAGATCGAGTGGGGGCCATGGATATACCTGCAAGGGACACTTACGACCGCCGTCGGCACCCCAGCCCTGACCATGTGAATCCGTGCCGCGTTTGTTCCGCCGAAAATAGGTGTCTTCAGCTGGCACGGTATATCAGCCATTACCGCCAGCCCTTCAATAAAGCGAACAAGGCTGCGCGGAAGATGCGCCGTCCTGTCCATTAGGGTAATGGCCGGCCCTTTGCCCTGCTTACTTGGATTCCGTGCGGCTGGCACCCCGGGACAATCTGCAGCTACTGTCCCTTCAAACACCATAGCGATGTCAGGATCTATCGCGTAAGAAGCAGCTTGTGCGCCACGGCCTCCGGTTTCTTCGAATGTACTGAAGAGTGCGACTACGTTTACCGGTAAGTTAGGTTGATTGTTTCCCCCAAACAAATCCTCCAGAAGCCGGACAAGTACAGTACATCCGGCCCGATTATCCAGCGCTTTTCCCATCACAGCGTCATCATTCAGCTGAGCAAACGGATAGCTCGGAACCGCACTGTCTCCTACGCGGATACCCATAGCCGCCACTTCATCGGCCGACCGCGCTCCAACGTCAATGAAGAGATTCTCTACCTGGAACGGCTTGTTCCGTTCCTCCTGTTTCAATATATGCGGCGGCGGTGTCCCGATCACTCCCCGCAGCACTTTCCCGTCCTCGGTCCGTACATCAACTGCGTGGGCAGGCAGAACGCGCTCGTCCCACCCGCCCACCGTCGTAAACCTCAGGAATCCGTTTGGTTCGATGTAGCTGATCACCAGGCCAATCTCATCCAGGTGCGCATCCAGGAGCAGCACCGGCGCATCAGGAGACTCCGATGGAAAACGCAATATCAAGCTGCCCAGCGCATCCACGTGGGTCTCCGCAGCTAGCGGCGAAAGGCGGTCTGCCACAAGTTGCCGAACGGCATCTTCATAGCCGCTCACGCCATGGGCTTCGCTCAATGATTTTAGCAGGTCGAATGAGTCACTCACGGGTCAGCTCCTTTGCTTAGGCGCCAACCGTGACCCACTGGCCGCCGTTGTTGAAGCTGTTATCTGCAGCGGCTTCCACGAGCACCTGGTCGAGCATCTCTTCAACCGGCACGGGCGATACACCCGTCTGGAAAAACTTTACCGCATTCTTCAGCAGGTTCTCGTAAAACTCATCGAACTTTTTGATAGTGATAACTTCATAATTCTTGTGATGGAGAATGCCGAGCTGCCACGGCGTTGCTTCGTACTGGTTTTCGCATTCGCGCAGGTCGATAAATGCGCGGTTGCCCTTGTCATTCTCGATAGTAATCAGGTGGTTTGTGCCCTGGCCGGTATCAATTACCCGCTTCACTCGGCCGCCCAGCAGACGCAGCGCCGGCTGAATCGTGTGCACCGCATACCCGCGCCACTTGCCAAAGCCGCGGCTGAAGATTCCTTCGTATGGCCCTTCTCCCACTAGCGCCAGCAATTGATCCAGTTCTACGGAAAACCGGAGCGACGATGAACTCATTATCGGGGTGCCTGCCGACTTTGCATCTGTCACAATTTTCATGGCATCTTCTACGTTCGTCGCCAGGACTTTATCGATCAGCACCGGCTTCTTGCTTTGCAGTGCTTCTTTGCTTAATTCCACATGAGCATCAATGTTGTCTGGTGCCAGCACAATGATCGCATCCGATTTTTCCACCACTTCCGCTGCGCTTTGTGCCCGCGTCACGTTATTCTTGGCGCACCAGTCTTCACCTTCGCCATTGCTCTCATATGCCGCCACAATTTCAAGGCCTTCGCCCGCCTTGCCTTCGCGGATGATCGATAGGAACTTGTTCGCGTGGTAATTGTTTAGATGGTGATCGATAAACCCGATTTTCATCGCTGGTCCTTCGGATATAATTTGTTGTGAAACGACTTGCATGGCACAGTTACCAATCCATCAACCCTTAATTACGGAATTTTTACCACTGAAATGGAAATTCTGCCTTTCCGCAATCGACTTTCCTGTTGCGCAGCAATCCTGCATAGTCACGTGGTCAAACCATCTTCTAAAGGACGAGTATACCCTATGAAAATTTCAGCCGGTTTAACCGCCGCACTTATCGGAGCCACTTTTTCCATGTCGACCGCCTCACTCACTGCCCAGACTACCAGTCCTCTTGCAGAGAAGTTTATGCCGCTGGCTAACAGCGGGCACGCCCACTTCAACAAGCGCATTCCTGAGATCATAAAAGAGGCCGAGGCTATTCCGGCTGATACAACCGGCACTATTGTCATGGTTGGCGACTCCATCACTGAGGGCTTTTTCCGCAAGGATGTGATGCCGGAGCGCATCAGCGGCGTGCTGGTAGTCAACCAGGGTATCAGCGGCGACCAGGTTGATCGTCCAACCTCCAACTCAGGCGTTACCACCCGCGTTGGACTCGTAAAGGCCGCCAAACCGGCCATCGTGTTCGTCATGATCGGCGTAAACGATTTCTGGGGCGGCAAGGAAGAAACTGATGCCGTAATTCCGCAATATGAGAAAATGTTTGGCATGCTGAAGGAAGCTGTTCCAAATGCCAGGATCGTGCTCCAGAGTGTCCTCCCAACGTCCAAGGGAAACGCCTACCTGAATGAGAAGGTTAACGTCCTGAACGAGCGGATTAAGGACCTGGCTGCAAGCAACGGGGCGACCTATCTTGATCTTCACCCGGTGATGGAAGACGATAAGGGCGAACTGAAAGCGGACTTCACCGGCGACGGTGTTCACCTGACGGAAGCCGCCTATGCTGCCTGGCTCGAGAAACTGAAGGAGACGGTGGCTAAGGAACTGAAGTAGTCGCGCCTACTCCCGCAAGTAATGATCCCGCCGATACGTCGGCGGGATTTTTTTTGCTTACCGGTCGGTGCGGCGGTCGCCGGGATCGAGGAGCTCCTCCGGCTTTTCGGTGTTGATACCTTCGTCTTCGTCACCTACGCCCTCACCCTCGGCGGCTATCCACTCTTCTTCTACGTGGACTTTGCCGGGCTCCAAAGCCGCGGCGTCGGCATGCAGGAAGGTGAAGACATTCCTGGCAGCGTCGCGGCTTACACCTTCCACTGCGGCTATATCGTCTTCCGTGGCAGCCTTGAGCGCGCTCAAGCTGCCGAAGTGGCGCAGGAGGATTGTTTTGCGCTTCGGCCCTACTCCCGGCACTTCATCAAGCATGCTTCGGCGGTTTGTTTTCTGGCGCAGCTTCCTATGGTACCCGATAGCAGTGCGGTGCGTTTCGTCGCGGATGCGCTCCAGGAGAAACAGCGCCGGTGAGTTCGTGGCGAAGGTTACCGGGTTCTTTCGACCGGGCAGGAAGATACGCTCCTCGGTGCGGAAACGGATTTTCTCTTCCTTACCATAGCCGGGCACCTGCCCTTGCAAAGTGAGAGGGCGGAAGCGTTCGCGGGCTTTAATAGAAACCGGCTCTGCGATTTCCGGTTCACCTCCAACGTAATCCGGGGCATCCGGGAAGTAGTCGTTGACCGGACTGGTATCCTCATCCAGTTCCACCACGGGCTCTGGCGGCGGTGGGGCTGGTGCCTCCTTCACTGGAAACCTGCGCGGTTCGCGAACTTTGAGGCGGCTTTTCGCCATACCTGCCAGGGCTATGTCGGTGATTCCGAGCTGCCGGAATACTTCTTCTGCAATGGAAAGCTGGCCCTTGCCGCCGTCAACTATGAA
>JAKFFN010000265.1:0-13087 GCA_036675025.1 Candidatus Sumerlaeales bacterium | reverse complement strand
CGTCAGCACCTGCACACCCGACTCATCAGCAGCATCCTGCGGCCTAAGCATCGGCCTCACCTTAGCCCCCGGCACCGCCGCCCGCACCTCTGCGGCACGCTCATTAAGCTCACTCAATCCCGATGCCCTTGTTTCAACCACGAGTCTCTGCGGCAAAGAATCTGCCTTAATCTTTGCCGTTGGCAAAGCCGACTTAATGCGCGCCTGCGACGCGCTCGATAGGGGAGCGGACGTCTCCACGCTAAGCGCATCCGTCTGCACAGACACCATCACCTTGCGGTCACCCTGGTAATAATGAGCCGGCACCTGCGCCATCGCAGATATCGGCAATACAGCGCCACAGCCCACCAGCGCCCACGCAAATAATAATTTAATGTTTGTCATAAGCTCCGAGCTATTGTTCGCCAGCAATACTAATATTCCACCCCGATAAAACAACAGCCTAAAGTATAGTGCAAAATACTAATCATTTCCCCAACGCCACCAATGCTTTCTTTCCTTTGCTTTCCTTCGCGCCTTCCTGCCTTCGTGTCAAAATTCGCCAGTCGCACTATCGACACCCCACACTTCCCATCCACCCTCTTTTGTGCTTTTTGTGCCGCGCGAAGCGCTTTGTGCCCTTTTGTGTTCCCGCTTTTTACCCTGTGTTTCCTTCTCTTCCCAAAATAAAATCCCTACCCCAACCGCTCTACATCAAATCTCCGTGCACTGGCATAACTACTACTTGCTCCGCGGATCACCTGCACCCTGCCAAAGCTTATCTTCCTTTTGCTTTTCCTTCGCGACTTCGCGCCTTAGCGTCAAATTCGCCAGTCGCACTATCGACACCCCACACTTCCCATCCACCCCCTTTTGTGCTTTTTGTGCCGCGCGAAGCGCTTTGTGCCCTTTTGTGTTCCCGCTTCTCCCTTATTCTCTTCCTCTTCCCATTTTAAAATCGGTATTTAATCCGTCCCAGCGCCACATCCCGCGCATAATACGTCAAAACCAGATCCGCCCCCGCCCGCCTCATAGACACCAGCGACTCCCACGCCGCCCGCTCCTCATCAATCCATCCCTGCGCTGCAGCCGCCTTGATCATGCTATACTCCCCGCTCACCTGGTACGCCGCGATCGGCACATCAAACTCATCCCGCAGCAGCCGCACCATATCCAGGTAATGCGAAGCCGGCTTCACCATCAGGATATCTGCCCCCTCCGCCAGGTCCGCCTCCGCCTCCCGCAGACCCTCCCGCCAGTTCGCCGGGTTAAGCTGATGACTCTTCCGATCCCCGTGGCTCGGCGTGCTCTGCGCCGCATCCCGAAACGGGCCATAAAACGCCGACGCATACTTCACCGCGTAACTCATAATCGGCAGATTCACAAACCCTTCCATATCCAGCGCCGACCTTATCGCGCCCACCCGCATATCCATCATATCCGACGGCGCCACCACATCAGCCCCGGCCTCCGCGTGCGACACCGCCATCTGCGCCAGCCGCTCCACCGTCTCATCATTCAGAATCGACCCGCCCGCGTCCAAAATCCCGCAATGCCCATGCGACGTATACTCACACAGGCAAACATCGGTCATCACCACCAGCTCCGGAAACTCCCGCTTCAGCTCCCGCACCGCCCGCTGAACCACTCCCGACTCCGCGCACCCGCTCGAACCCGTTTCATCCTTCGTATCAGGGATCCCAAACAGGATAATCCCCGCCAGCCCCTTATTCGCAAACTCCGCCACATCCCGCAGAAGCTCATCCACGCTCAGGTTAAACACCCCCGGCATAGACGCAATAGCCCGCCGCACCCCCGTCCCCTCACACACAAACATAGGGTAGATCAGGTTAGCAGGGGAGAGCACAGTCTCCGTAGCCAACCGCCGCAAACCAGCCGTCATCCGAAGCCGCCGAAGTCGAGTATCCATAACGCCCAATGCACAACCAAAACCCGAAAATTCAAGCGCTTTCCTGGGAGCGCGTTTCCTGGGAGCGCGGGCATCCTGCCCGCCGGTGCAAAGCACCGGAAAAGCCAATCACACCAAAAAACCGCGCAGCGCCAACGCACCCCCACCTCAAATTCAGCGCCAAACCGCGCAGCGCCAACACCCCGAATCGCACCTTCTTGGACTGCGCCCGCTTGCTGGCGCTCTTAGAAAACTACCCTTGCTCTGTACAGTCCAGTCCCACCGAACTCTCAACTCCCAACTCCCAACTCTCAACTCTCAACTCTCAACTAACCACTAGCCACTAACCACTAACCACTAGCCACTAGCCACTAGCCACTAGCCACTATCCACTAGCCACTAACCACTAACCACTAACCACTATCCACTAGCCACTATCCCGCTCCGAATACCCAGCCCCCATCCCGCGTAACCCATTCCAACTATGGCCTGGGACAAAAAACCAGCGGCGAACCCCATCAGCCGCATCGACAAAAAACGCAAATTCTACTTCCTCCACGGCGACGACGAAGCCGCCATCGAGCGCGCCAAAGATACAATTATCAGCGCCCACCTCAGCCGCGAAGAACGCGAAGAAAACTACTTCGAAGTCATCCCCGGCGGCAGCGCTCCCCAGCTTAAAAAAGTCATGGACGACGTCCTCTCAGAACTCAGCACCGTTTCATTCCTGCCCGATATCACCCGCGTCGTCACCCTCTATACGGTTAATGATTTTTTCGACGGCAAAGGCGGAGCCCGCAAAGGCCGCGGCAAAAAAAAGGCCGCCGAGTCCGACGTCCCAAAAAAAAGCTCCAGCGATCACTTCGCCAGCTTCCTGGAATTAGAACTTAAAAATCTACCCGCCGTTCTCATCGTCATCGTCCTCGAAGACTACGAGAAGTTCAAACGCATCAGCACCGCAAACCCCGTTGTAAAGTTCGCCCAGAACCAGTCCGCCGCCTACTGCTTCAAAGAAAGCAGCCCGCAGTTCGAATTCTTCGACGCCCTATTCGCCCGCCAGACAACCCGCGCCCTCGAGCTCTGGCGCGAATGGCAGCGCCGCGTCCCTGGCTCGCCTCGCCCCTACATGCTCCTCGCCAGCCAGCTACGCCTTCTCATCCAGGCCAAAACCGCCGGCAGCCCCCAGGTACTCCAGCAGCGCGGCGTCAAAAAAAGTGAATACGCCTCCAACTTCATGCCCCACGAAATGGACAAAAACCTGTTCGCCCTGAAACCCGAATTCCGCCAGGAAAAGCTCACTCGCTCCGCCAGTTCCTTCACCTTCAACGAACTCCTCAACGGCTACGAAAAACTCCTCAACCTCCAGAAATACGCCATCCCCGTCCCCACAGACCTCTACGTCCCCGACAGAGAACTCCTCGCCGAAACCTGGATAATAGAGTTCACACTGGGCAACCGCCTGACCGCAAAATAACACGCCAATGCCTCTACCTGGCCCAGCTTCAGCGTCAGCTCCAAGGAAACGCGTCAGCTCCAAGGTAACACGGGTGCCCTCACCCGTGCCCCTCCCATTATCACCCCAACCTCGCGAATCGCCATCACCCCAAAGCCGCACCTTCTAGGACTGCGCCGCTTGCTGCCCCTCCCATTATCACCGCAACCCGCGAAGCGCCATCACCCCAAAGCCGCACCTTCTAGGACTGCGCCCGCTTGCTGGCGCTCTTAGATAACTACACAACTAACTCAAAAACCACCTCACACTCAAAAACCACCCACACCTCAAAAACCACTCAATCCCAATATTCCTCATTCCTCTTTACCTCCGCGTCTCCGCGTCTTAGCCTCTTCAACCCCACCCCCCAAATGCCCCCTTTGTTTTGTTTTCCCTTCGTGCCTTTGAGCCTTTGTGTCAAAACACGCCACACTCACCACATCGTCCCAAACCATGACGCACCAATACTTGCGCCTTTTGCGCGTTTTTGCGGCTAAGTTTATCCCCCCCTTTTTGTGCTTTTTGTGCCGCGCGAAGCGCTTTGTGCCTTTTTGTGTTCCCGCTTTTACCTGTTTTTATCCTCCTTAATATCCTCCCACGCAGTCTCCGGTCTCCGATTTCCGTTTTCCGTTCTCCGTTCTCCGTTCTCTATTCTTCGTTCTGCGTGCCCCACCGGAAACCAAACCCCCCCATCCGTAGTCTCAACCCCAACATAACCCACCAAAACACCACCCCAGAAAGCCCCACAACCATCAAATGATTGACAAACACCTCCTAACCCTTGCCACCACAGCCGCCTCCGCGCTTCTCCTCCTCGCCCTGCCCGCCCTTGCCCCTGCCCAGGAACGCCGCAGCCAGACCGGCATTTTCGGCGCCGGACAACCCGGCGAAGTCGCCGTCGTCCGCATGGAAGCCAAAAAACTTGGTCTCGAAGATTTCCAGATGCAATCCCGCCAGGTCGACGGCCGCCTCGCCATCGACGCCTTTACCGGCCGCCTCGGCAACGGCATGCTGCAGGGCCAGGGCCTCGTAGACTGGAGCCGTCCCGAAGACAACCAGCGCATGACCATCCACGTGCAGAACGTCCAGGCCATGGACCTCCTCCGCGCCTTCAAAGTCAAACTCGATGCCCGCATTACCGCATCCGTTAACGGCGTTATCGATACCCAGTGGCGCGGCGTACGCGGCGCCCTTCCTCGCCAGACCATGAACGGCACCGTCCGCCTCCAGCTCGGCCCCGGCACCATCTCCGGCGCCGAAGTACTCCACCAGGTCGCCGCCTACACCGGCATCGCCGACGTCCAGCAGGTCGAATTCAGCTCCGCTATACTCGAAGGCACTATCCGCGACGGCATGATGAGCATCTCGAAAATCAACGTCGACGGCCCCACTGAAATCGCGCAGGGGAGTGGTCTCATGGATATGCGCACCGAAGAAATCAAAGTCCGCTTCGAAGGCGCCGTCAGCCCCCAGCTCATCGAACGCAGCACCATCCCCCAGGTCCGCGCCCTCGGCAAAGCCGCCACCACCATGGGCAACGGAGACTTTGTCCGAATCCCGCTCCCCATAACCATGACCGGCCAGATCCGCGACCCCCAGTTCCACCTGGCCTGGGAAACCGGCGAAATCAGCCAACGCTAGTGCCGCGACGAAAGCCTTCTCTAGAAAAACTACTCCGACACCCGCCAAGCGTCGGCCTGCGACATTCGCACGAGCTGTCTTACTGGGAGCGCCGGCGGCCCGCCGGCTTAAACGTCCCTCGCACCACCCACGCCACACCGCGAAGCGGCCGTAGGGTCGACATTCCGTCGACCACTCTGCCAACTCAAACGGCCAGCCACTATCAAACCCGCGAAGCGCCATCCAATCACCACCAACAGGTAACACGGGTGCCCCCACCCGTGCCGCCCCCCGCACCACCAGCCTCAACCAGCGCAGCAGATTCAATCACCACCAACAGGTAACACGGGTGCCCCCACCCGTGCCCCCTCGCACCACCAGCGTCAACCAGCGCAGCAGACTCAATCACCAACTCAGAGGTACCGCGGAATTTATTCCGTAAAGTTGACGCTCTCGGCACCACCCACGCAATTCACAGCACCATCACCGCCGCAAACTCATAAACCCCAAACTCACCCAGGAGACCAAAAGAAGTGTTCTGTAATCGCTACCGCAACAGCAACAGCAACAGCAACAGCAACCGCAACTTCACCACCGTCGCTCTAGTCATCATATCCATCAGCACCATCACCCTAACCACCCCCACTCCCGCCCTCTCCCAAACCACCTCAAAATCCACGGCGAAAAAATCCAATTCGTCCAATTCGTCCGAATCCTCCAATTCGTCCGATTTGTCCGATTCGTCCGAACCCTCCAAAACCTCAGCCTCCACCAAACCCAAACCCACCTCCAAACCATCCAGTTCCTCAAAATCCAAATCCAACTCCACCCGCAACTCCAACACCTCCAACTCCGACGCCGCCCAATCCGCCGCCGCCAACCAACCCATCCTCCCCCAATCCTTCAATAACCAGATGCTCTCCGAACTCGTCTTCGACCTTACCAATGCCGAACGCATCCGCGCCGGCCTCCGCCCCTTCGAAAACAACCCCCACCTCGCCGCATCCGCCACCGCCCACAGCCGCGATATGGCAAGCCGCAACTACTTCAACCATAAATCCAAAGGCATCTTTAACCGCACAAACCCCCACGACCGAATCGCATCTGCCGGCTACAGTTCGCCCCGCATGACCGCTGAAAACATCGCCATGATCCCCAGCTTCAACAGCCAGCGCATACAAAGCTACCCCGGTTACGGGAACCAGGTTGTCGAAACCGACTACAACTCCTACAACCGCATGGCCGCCTACGCCGTAAAACAGTGGATGGAAAGCAAAGGCCACCGCGAAAACATCCTCAACCGCAGCCTCACCCAACTCGGCGTAGGAGTAGCCATAGGCATCCGCGGCAACGTCCCCTACGTCTACCTCACCCAAAACTTCGGCGGCTAACCACCAACCCCAACACCGCGCAGCGCTCACCGTGGCAGCTCAGTTTCTGAGAGCGCATTTCCTGGGAGCGCGGGCGTCCCGCCCGCCGGTGCGAAGCACCGGAACAAACTACCCACGCCAACACCGCGCAGCGCCGTCAATCGCAACAGCGCACCTTCTAGGACTGCGCCCGCTTGCTGGCGCTATGGGAAAACACCCCAGCTACGCCAAAACATACACCACACACTCAAACCCCCAGTTTCCCCGTTCTCCCTGCCCGTTTCCCCGTTCTACTTTCTCCGTTCTCCATTCCCCAAGCGGCGGAGCCGCCCCGTTCTCCGATATCCACACCTAATCCAGAATACGAACGCCCCACTCCGGTAGAACACCACGCGTTCAAAATAGGCCGAACGCAATCGGTCGGAGGGATGGCCGAGTGGTTAATGGCAACAGACTGTAAATCTGTCGTGCTCCGCACTACGGAGGTTCGAATCCTCCTCCCTCCACCACCTTCAGTAATTATACAACGGCCACCCCAACCCGCGCAGCGCCCTCAAATGGTAAAGACGCACCATCTAGGAGTGCGCCCGCTTGCTGGCGCTATAGGAAAACCCACCACCCGCCCCAGCCATACACTTTAACACACCCTCATCCCCACTCAATGCCTATATGTCTTATAGGTCCTATAGGTCCTATTCGCCTTTGTGCCCATCCGCCTCATCCGTCCCACATTCCCATTTCCCCCACCACCAAAAAACAAAGCCGCAGACGAAACTCGTCCGCGGCTTTAAACTCAAAAAAATCGCTTTCGCCAACCACCTTACAAGGCAGGCGCACCGCCAGCCGCCGGCGCATTCGCCGCCACCGCAGGTCCTGCGGCCGCCGCAGTTCCACCTGCAGCACTCGTCCCCACCGGCGGCGCCATCGCCGCACCATTCATCGCCGAAATCCTATTAATATCCGCAAACGTCCCCACGCTATCCGGCTTAAACACCAGCCGCTTGCCAACGGGAGAAGTCTCATTCTTAAAGATCGCCCGGCCATGCAGAGTCTCGTTCGGCTTCACCACCGCAGGCTGCGGCAGATCAATAATCGCCAGGCCCTTGTCATAAGGCGTCACGTCGCGGTTTTCCTGATCAATCAGCGCAAAGTGTTCCTTCTTCACTTCCAGGTCAGTCGTCCCCATGTTAAAAATACTAAAGTCGATATAGGGTCCGCCGCTTTGCGCCCGCACCACGTAAGGCGCACTCGCCGCCGGACCCACAGGTCCCGCCACCGCTCCGTTTGTCATCGGCGAAGAAGCCGCTGCAGTAGTCTGCGGAGCAAACATGCCCGTCGTATGCTGGTTACAACCCGCCAGCACAAAGGCAACACACACCAAGCCCACCTGGGCTGATACAAAAAGTTTCATCTTAGCGTCCTCTACAGGTACGTTTCCGCCAGAAGTCAATCAATCTCCGATCGCCCCGACAGAAAACCAGCATTAGCTTGTTACAGCATTCCAGTGCTCTATGGTCTGCAGCGCCAAAATCGTCAATAAAAACTTCACAAATCAAACTTTAACACAAATCCTTCACACCGAAACGGCTGCCGCGCGCTGTAAATCGCAGACGCCCGCGCATCGTCCCACCCAGGCTCCGTTCTACACTGCACACCTAAAGCCGCACCTAAGCGCTCGCCACGGCCCCCGGCATCGCAACCTGGTCCATCGCGATATCCTCAACGATAAGCCCGTCCTTCACCTGGATTGATCGCTTACAATAAGCCGCAATGTCATGCTCATGCGTCACGATGATCAGCGTCACGCCCTGCTCATTCAGCTCCCTGAACAAGCCCATGATCTCCACGCTAGTCTTCGAGTCCAGGTTACCCGTCGGCTCATCCGCCAGGATAATCGTCGGGTTCGTCACCAGCGCCCGCGCCACTGCCACACGCTGCCGCTGTCCACCCGACAGCTGGTTCGGTTCATGGTGTCCGCGCGTACCCAGCCCCACCCGCTCCAGCGCCGCCAGCGCCCGGTCATGCGCGCTATGCACGCCACTATAAAGCAGCGGCACCTCTACGTTCTCCAGCGCACTCATACGCGAAAGCAGGTTAAAGCTCTGGAACACAAACCCGATCTTCTGGTTCCGGATCCGCGCCAGGCGGTTCGTACCGAGCTTGCTCACATCCTCGCCATCCAAAAAATACTGCCCTGATGTCGGCCGGTCAAGGCACCCCAGGATGTTCATCAACGTACTCTTTCCGCTGCCCGAACTCCCGATGATCGCCACCATTTCACCCGGCATGATATCAAACGAGACTCCCGCCAGGGCGTGCACCTCCTGGTCGCCCATGCGATACGTCTTCTTCAGATCCCGAACCTGGATCGCCGGCTTTACATCAGCCATTACCTGCGGCCACCGCCACCGCCACTGCTGCCAAGCCGGAACGCCGCACTCTGCATTCCGCGCGTCAGTCCACCGCCGCCCGGTCCGCCGCGGCCGCCACCTTCACCGCCCCGCGCCCAGCGGCTCTGCATGCTGGCCGGTGCAAGCACAAGGTCACCCTCTTCCACGCCGGAAACAATTTCCGTGTTCAAACCATCCGTGATTCCCGGCTTAATCGCCGTCTTCACGCCCGACGTATTCTCGTCGCTCGCTAGCATTACGAAGTAACCCTCGCGCCCAAACTGGATCATCTCGTTCGGCAGCACAAGAACATCCTCGCGCCGATCCGCCTGTATATCCACGTTCGCTGTCATCTCGGGTCTCAGCAGATCAAGGCCAGACTTATCCACCTCGATCTTCACCTCGAATGTCACAACGTTACTATTCGTTTCACCCTTCGCCGCCACGCGCACAATCTCACCCGTAAAGCGACGACCCGGGAACGCATCCGCGGTAATCACCGTCTTCTGCCCCACATCAATCTTGCCGATATCAGACTCATCCACGCTCGCGTTGATAAAAAGCCGGCTCATGTCACTCAGCGTCATCAGCGTAGTACCACCGCCCACGTTACTGATACCCGAAGCAATAATCTGCCCCGTCTGCACCGGTCGCGAAGTAATCACGCCATCCATCGACGCAAAAATCTTCGTTTCCTTCAGCCGCTGCATCGCGTTCTGCATCTCAATCTCAGCGCGCGTCACTTCCGTCTTGTTCAGGATCATGTCCTGCTTCCGCAGTTCCACCGTACGCGGCAGATTCCGAAGCTCCGCCACCCGAACCTGCGCATTCTTCAATGCGCGCTCAGCCGAACTCACTTCACTGCGAAGAATATCCAGCTCCTCGCTGCTTATCAGCCGCTGTTTATAAAGTTCCTGTCCACGCTGAATGCGAGACTGCAGCTCGCCAAACTTCACCTGCGCCGCATCCAGTTCCGCCAGCGCCGTGCTCGTTCCCGTGTCCACGTCAGCCTGGGCAATCTTCAGCTGCTGCTCCGCCTGTTCCAGCCGCGCCCGGGTAGCTTCCAGCTGCGCCTGCCGCTGCGCCACGTTACGATTCTCATCCACCGGGTCCAGCACACACAGCAGATCGCCCGATGTCACTTCGTCACTCACATCATAAGGCAGGCTGATGATCTGTCCGCTCGCCTTCGACTTAATCTCAACATCCAGGTTCGATACAACCTTACCCGTCGTCGAGACATGCAGGTCAATCGTTCCGCGCTCCACGGGCACTTCCCGCGGACCCGCCGCTTCCGCCATGGCTGCATCAATCAGCCCCTGGCTTTTTTGTTTATAAACATACGCGGTCACCACCGCACACGCGCTCAATATCAATACGAAGAGTACAAATTTTTTCACCCTGCGGGCACTCCACTTTCCGGTGTAATATGGATCGGCTGGATACCCCTCCGCTGCAACGCCGTTCCCTCAACACGATACAGTTCAAGATAGGCATTTATGTTCGCCACTTCCGCAGTTACCCGGTCAAGCTGTGCCTGCACAAAATCCCGCTGCGCCTGGCTCACCTCAATCTGTGTGCTGCGCCCAACTCGGAATTTCTCCGTCTCCGCCTCCTGCTGTCGGCGGCGAAGCTCCTCAGTCACCTTCGTCGAGATAATCAACCGGCTCGTACGCTCAATTTCCAATATCGCCGTACGCACTTCCACATCAATGATCTGGCAGAAGTTACGCACAGCCTCCTCAGCCAGCATCTTCTGGAACGTCGCCCGCCGGTGCTGCGCCCGCGCCGTGCGATTCTGAAGCGGATAGCTGAACTGCAGCCCCACCTGGTAGTTCCGGTAATCCATATCAGCCATCCGGTTGATCGAAGCCTGCTGC
This sequence comes from Candidatus Sumerlaeales bacterium, assembly GCA_036675025.1. Lineage (GTDB taxonomy): Bacteria > Sumerlaeota > Sumerlaeia > Sumerlaeales > Sumerlaeaceae > JAKFFN01. The sequence goes on along the minus strand of JAKFFN010000265.1, from coordinate 2,447 downwards.
GTATCACCCACGCCGCTCAGCCCCAGCCCCAGCACAAAATCCAGCTGCGGCAGCATGCCGTTAGCCGTCCTGATCGTCTCCAGCTCGCCATTCGCCAGGTCAATCTGCGCCTGCCGCAGATCCGGCCGGTAGTACCTCGCCAGCCGCACCCGTTCCTCAGGCACAAGCCTCTCCGTCGGAAGAATCGGGTCTTCCACCGGCATAATCAGGCTGCGCCATCCCGTGCTCAGGTTCTCTGGGTTAATCAGCCGCAGCAATACCAGTTGCCGCTGCTTCAGGTTCGAAACCGCGTTAATGATATCGCTGATGCGGCTCGCCTCTTCAGCCTGTGCCGCCAGCGCATCCAGCGGGGCCGACCGCCCCACCCGAACAAACTCCTCAGTCCGCTCCCGCTGCTCCCGCGCCACGTCATAAGCCGTCCGCCTGATCTTCAGCGTCTCATACCCCAGGTAAACGTCCCAATACGCCTTCTGCACGTCCGTCACCAGGTTGATCAGCGTGTTCTGCAGCTGGTAGAGCGAAATCACAAAGTCGTTCTGCGCCGTCCACACCGAGATCAGGTTAACCTCGCAGCCCGCACCGCGCAGCAGGTTCTGCGTGATGTTCAGGTTCACGTCATTGCTATAGAAAGGATAAGTGCGGTTCGTCGAATTGCGGTTGCCAGAAAAGCTCAGGCTGTAGTCCGTACCCGTCGGCCTGCGCCCACGAATCCCGATGTCATAATCCAGGTTCCGGCTCACCGCGATGTCATGTTCGCGGTTATCCGGACCACTCCTCGGGCGCGGCCCAATTGTCGAGCTGCGTCTGCTTCCGTAGCCCACCGCGCCCTCAAGTATCGTATCAAACTCACCCTGCGCCGCCTCAATTCCCGCATTGGAAATCTCCGGCCGCAGCGCATCAACCCGCAGCGCCTGGTTCGCCGCCAGCGTCCTGCAAACCGTCTGCAGCAGCGACATCTTCCGAGTCCCCTCGCCGCTCATCAGGTACTCCAGGTCCGTACGGAACTCACCGCCGTCACCCTCATACATGCTAGCAAGGCTCAGCGTACCCGTCGCTTCTTCATACTGCAGCGTCGCCGTCGTATCCATGTATTCCGCAGCCAGCAGGTCCGAAACCGAGAGCAACGTGCTCGTGCTCGTGTCATACCCGATCGGCGGCAGGCTCAGCAGCGATTGCTCCAGGTCCAGCGTCGTATCCCGCAGCGTGTCATTAAATTGCAGCGTATCCGGGCCAGTCGTCAGGGATGCCGTACCCAAAGGGCCCAACCCCGCAGTCGTAGGCAGATCAGCATACAAAGACGGAACCGTCGGCTGCGAAAGCGTCGTCAGCGGGTCAAGGCTCAGCGTACTATCCAGCGATACCGTCGCCGTTGAAAGATCCACCGCCAGGCTCGGCACCTTAGGCTGCGAAAGCTGCGCAACCTGCTTTACCACCGGTCCGTTCAGCTCCTGTTCAGCACCATCAACCGCAGCATCCTTCGCAGGAGCCAGCGCTGCTTTCTTGGTCGAGCCCGGAGCTGCTTTTCTGGCCGTCGCAATCACATCCGCTTTCTCAGGTGTTAAATCTTTTTCTGTGGCAGGGGAGGAGCCTGCTTTTTTAGCAGAAACTAACACTTCTTTTTTTGCAGCACTAGATAGATTGTTGGCGCGCGAAACGGCCGGCTTTGTTACCGGTTCTGGTAAAGCCTCAACCACCTCATCCAGCGCCACAACCTTCTCTTTTGCCGCAGCGTCAGCCTTATTTACAGGCATCCCTTTTGATGGCTTCTCAGCACTTCCATCATCGGCCACATCAGATTTCTGGTCAGCCGCCGCATTAGCCTTCTTGTCATCTGCCGCATCAGACTTCTCTTCAGCCGGCGCAGCCACTTTACCTTCAGCCTTTTCAGAAACCTTCTCTTTATCCGCCACTAACGCCTGATAATTGGGCTGCGACACCTCAGGAAAAACCGGTGGCACCTCCGTAGCCCCCGACGATTTCAGCGTCTGAACAACAGGCGTTTGCGAAGCAACAGAATTAGGCGCCCCCGCCACAACACACGTATAAGAATACGAAGCCATGACAGCCAGCAGCCGGACGAACGAGGAACGGGAATAAAGTCTCATTGAACAGGAAAGTCCTCCAGCACGGATTCCATGAAATAATAACAATTTAACACCAGCAGAACTACAAGCATCAGCAGAGCACAAAAAACCTCAAACTAACGCGCGATTTCAGCCACTCAAACTTGGGCAGGTCAATAGCTAGTTACAGAAAAAGTTAAGTTCCTAAACCATTTAGCAACCACCCGAAATATCACGCCAATTCCACCAATACCACCGAAAAAGCCACCACCGAAAAAGCCACCACCGAAAAAGCCACCACCGAAAAAGCCACCACCGAAAAAGCCACCACAAGAAAAGCCGTCACCCAAATACCGCCACCGAAAAAGCCACCCCCGAAAAACT
>JAKFFN010000198.1:0-13139 GCA_036675025.1 Candidatus Sumerlaeales bacterium | reverse complement strand
GGTCACTGGATGAATCTGCGTCACATCTGGGGTGACGCAACTTGTGGCACAGATCACGTCAGTGATACTCCCCAGCATAACACTTGAACCTATAAATTTGAAAAATTGACGTAAACATTAAGGAAGGAGATTGATCATGGACGAAAAAACCAGCAGCCCGGAGGGTAAGCCGGAATACCTGCTTCTGTTTCGCGGCAGGGAGTGGGAGGAGAAACTGTCTCCTGAAGAACTGCAGGCCACTATGGACAAGTTTATCGGCTGGCTCGACAATCTGAACCAGCGAGGTATCCTCAAAAGTGCACGGCCTCTGCTGCCCGAAGGCGCTACGGTAATTCGGGGCGAAGTATCTGATGGTCCTTTTGCCGAATCCAAGGAGGCAGTAGGTGGCTTTTTCCTGCTGGATGTCGCAACCCTGGAAGAGGCTATCGCCATTGCCAAGGAAAACCCCATAGTTGCGGTCGGCGGTATTGCAGAAGTAAGGCCCGTTGCGCCCATGTGCCCGACTTTGCAGCGTCTGGGCATGAGCTATTCAAGCGCAACAACTAACGCCTGATATACTATTTGTGGTGCGTGCATCCTGGCCGTCCGTTGCCAGGTGCACGCGCCAAAATCGGGAGCCCACACAGCCATGAAACGCACTTCCAACAAAACACCGAAAAACCAGGACTCCCCGGCGGCCGATATTTCCGGCCTCACTGATCACTTGTTCCGCCATGAATCCGGACGCCTGGTGTCTATTTTGACCGGGATTCTCGGCATTAACCACCTGCAACTGGCGGAAGACGTAGTACAGGAAGCACTTCTGCGTGCTCTAAAAACATGGCCATATTACGGCGTACCTGATAACCCGTCGGGATGGCTGCTCCAGACCGCCCGCAACCTGGCATTGGATTCACTTCGCAGGGATAAACGATTTCTCGACAAGCAACCGGCGATTGACGACACGATGCATCATCGCGCGGCTTCCCCTGATTCCCTGGCGGAACCACTGCTTCCGGAAGAGATGCGGGATAATCAACTGCGGCTTATCTTTGCCTGCTGCCATCCGCAGATTCCTTCGGTTGACCAGGCTGCCATTGCCTTGCGAACATTGTGCGGACTCAGTCCGGCTGAAATTGCCCATGCTTTCTTAACCACAGAAGCGGCAGTTCAAAAGCGGCTTACCCGGGCGCGCCAGCGGATACGGGATCAACAGATTCCCTACGAAATACCAGCGGGCGCCGACCTGCAGGAACGCCTGGATAACGTATTACAGGTCCTTTACCTGCTGTTTAACGAAGGGTATAAGGCATCGACGGGCGATTCTCTTGTCCGGACGGATTTGTGTGCAGAGGCAATTCGTCTGGCTACGCTATTAGCAGAGCACCCGGTAACTAATCAGCCGCGGACCCATGCTCTGCTGGCGCTAATGTTACTGCATGGATCACGGCTGGCGACCCGCACGGACTCGACGGGTAATATGCTTCGCCTGCAGGACCAGGACCGCTCAGCGTGGAACCAGGGCATGATTCGGCGCGGCCTGGAGCACTTGGCGGCATCTGCAGATGGAACCAGCGTGAGCGATTACCACATCCAGGCAGCCATCGCGGCATGCCACGCGACAGCCGCGGATTATAAGTCGACAGATTGGCGGCGGATTCTTTACCTGTACGACCAGTGGCTGCAATTAAGCTACTCCCCTGTTGCAGCGCTGAATCGTGCCGTTGCCCTGGGACATGTTGAAGGGCCGGAAGCCGCTATCGCAGCAGTGCAGGAAATTGCTAATAAGAATCAGATGGAGAGTTACTACCTGACTTACGCGGTGCTGGGAGAGTTTGAAGCGCAGCTGCAAAATCATAAGTCTGCTGCGCAGCACCTGGAAAAGGCCATCCAGTTGACCGAGTTGAAATCAGAGCAGGAATTCCTGACGGACAAACTGATCGTATGCAAAAAGGCAGCCGGTAAATCCTGACGGAAATCAGGCGGCAGCGGGCAGTAAACCAGTAGTGAATTAAGGCCGTCGGTTTACCATTGCCTTTCTCCTGCAATGAAGCGGCTGTAGGGGCGTATTACGTTTCAGTTTCTCATCTTACACCGCACAGGAACATTTCCGCCCCATGAAGAACCCCCGTATCCAGCTGGCTGTCGGTATTGCCATAAGTGCAGTTTTCCTTTACCTGGCGCTACGGGGTGTGGATCCGGGCGATCTGTGGATGGCTGTGCGGAACTTTAACTGGCTGTGGGCTATTCCTTTCGTTGCGATTACGATGCTGAGCATGTGGGTCCGGGCGTGGCGCTGGCGTTATTTTCTGCTTCCTACTGCAGATCTACCAACTCGCAAGCTGTGGGATCCCATGATGGCGGGTTTTGCCCTTAATGGACTTCTGCCTGCACGCCTGGGAGAATTTGCCCGGCCTTTTGTGCTTGCCCGGCAAGAGAATCTGCCTTTCCCGAGAGTTTTCGGAACCATTGTGGTGGAGCGCATATTTGACACGCTGGTACTTCTCGGGTTGCTGACGTACGTTTTTATGACCCTGGAGATTAACCCGGAAATCAGCTACCCGTACAGTACCAAAGGTGAAGTGAGCCGTGTGATTCTGGCCGCGGCGAGCCTGCTTGCCGGAATCTTGTTTCTGGGAATAGGATGGGGATTTTTACGCCGGGCGAAAGCGCCTGACGCAGGCCGACATGTGACTATTATAAGCAGGTCATTGCTTACTGCCGGCGGGATTTTGGCTCTTCTTTCTCCAATACTGCTTGTGAGTCTACCGGATACGGTGAGCTACGGCAGTGAGTACGAAATCAATGGCGCCACCCTGAAGCAACTCTCGGGAAAAGTGGCTGTACTCAGCGTGCTTTTGCTGGGAGGCGCACTATTGCTGGTTTGGCCGGCGGCATGCCGGATTATCCAGCGGATTGTTCACAATTTCCCGCTTTTGCCCCCGGGACTGCGCAAAACCTTAGGCGGAATTGTGGATACATTCTCCGAAGGCATGCAGAGCCTGCGCAACCCCAAACTTATCGCTATTGTAACAGCCCAAAGCATCGCGGTGTGGATGCTGGTGGCCTGGAGCATGCAGATTATGCCGTACGGGTTCGAGGGAATGCGTGCCATGACGATGAGTGAGGCGACGGCCCTTACGGTTATTACCTGCCTTGCCATACTTATCCCGGCGGCCCCGGGCTATTGGGGTCTGATGGAACTGGGTATAAAGTTCGGCATGGTTATCCTGGCTATTGACACTGATCCAAGCCGGGTGCTGGCTTATGCTCTCATCGTACATTCGCTGCAGTATTTCCCCATTACAGGTCTCGGACTTATAAGTTTATGGAAATCGCAAATCAGCATGACCGAGCTTCGGCAGGAGCGGCCGCAGGCGGTGAGCGAATGATAAAGGGTTTGCTTGCGGGCTTAGTGCTGTACGCGGGAGTAACTGGCAGCGCTGCGGCGAAAAATGTTAATATCCTTCCAGGAAAGGCACCTGCCACCATGACCACTGCGCCCAAACAACAGCACCCGGACGACCACTCCACTGTAACCCTCGATCGCGGCTGCATTGTACGCGGACCAAGGGACAAAAAGGTGATTGCGCTGGAGTTTACGGGCGGGAATTTCGCCGACGGCGGCACTACTATCCTGGAGACGCTGGATAAACATGATATCAAAGCGTCGTTTTTCTTTATCGGCGACTTCTTCAGGAACCCGGAGTTCCGGCCGATAATTGAACGTATTCGCGACGAAGGCCATTACCTGGGCCCGCACTCTGACCAGCACCCTCTCTATGCAAGCTGGGAAGAGCCGCCTAAGCTCCTGATCAGCAAGGAAGAGTTTAACGCCGACATTGATGCCAACATGGCAACTTTGGCGAAGTTCGGAGTTTCTCCTGAAAAAGCCCGGTATTTTATCCCGCCTTATGAGCATTATACCCAGGAAATCAGCGACTGGACGGCCGAACGTGGCATGGTGCTGATAAACCTGACGCGGGGCACGCGCACCCACGCAGATTACATGCAGGATGATGATCCCAAGTATATTGCCAGCGAAGAGATGGTGAAGAGCGTGTTGGACTATGAGCAGAAGGATCCCGATGGACTTAACGGTTTCCTGCTTCTAATGCACATTGGCGCCGGACCCGGTCGCACGCGTGATCATCTGTATAATTACCTGGACGATCTGCTGGTGGAATTGAAGCGCCGTGGCTACTCGTTCCAACGGGTTGATGAACTATTATCTCCGGCGGAATAATCCGTCGCAGGTTTGGCATTTTTCCTGCACATGTATTGCCCGTTTCTATGAACTCCAGGTAAAAAAGGATCTCCGGTTTGGCAAGAATTTATCAGTTCCCAGAAGACCCGTCACAACCGCTTGATGTAGAGGGCTCGAAACTTAAATCTTTTGACCCGGTAACGCGGAAAGCGCTGCTGAAGTTCTGGATATCAGCACCCGGAATTATCGTGGCGGCGATTCTGCTGTACCTGCTGAGTCGCGGCCGCATAGAGCCGGGGATTGCCATAGTTGCGGCCCTTGTGGTGGCAGTGGCAGCGCTTATCCTGCTGTTTATCATGAACCGCTCGTTGCTTTCAATGCATGTAATTACCCGGGAAGACGCACGAGTCGATCAACGCCTTGATAAGGTACTGTCCCAATTGGATGACCGCTTTGCCATTTTTCATAATGTTCAGGCGGCCGAGCAATGGATTGAGCATATTATTGTGGGCCCCAGCGGCGTATATGCTGTGAAAACGTCGGCAACACTGGATAAAGACGGCTGGGCGCGGGCGGCTGATATTGAGCAGCTACTCGCGGAGCGACAGGCTGCCGAAGAGCAGATAAGAGAAGTTGTTCCGCAAAACACGATGACCGTGGAACCGGTGCTGTGTGTTCCGCAAGGCAGTACGATCCGTTTGGATCAGGATAACCAGGGTGTATGGATTGTGGCTGCGGACAAACTGGCAGTTGCTCTGATAAAGCGCTCTACCGACGAGGGCGCCATAGGCAAAAATGTCAACGAAACGGGTGCTTTTTCCAGCGATACCATGCAGGCAGCGGCAATCGAGCGCGCCCTGGCACATCACTGGAATATCCCGACGAAGCGTAACCGTACAGATTATGCCCCGCCTTCTGACCTGACCGGCGATTCGCCTTCACCGTCACCGGCAGAGTAGATCTCGGTTTATTAAACTTACTTCTAAGGATCCCGTGTAATAATATGTTTAGTAAGTTCCTGGACGCCGCAATTGTTGCCGGCGTTTTTATGATATTCTCGCCGGCGTTCTGCCTGGCTGATACGCAAAGATGGTTGACCGACAATGCAATGGGGACAACTTCGAGCCACAAAATGGAAAACTCCAAACTGACGTGGTATGACGGCGCCAAGCTCACGATTGAGGGGCGCCCTTTTGTTGATTCTGTTACATCGTACTCTCGCCTGGCCGTGCGGCATAAGGCTGACGTGACGACCGATGTATGGAGAAATGCCCTAAGCGCCGCTGGCGTTACGCTGCGGTTTGTTACCGACTCCCCCACTATTTCAGCGTCATGGGAAAATGCGAAGCAGCCCATGGGACATATGGCGTGGAGCGGCAGCGGGGGCCTTGATCTCTATTCCCGTGACGGTGACAAGTGGATGTTCCGTGGGGTGGGCATTCCCACTACTACAGAAACTGAGAATGTGGCAGTAATCCAGAAATTTCGCCAGGAGCCCGTGGCAACTGAATACCTGCTGTTTCTGCCGCTGTACAGCCAGGTGGATAAGATTGAGATCGGCATTGAGGACGGAGCCAAGATCTCTACCGCACCGCCGCGCTATGAAGGGCAGTTACCGATTGTCTTCTACGGGACTTCGATTACCATGGGCGGCTGCGCCAGCCGCGCGGGTATGAGCCATCCGGCGATAATCCGGCGTATGCTGGATTACCCGGTGATTAACCTCGGGTTTAGCGGAAGCGGGAAATCGGAAATGGGAGTTGCCCGGGTACTCGCAGAAATCCCGGCGTCGGTTTACGTGCTGGAACCGGTGCAGAATATGACTGTCGAAATGATTGAAGAACGGATTGTACCGTTCGTTAAGCATCTTCGTTCAAAGCGCGCTGACACACCGATACTTATGGTTGAGAGCCCTAATGTGTGGAGCCAGGGCGACAAACATGTCGTGTGGAAAAAAGCGTTTGATCAGCTCAAGGCCGAGGGCATTTCGGGGCTGCATTATATGAAAGGCGATGGCATGTACCGGAGCCAGGAAGACGGAACTGTTGATCGTACCCACCCGACCGATCTTGGTTTTTATGATATGGCCGTGGCGTATGATCCCGTGCTGAGACAAATTTTAAATGATTCTGGCGTAAAGCTGGACGCCGGAAAGTAGTTCCACGGTGGAAACCCGCATATCACCCGCTTTAAATTCTCAAGGTAAGCTGCTGGATGAGAGCATAGCGGAAGCAGTAAAATGCTTGCGGGCCGGGGAACTGGTGGCTTTTCCGACAGAGACGGTTTACGGGTTAGGGGCTAACGCGCTGAGTGCGGAAGCTGTTGCCAGGATATTTGAAGCGAAGGGGCGACCGTCAAATAACCCACTTATAGTGCACGTTGCCAATATAGAGCAGGCGCGGAGTTTGGTGCGGGAATGGCCGGCGGAAGCACAGCAGCTTGCTGAAGCTTTCTGGCCGGGGCCGTTAACTTTTGTTTTGAAAAAGCAAAACGTGGTGCCGGAAACTGTAACAGCCGGTGGCGACACGGTGGCTATCAGGGTACCGGCGCATCCGGTTGCGCTGGCACTTATTGAGGCGTGTGGATTCCCACTGGCTGCTCCAAGCGCAAACAGGAGCAACCAGCTTTCTCCTACAACGGCGGAACATGTGAAGCGAGGAATGGGAGGCCTGGTGGCGCTTATACTTGAGGGCGGCCCTTGTGAATCGGGTATTGAGTCGACGGTGCTAAATCTGTCATCTGCCGGCCCGGAAGTACTTAGACCGGGAGTCCTGACCGCGAACTTCTTATCAGAAGTACTGGGAAAACCGGTTATTCAAGCAGTGGGCGCCGGCGTGGCCGGGTCGGAAGTTAATCTTTCTCCAGGGCAACTGCTGACTCACTACGCGCCGCGGACACCTCTCGTGCTTGCTGCATCTGCCGATGTGCGACCGGCACTTGAAAGAATGACTGCTGAGCAGAAGAAAGTGGGGCTTCTTACGTTTGGCAAGACTGCTCCGGACAATTTAGGCAACGTTCTCGCGGCGCAGGAAATAATGCCCGACTCGCCGGAAGCTTTTGCACGGCGTTTATATGCCGCACTTCACAATATGGATGAGTGTGAACTTGACGTAATGCTTTGTGAAATGCCTCCGGATCATCCCGCGTGGGAGGGAGTAAGGGACCGGCTGCAGCGTGCTGGTAAATCATACTCGCAGACTAAGCTGTAGATTTGCCTGCCTCGAGGATTGACTTACAGGACTACCGCCTAAAGCCTCTGCCTTACTTACGTAGGAGGCCACTATCCCTGATATGATTTTCCGATGCTGTATTTTCGCCATGGCAGTCTGCTTTTCCTGCAGTTCCTCCTTTGGTGTCGAACCCAATCCCGCGCAATGGCTGGAAGATAGGGCGCTGCCAAAGAGTACGGCGGAAGCGGCTAAGGATCAAGGTCTGTCGCTGTTCGATGCCAGTCTGCTGACTATGGAAGGGCACCCGTTTTCGGATACATTAACCAGCTATTCCAGAATTCCTGTGCGCTACAAAAAAGATGTGACGCCGGGTGTGTGGAACACTGGCAGCGACAGTGCAGGAGTCGCTGTGAGATTTGTAACCGACTCACCGGACATTTCCCTTCAATGGGATAACAGTCCACCCATGGTGCACATGGCGTGGACGGGTAGCGGCGGACTCGACCTCTATGCTCGGGAAAACGAATCGTGGAAGTTTGTCAGTAACGCCCGACCAACTACAACAGCCCTGGCAATAGCCGAGCTGCGTCCCGCGGTAGGATCAAAATTTACGACTGCACCAACTGAGTATCTTCTCTTTCTACCGCTCTACAGCAAAGTGACAAACCTGAAAGTTGCTGTTACACAAGAGGCGAACATAGCACCTGCTCCAGAACGCTATGAAAATCTCAAACCCATTGTCTTCTACGGGACATCGATTACCCAGGGAGGATGCGCATCGCGCGCCGGAATGGCTCACCCGGCCATACTTCGCCGGTGGCTTGATCATCCGGTAATTAACCTGGGTTTCAGCGGTGCAGGGAAATGCGAGCCGGTTATGGCGGAGATACTTTCAGAGATTCCGGCAACTCTTTATGTGATAGAAACCGTTTCGAACATGTCGCCGGAAATGATAAGGGAACGGGTAGTGCCGTTTGTGCAGAATCTTCGTTCCAGGCAACCCGATACTCCCATCCTCATGGTTGAAAGCCCGAACGTCGACCGGGAGCCGGGTGGTAATGCTGCATTTAAAGAGGCTTATGAAAAACTGAAGGCGTCGGGAGCTCAGCAGATCCATTATCTGGCCGGCGAGAAACTGTACAATGGACGAGAAAATCCCACAGTAGACGGCTCGCACCCCACAGACATGGGCTTTTATGAAATGGCTCTGGCGTACGAGAAAGTAATTAAAGATATTATGCAGATCAGATCTGAAGAGACCAGCGAATCGAAATAGGTTCTCAAACGTCACCGCCTGGCAGGCGCCAACTAAGCCTTGAGGGCTGCATTATCGGTACGGCAGTTGGCGACAGTATTGGATTACCCTATGAAGGGCTATCACGTCGGCGTGCGGAGCGGTTGTTCCCCGGCAGACTCCGACAGCGATTAATCTTTGGAAAAGGTTTATGTTCCGATGATTTGGAACATACCTGCATGACAGCGCAGGCTGTTCTGGCTTCTGGTAACGATCCACAGCTATTCGCCAGGCTACTCGGCTGGAAATTGCGCTGGTGGGTTTTGGGGATGCCAGCAGGAATTGGCCTGGCGACACTACGGTCGTGCATAAAGCTGTGGATAGGTTTTCCACCTTCACTTAGCGGTGTCTATTCTGCAGGCAATGGCCCCGTAATGCGGAGCGTAATACTTGGTGTGCTACTGGGCAAGCAGCCGGAAGTGCTGCGAAAATACGTGCGTGCTGCAACAGTGATAACTCATACGGATCCGCTGGCCGAACAAGGTGCACTTGTAGTTGCACTGGCAGCGCACATCTCAGCGGAATCACAGGGCCAGATTACAGCTGCGGACTTTCAGAGCAGCGTTGCCAAATGGAACCAACTGGGTATGCTGACTGACGCATCTGTGAAGTTGATTGCAGAGGTTGTAGCTCACATTGATAAGCCGTCGCAGACATTTCTGCGGGATGTACTTTGGCTGGACGCCGGTGTAACCGGTTACATTAATCACACAGTTTCCGCGGCTTTGCATATATGGCTGAGATCACCGCAGGATTTCAGACATGCCGTTTCTATTGCCGTAGATTGTGGTGGTGATACCGACACCCTGGCAGCTGCGGTCGGCGGGATTGTCGGCGCAGCTACCGGAAGTGCTGCAATTCCACCGCATTGGCTGAATGACCTATGGGAATACCCGCGAACAGTAAAGTGGATGCGTCAGCTAGCGCGAGTCCTGACAGGAGATCTCGACCGGCCAGTCAGGCAGGTACCGGTAAATGTGCCTGCCGTAGTAATAAGAAATGTGTGTTTCCTACTTATAGTTCTCTGCCACGGCCTTCGCCGCTTAGCTCCACCATACTAGTTGAATGGAAAAAGAAAAGGCCGCTGATAAAAATCAGCGGCCTTAAAAGAAAAAACCCGGCGACGTTCTACTCTCCCATGCAGTTGCCCACATAGTACCATCGACGCTGAGAGGCTTAACTGCCGTGTTCGGAATGGGAACGGGTGGGACCCTCTCGCTATAATCACCGGGATATCTTCGTCAGATGTCGCACCAGGTAGTGCGCCGATCAGACAAGATCCTATGAATCGTGAAAATCAGTGGCTCCGATATAAGGAGCTGGTTAAACAAGACGCTCTTAAGAGCACGCTTAATCGAGTTGAGTAAAGAATAAAAAATGTTAAGCCTCACGACCGATTAGTATTGGTCAGCTGAACGTATCGCTACGCTTACACTCCCAACCTATTACCTCGTGGTCTCCGAGGGGTCTTTAGGGGCCGAAGCCCGGGAATACTTATCTCAAGGTATGCTTCCCGCTTAGATGCCTTCAGCGGTTATCACTTCCAGACGTAGATATGCTGCAATGCAACTGGCGTCACAACAGCGCCACCAGAGGTCTGTACCTCCCGGTCCTCTCGTACTAGGGAGATCTCCTTTCAATATTCCTGCGCCCACATCAGATAGGGACCGAACTGTCTCGCGACGTTCTGAACCCAGCTCACGTACCGCTTTAATTGGCGAACAGCCAAACCCTTGGGACCGACTACAGCCCCAGGATGCGATGAGCCGACATCGAGGTGCCAAACCTCCCCGTCGATGTGAACTCTTGGGGGAGATAAGCCTGTTATCCCCGGCGTACCTTTTATCCGATGAGCGATGGCCCTTCCACATGGAACCACCGGATCACTTAGACCTACTTTCGTACCTGCTCGACTTGTGGGTCTCGCAGTCAAGCTCCCTTATACCTATACGCTCTACGCATGATTGCCGACCATGCTGAGGGAACCTTCGTACGCCTCCGTTACAATTTAGGAGGCGACCGCCCCAGTCAAACTACCCGCCTGACACTGTCCCTCTCCCAGATTCATGGGAGCAGGTTAGAAATTCAACGTACTAAGGGTGGTATTTCAAGGTTGGCTCCACCACAGCTGGCGCCATGGCTTCAAAGCCTCCCACCTATCCTACACATAGTACGTCGGATCCCAATATCAAGTTGTAGTAAAGGTGCACGGGGTCTTTCCGTCTTGATGCGGGTAACCGGCGTCTTCACCGGTATCTCAACTTCACCGAGTCCGTCCAGGTGACAGCGATCAGATCGTTACGCCATTCGTGCAGGTCGGAACTTACCCGACAAGGAATTTCGCTACCTTAGGACCGTTATAGTTACGGCCGCCGTTTACCGGGGCTTCAGTTTAGAGCTTCGCTTGCGCTAACTCCGCCCTTTAACCTTCCGGCACCGGGCAGGCGTCAGACCCTATACATCCACTTACGTGTTAGCAGAGCCCTGTGTTTTTGCTAAACAGTCGCCTGATCCATTTCACTGCGACTCCCCGACGCTCAGATAGTAAATATCATCACGTTAAGGAGCACCCCTTATTCCGAAGTTACGGGGCTATTTTGCCGAGTTCCTTCTGGACGGTTATCTCGAGCGCCTTAGAATTCTCTTCTCATCTACCTGTGTCGGATTGCGGTACGATCACTAAATATACTCACGGAACGAAGCTTTTCTTGGCAGCGTAGGGTTACCCAGTTGGTTTGGCCGAAGCCTCACTTCCCGATTCTCCTCAGTGTTGAATAAAGGTCCGGATTTACCTGGACCTTCCACCTACGAGTTTCGCATCCCATCCGTCAGGGATTAGGGCTACCTTTCTGCGTCCCTCCACCGTGTCTTTGTCGCATATTTAGTGGTGCAGGAATTTTCGCCTGCTTTCCATCAGCTACGCCTTTCGGCCTCGCCTTAGGGATCGACTCACCCTGGGAGGATTAACCTTGCCCAGGAAACCTTAGATTTACGGCGAACGGGTTTTTCACCCGTTTTATCGTTACTAATGCCGGCATACTCTCTTCCAAGCGCTCCACTAGTCCTTGCCGGTCTAGCTTCTCTGCCCTTGGAATGCTCTCCTACCGCTAAAACCAAATGGTTTAAGCGCGTGGCTTCGGTGTTGTGCTTTAGCCCCGGTACATTTTCCGCGCGAACCCTTTTGACCAGTGAGCTATTACGCACTCTTTAAATGAATGGCTGCTTCTAAGCCAACATCCTGGTTGTCTGGAAGGGAACACATCGTTTTCCACTTAGCACAATCTTTGGGACCTTAGCCGACGCTCTGGGTTGTTTCCCTCTCGACAATGGAGCTTATCCCCCACTGACTCACTCCCGATTTCTGGAGTCTATGCATTCAGAGTTTGGTTGGGTTCGGTAACCTTGTAGGGCCCCTAGTCCATCCAGTGCTTTACCTCATAGACTGAGCAATCGAGGCTGTTCCTAAAAACATTTCGGAGAGAACCAGCTATCACGGAATTTGATTGGTCTTTCACCCCTAGCCACAGTTCATCCAAACACTTTTTAAGGTATACTGGTTCGGACCTCCGGTGCGTGTTACCGCACTTTCATCCTGACCATGGCTAGATCATCCCGCTTCGGGTCTACACCACGCAACTCGTCGCTCATTTCGAACTCGCTTTCGCTACGGCTCCGCACCTGAGGTGCTTAACCTTGCTACGTAGTAGTAACTCGCCGGCTCATTATGCAAAAGGCACGCTGTTGCTCGCATGGATCAAGTCCATAACGGAGCTTCAACTGTTTGTAGACATACGGTTTCAGGTTCTATTTCACTCCCTTTATAAGGGTACTTTTCACCTTTCCCTCACGGTACTGGTTCACTATCGGTCATCAGAGGTATTTAGCCTTGGGAAGTGGTCTCCCCAGATTCCCACGGGGTTTCACGTGTCCCGTGGTACTCAGGTACCTGTCGGAAGTCGCAGCAGGTTTCGTTTACGGGGCTATCACCCTCTTTGGCCGGCCTTTCCAGGGCCGTTCTCCTACCCATGCGATTGGTAACTTCACAATGTCAGGCCCTACAACCCCAGGTGGGCGAACCCGCCTGGTTTGGGCTTCTCCCCGTTCGCTCGCCGCTACTAGGGGAATACTCTCTTTTCCTCGGGGTACTTAGATGTTTCAGTTCCCCCGGTGCCCTCTACTGGATCTATGTGTTCAATCCAGAGTGACTCGGTTTCGCCGAGCCGGGTTTCCCCATTCGGAAATCTCCGCCTAAAGCTTGTTTGACAGCTGAACGGAGCTTATCGCAGTCTTACCACGTCCTTCATCGGCCTCTTGTACCTAGGCATCCACCGCGCGCCCTTAGTAGCTTGACCTACATTAAGGCCCACACGCAATCGAGATAAATTGAAGTACCATCGCTCGTACTTCCCTATTCAGTTGTTAACGTGCTTGCCCTTCCGCACTTACGTGCCTGGGGCGTCCCGGCGAAGCCGCCGGCCGGAAGAGTTCT
>JAKFFN010000201.1:0-13144 GCA_036675025.1 Candidatus Sumerlaeales bacterium | reverse complement strand
GATGTTGACGGTGATGCCCTCTCGGCTCTCCTCGTTGACAGCCCTGCCAACGGTACCGTGGCTCTGAATGGTGACGGCAGCTTTACCTACACACCAAACCCCGGCTTCGCCGGCCCCGACAGCTTCACCTATGAAGCGTTCGACGGAACCGACGTCTCGAACGTCGCTACCGTTAACATCAGCGTAGGCGCTGTTAACGACGTACCGGTAGCCAACCCCGATGTCTACAGCCTGTTTGAAGACACGGTCTCCAATGTGGCCGCCCCTGGCGTGCTCCAGAACGACACCGACGGCGACAACGACCCGCTCACCGCAGTCCTGATTACCGGACCTCTGAACGGTACTGTTGTCCTGAACGCTAACGGCAGCTTCACCTACACGCCGTTCGCCAACTTCAACGGAACCGACACCTTCACCTACCAGGCAACCGACAGCTTCTCAGACTCTAACGTAACCACCGTAACACTGAACGTGGTTCCGCAGAGCGATGTGCCGCTGGCGAACGCCGACTTCTACAGCACCACCGAAGAACTGCCTCTCGTAGTTGATACGCCTGGCGTTCTTGGTAACGACTTCGATGCAGACAATGAAACACTAACTGCCCTGCTCGAGGACAACCCCCTCAACGGCGTGGTGGCCCTGGACGGAAGCGGCAGCTTCATCTACACGCCGAACCCGGGCTTCAGCGGTACTGATACATTTACCTACCGCGCCCATGACGGCACCCAGAACAGCCTGAAAGCCACGGTCACCATCACCGTGCTTCCGAAGAACGATGTGCCGGTTGGCTTCGACGACGTGTACAACGCTGTTGAAGACACACCGCTCAGCGTGCCTGCAGCCAACGGCGTTCTGGCCAATGACTACGACCTCGACGGCAATCCGCTGACGGCCGTGCTCATCAATCAGCCGCTCAATGGCTCCGTGGCCCTCAACGCCGACGGCAGCTTCACCTACACCCCAAACCTCAACTTCAACGGTCAGGACTACTTCACCTACCGTGCGTTTGATGGTACGGAGTACTCAGATCCTGTTAACAAGGTCACAATCAATGTGGCTCCTGTTCAGGATGTGCCGGTGGCAGTAAACGACATGTACAGCGTTCCGGAAGACAAGGCCCTCGTGGTTGTTGGTCCGGGCGTACTGGGTAACGACAGCGATGCCGACAATCAGACCCTGACGGCGTTCCTTGTCGACCACCCGGAACATGGTATCATCACCTTCAACTCTAACGGCAGCTTCAACTATACGCCGGATGAAGACTTCTTTGGCATCGACACGTTCACATACTACGCGAACGACGGTGTAGAGAACTCCAACCTGGCAACGGTAACGATCAGTGTCGGCGGACGCAACGACGGTCCGGTGGCAGTTGACGACACCTACTTCACCATGGAAGATGTTCCGCTCAACATCGCGGCTCCGGGTGTACTGGGTAACGATACTGATGACGATGGTGATACACTGCAGGCTGTGCTGATCACGCCTCCTCTGCAGGGTACGCTGGCACTTAACAGCGACGGCAGCTTCGTTTACACGCCGAACCTTGGCTACAGCGGACCTGACCAGTTCGTGTACCGCGCCAACGACGGTACCACGCTGTCGAACCCGGCAACCGTACGCATCACCGTAACGCCAGTTAACGATGCACCGGTCCTCAGCAACGTGGTTGTCTCCACGCCTCTCAATGAGAACGCGACCGCAGTTCTGAACGCGGATCTCTTTGATGCTGACCCGACCGACACGTTCCTTGTAACTGTAAACTGGGGCGACGGCACCATGCCGACGGTTCTCAACTACCCTGCTGGCACGTCAAAGATCTTCCTGACGCACCAGTACCTGGATGACAACCCAACCGGTACGCCTTCAGATACGAACATCGTAACCATCACGGTTCAGGATAACAATGGCGGCTCCGATACAGAAAACCGTAACGTAGTGGTCAACAACCTGCTCCCGAACTTCGAAAACGTTACCCTGACCCAGGTGATCCCTACCGGCGGCACTGCTCGTCTGCAGGGCACCATCACTGACGTCGGCACACAGGATACCTTCGTACTGACGGTAAACTGGGGCGACGGCAACACGGAGAACTTCAACCACGGTCCGGGCACCTCAACGTTCGACTACACCCACACCTATGCTGTACCGGGCGTCTACACGGTAACCGCAACGGTGCAGGATGATGACGGCGGAATCCGTACCATCACCCCGTCGGTCAACGTACGCAACACGGCCGACCTGATCCTCAGCAAGACGGCTAACCCTGATCCTGCAAGCGTAGGCGAGCTGCTCACCTACACCATGATCGTCACGAACAACGGTCCCGACATGGCTCACAACGTTATCCTGATGGATACGCTGCCGACCAACGTCGAGATCACCAGCTCCACGCCAGTAGCCATCCCGGCTGACGGCGTACTGAACTGGTTCCTTGGCGACATGGCTTCCGGACAGACCGTTCGCGTTGACCTCATCGTGAAGACACTGCAGCAGGGCCCGATCACCAATGTGGCCACAGTGTTCAGCGAAGACCTCGACCCGAACGAAGCCAACAACGCTGCTGCCGTAACGACCACCATCGGCTGGCTGCCTGACGGTCCCGACCTGATGGCCGACGCTGTAACGGTTGATACGATCTGCAAGCTCGGCAAGAAGGGCGTGAAGTGCAAAGTCAACCTGTGGGCACTGGTAGCCAACCGCGGCACCCAGGACGCCAACTCCAGCATCTACAGTGTGTACCTGTCTGACGACGCGATCTTTGCGCCGCACCAGGACATGAAGCTGAAGACGAAGCGCTTCTCGAAGATGAAGCCCGGCCAGGTTAAAGCTCAGAAGCAGGGTATCAAACTGCCGACTGGCTATAGCTGCACTGGCAAGTTCATCATCGTGCAGCTTGATGACGGCAACCTGGTCTTTGAAGGCAATGAGACCAACAACCTCATCATCTATGGTCCGCTACCCTAACCGGTAAGAAGCAACTGGACACCCGGCGGGAGCAGCGAAAGCTGCTCCCGCTTTTTTCGTTTTAAGCCCCAGGCGGTAGATCTGCTCCATGGGATTTCCGTTCCTCCCGCACGTTATGATAATCCTATAAAAAATAGGAACACAGTGTGACTTTCAGTTGAAATCGTCAAAACGGACTGGGAAGTTCACCCCCCTATGAAAGCGGCAAGCATAACAGCCCACACGCTTTTCAGCGTCTTCCTCCTCGGAATGGCGAGTGCCCCGGTATGTTGGGCGCAGCCTGCAGATACCACAACTGCGTCCGTTTCACAAAGTACTACCGCCCCCCTCGCCGCCGTGGTAACTACTTCAACTTCAGTAATGGCTGCGCTGACAACCGACTCTGCGCTTGGTGTTCCGGTCACCACTTCAACTATCCCCCTGGCAACTGCAACCCCCATTACTTCGGTCACCTCCACCACAGCATTGGCCCTGGCTCCCGCAGATGAAAAGACAACCGATCTTCTTCACGGCTACGTGTCGCCGCCCATGCCCCGCACTCTCCAGGAGCCGCCAGATCTCGCCAGGCTGGTTTCCGCCGGCAAGCTTCCGCCCCTGAAAGAGCGGCTTCCTGATGTGCCCGCTGTCGTGGCTCCTGTAGATAAGGTCGGCCAGTATGGCGGCGACATGCGGAAACTTGCATCCAACGTCTCCGATCTCCAGATGAACCACCGCCTCGGCTACGAGCCCCTCATCCGCTGGGGCCGCGACGGCGTATCCCTGGAGCCCGGCGTAGCAAAGAGCTGGGAAATGCGCGATGGCGGCCGCACATTTGAATTCAAGCTCCGCGAAGGCATGAAGTGGTCTGATGGCCACCCTTTCACCTCCGCCGACTTCAAGTTCACTTTCGACTACGTACTGAACTACGACGGTTTCAGCATGAACGCGCTGCCGTGGATGCGCGCCAACAACGAACTGCCAGTGGTCGAAACTCCAGACCCTCTCACGGTTATCTATAAGTTTAAAGTCCCGTATGGTAACTTCATCCGTGGTATTGCCGGCTCAGGCCTCCAACAGCAGCTCTTCGGGCCTCGGCATTATCTCGAGAAGTTTCACGAGGCACTTGTTCCCAAAGACGAACTGGAGAAAATGGTCAGCGAGGCCGGCTTTGTCACCTGGATGGATTATTTCCTCCAGCGCATGGACCTCAGCCGCAACCCGGACCTCCCCACCGTTGCCGCGTGGAAAATTACCATTGCGCCCCCCGCATCCCAGTGCGTAGCCGAACGCAATCCCTACTACTGGAAGGTCGACACCGCCGGCAACCAGTTGCCTTACATCGACCGGATCATCACAAACATGGTATTCGACCGAACGATCCTCAACTTGAAAGCCCTTAATGGCGGTGTCGATTTTCAGATACGAAATATCGATGCCGGCAACTTCACCCTCTTTAAAGAGCGCGGCGATCAACTCGGCTATGAAACTCTCGTCACCCCCAGCACCAACCCCATCTGTGTGTACATAAACCAGTATAGCCGGAATGAAAAGCTTCGCCCCATCCTGCAAGACCCACGCTTCCGGAAAGCCCTCTCCCACGCTATAAACCGCGACGAACTTGTAGAGCTTGTATACTCCGGCCTGGCCAAACCTTCCAGCGCTATTTCGATGCCTATAGATGAGTTTTTTCTGCCCGGCATCGACACTGCAAACACAGAATACAATCCCGAGTTATCAAACCGCATCCTTGATGAGATGGGGCTGAAGCGCCGAAAGACAGATGGCTTGCGTACCTTCCCTGACGGCACACTGTTCTCATCTGTAATGCATATCTACCCCAGCGAAGAAGGCAGCAACTCCGACCTATGGCAGCTGGTGGTTGATTATTGGCGTGAGGTCGGACTTCACTTTGCCCCCAAACAGGAAGACCAGAACCTGAGTTTCCTGCAGGTCACCAACGGGAACGCTGACTTTTTCTGTTACTCCAGCGCGGCGCTTCACTGGGCGGTCGATGGCGTATGGAAGGTGCCCATCTCCAAGATGAGTTACATGGCCCCTCTCTACGGAAACTACTACGCCACCAACGGCAAAGAAGGAGTGAAGCCATCGGCCGAAATGCAGCAGCTGGTCGACTGGTATGAAGCCCTGCGCGCCACCCCCGATGAAAAAGAACGCCTTCAGTTTGGCCGGAGTATCCTTAAGCAATGGGCCGAGCAGTGCTACGTCATCGGCATCTGCCAGTCACCGGTCGTTACTATTGTATCAGAGCGGCTTAAAAACGTACCTGATGAGATCAACTACGACTACCGGCTGAAGTCGCCGGGGCATTGCAACCTTGAGCAGTTCTACATAGATGAAGGGGAGGTGGCTGCCAAGTGATCAGTTTCCTCCTGCGCCGCATCGGTGTCATGCTGCTTACGCTTGTGTTTGTTTCCATGGTCACCTTCGTGATCATTCAGCTGCCGCCCGGTGATTACCTTACCACCAAGATCGCCACCCTGGCCATGAGTGGTGAAGCTGCCGGCCTCGACCAGATCGAGATCCTGCGCGCACAATACGGCCTGGATAAACCGCTGCCCGTGCAATACTGGCGGTGGGTCTCCGGCATGATGCACGGCGATCTCGGCAACAGCATGCTAAAGGAGCGGCCAGTCGCAGAACTTATCTGGGAGCGCCTTGGCTATACTACCCTCATCGCCGTCCTCAGCATTCTCGCGGCATGGGTCATCTCGCTGCCCATCGGCATCTACGCCGCCGTGCGGCAATATGGCGTTATTGATTATGTTGCCACATTTTTCGGGCTCATTGGCATGGCCACACCTGCCTTCCTGATTGCCCTGCTGCTTCTGTTTCTCTTCAACCGCTACTTCGGCATGAGCCTCGGCGGCCTGTTTGATGAAGCCTATGTAAATGCCCCCTGGAGCTTCGGCAAGGTCATGAACCTCCTGTCAAATCTCTGGCTGCCCGTGCTCATCCTGTGCATCGGCGCCGTCGGCGGCATGATCCGCACCGTGCGCGCAAACCTGCTCGACCAGATGCAGATGCCATACGTAGACACTGCCCGCGCAAAGGGCCTGCCCGAGTGGAAGGTTATTATCAAATACCCTACCCGCATCGCCATTAACCCGCTCATCAGCACCATCGGCTGGATGTTTCCGCAGATGATTTCCGCAAGCATCATCGTGGACATCGTACTCAGTCTCGAAACCACTGGCCCGCTGCTGCTTGAGTCGCTCATGGCGCAGGATATGTATCTCGCGGGCGCCATGGTCATGATGCTGAGCGTACTCACCATGATCGGCACCCTGGTTTCTGATGTCCTGCTTGCGTGGGTTGATCCGCGTATCCGTTTTGAAGGAGGCGGCCGGTGAGTACTGCAGCGCCTCCGGAAGAAGTCATCGATCACGAGCTGGAAAACCAGACCGAACTCACGCGGCTGACACCCATGCGCCTGACATGGCTCAAGTTCCGCGATCACAAGGTCGCTTGGTGGTCGCTGCTGCTGCTGGTGCTTTTTTACCTGGTTGCCATCTTCTGCGAATTCGTCTCGCCGGCAAATCCCTGGCAGCGTGATGCCAAACACCGGTACGCACCGCCCCAGATGGTCCGCATCATACATGACGGGAACCTGCACAGGCCGTTTGTTTATCCTGTCGTGCAGGATGTCGATCCGGAGACGCGCCGCCTCAATTACCAGGTCGATACTTCTCGGCCGCTGCCTATCGTATTTCTGCCCCGCGGGGATGAGTACAATATGTGGGGGATGATCAAGAGCGACCTGCACCTGTTCGGCGTCGAAGGCAGCGAACCGATGTATCTGCTCGGCGCTGATCGGCTCGGGCGCGATTTGCTCAGCCGCATCTTCTACGGCAGTCGCATTTCCCTTAGCATTGGTATCGTTGGCGTATTTCTCAGCCTGGTGCTGGGCGTCGTCATCGGCGGCATCTCCGGTTACTACGGCGGCTGGATTGATGCGGTTATCCAGCGCGTCATCGAGGTGCTGCGCTCCTTCCCGACAATCCCCCTGTGGCTCGCGCTCTCCGCCGCCATTCCCGCAACCGTTAGCGACATCGCTGTCTACTTTTCCATGACACTCATCATCGCCCTTATCGGCTGGACCGGCCTCGCCCGCGTTGTCCGCGGCAAGTTCCTGGCCCTGCGCGAAGAAGACTACGTCCTCAGTGCGCGCGTCGCAGGCGTTAAAGAGATGAAGATCATTCGCCGCCACCTGGTGCCCGCTTTCACCAGCCACCTGATCGTCCACGTTACTCTCGCCATCCCCGGAATGATCCTTGCCGAAACTTCCCTCAGCTTTTTGCGCCTCGGCCTGCGTCCGCCCACCATCAGCTGGGGCGTGCTTCTGCAGGATGCGCAAAACCTGACCGCCCTCACGCTCTACCCCTGGCTCCTTACCCCGGCAATCTTCGTCATTGTCGCAGTACTCGCGTATAATTTTGTGGGAGACGGCCTGCGCGACGCAGCCGACCCATACCGGAACTGATTATGGCCGACCTGCTCAGCATAGAGAATCTCCAGGTAAAAATCCGACTGCGCGAAGGCGAAGTCACGGCGCTGCATGATGTGTCCATGGCCGTTCCTGCCGGCAAGATACTCGCGGTAGTAGGCGAGAGCGGCTGCGGCAAAAGCATGACGGCCAAATGCCTGCTCGGTCTACTGCCGCCCCGTGCCGAAATCACAAAGGGCCGCATGCTCATGTACCCCACCCGCGGCGGCGGCGCTCCATTGGATATTGCCAAACTCGATCCCCGGGGCAAGCCATTCCGCCAGATTCGGGGCAAACGCATCTCCATGATTTTCCAGGAACCTATGGCCTCGTTCTCGCCCGTGCATACCATTGGTGAGCAGATCGCCGAGGTTATCCGACTTCACGAGAACCTCTCAAAAAGCGAAGTGCGCGAACGGGTTATTGAAATCCTCAGCCTCGTCAGCATTCCCATGCCCCAGCGGCGCATGAATGCGTATCCGCATGAGCTGTCGGGCGGACTGCGTCAGCGTGCCATGATTGCAATGGCCCTGGCCTGCCGCCCCGAGCTTGTTGTCGCTGACGAGCCGACCACAGCTCTCGACGTCACCATCCAGGGCCAGATCCTGAACCTGCTTCGCGATCTGCAGCAGCGCCTCGGCATGGCCATCATGCTGATTACGCATGATCTCGGCGTAGTGGCGCAGGTGGCCGATGAAGTCGCCGTCATGTATCTTGGCCGAGTCGTTGAGCGCAACAGCACCGAGGGCCTTTTCCTTGAGCCGCGCCACCCATACACGCGCGGGCTGCTGGAGTCCATCCCGAAGCTCGGCAGCGGTAACAGGCAGCGCCTGTCATCCATTCCCGGCAGCGTGCCAAGCGCGTTTGTTAAAGTCGCCGGCTGCCCGTTTCACCCGCGCTGCCCTTACGCTATTCCAGGCATCTGCGACCGCGGTGCACCCCCGCCCGAAGTCGCATTTCCGCGAGGTGCCGCAGTGGCGTGCCACCTCTACACCGACGGTCGCGGCGGCATACCGGGCACCAGCCTTGATCTGCCAGTAGGGGAGATGGTTACCCAATGACAAAACCCCTCCTTGAGGTACGCAACCTCAGCAAACACTTCCATTCCAAAAGCGGCCTGTTTAAGAAATCGGTACACGTAACCAAGGCTGTTGATGACATCAGCTTCCAGGTCATGCCCGGCGAAACCCTTGGCCTGGTGGGCGAGAGCGGCTGCGGAAAGACAACAACGGGGCGCATGCTCCTGCGCCTCATTCAGCCCACCGCCGGCCAGATGCTGTTCAATGACGGCAGCAAAGATCTCGACCTTGGCCAGCTTCACGGCGACGGCCTGCGCAGGTTCCGCCGTCACATCCAGATGATCTTCCAGGATCCCTATTCGTCCCTCAATCCTCGCATGCGCGTTAACGAGCTGATTGCAGAACCGCTGCAGGCGCTCGAGCCGGAGCTAAGCAGGAAGGAAGTGGAAGACCGCGTTCGCTGGATCGCCGAAGCTACGAACCTGAAGCCCGAGCATCTGTCCCGCTACCCGCACGCGTTCAGCGGTGGGCAGCGCCAGCGCATCTGCATCGCCCGCGCGCTTGTGGTGCGGCCGCGCCTTGTCGTGTGTGATGAGCCTGTGTCGGCCCTCGATGTTTCCGTGCGCGCACAGATCATTAACCTGCTTAAGGACCTCCAGCAGGAGTTTGGCCTCACCTATATTTTTATCGCCCATGATCTGGCCGTTGTCGAAAATATCTCCACCCGTGTCGCCGTTATGTACGCAGGCCGCATAGTCGAGCTCGCCGAGACAGAAAAGCTCTACACCCGCCCCGCACATCCCTACACCGAGGCGCTTCTCCAGGCAATCCCTACCCCAGATCCATTTGACCGCCGCGACCTCGCCGCCATCAAAGGCGAAATCGCCGAAGCCAGCAACCTCCCTCCCGGCTGCTCCTTCCATCCAAGGTGCGAGTACTGTATTGAGCGCTGCACCATTGAAGTCCCGCCCCTGCGGGAAATTAAAGACAGCCAATATGCCGCCTGCCACCGAGCAGAAGAAGTGGTAACCGGAACCGCAGAACCGACTGCGGCAGTGGAAGTGTAGCCAAGACTAACCCTGTCTGGCTTTCTGAAGGCTCAAAAACTACCACAGAATAAATAGTGAGACCAACCGCGCGAACAGAGGATGCGTAGGTCACACGAGATACCATCGCGCCGGGTACCGCGGAATTTATTCCGTATAGTGGACGCCAGTGCTCGCACCAAACTCAATCCGCGCAGCGCCAACAAATTCTGAAAAAGGAATATCCGTAAAAGTGTACTGCGCGAGACTACGAGAGCAACCGATCGCCGCACATTCCCGGCACGCTACATACTTGATGCTTTGCCGCTATCCAATGCACCCAACGCTAAACTTATCCCGGCATAATCACTCAGCAGATACTCCGTCAAAACTTCCGGATCATTCGGAACCGACTTCTTCGTTGCCGCTTCCACCACGTTGTGTAAATCCTGCCAATCATGCAGCCCCAACGAACCAACCTGCAGCAAAAACGTCCCGCGCTCCTTCACAAACCTCATGCGGAACTCCGGGAGCTCAGCCTCAACTATAAACCTGCCGCTGCTATCGGGATACTCCCGCAAAACCCGGAGATCGTGCTCATCCAGGAACGCATAGAACTTCCTGCTCACATTTTCCAGGCTCGTCTTCACTATAGCACCCTGAGTTTACTCGCTACCGCAGGGCTATACCTGCGCGGGGCGTATTTTCATCTGGTAGCTGCGCGATTCTTAACGATCGATGTCATCTCCGAGGCACCTGCCATCGTCTAATGGTTAATAACTTATAAGCCGAAATTGTTATCTTATAGATTCGCAGGGGAAAACGAGATGAAACACACAACTTGCCGTGGCTTTGCCATGATTGAACTGTTCATCTGTATTGCGCTAATCGCCATGCTTACGGCGCTGGCAATACCAAACTTTCTGCGCGCGAAAACCTCCAGCAGTGTCTCGCGCGCCAAAGCCGACTTTCAGCACATTGCCATCGGGCTCGAAGCCTACAGGGTAGATATCGGTTCCTTCCCCTGGATGGATTCCTCCAACGGCTGCTTACGTCCGCAGTTGGGGGTAGGCGTTGCCACCCTGGAGCGGCTGACCACTCCCATTGCTTATGTAACAGGAAGCCCGTTCTGGGATCCTTTTGAAGGCGAGAAGGCTTATCGCGGATCATCTCTCGAAGAGGCGATTGTGGCCGGTGATTCCGGTTATGCAAGAACCTTGAAACAGTACTTCTACACTACCAGGAATTTCTACAATAACTCTATCAAGTACCAGTCAGGGCCTGCTGACATTAACCCGCTATGGTACATGCTCGAGTCCACGGGACCTGACAAGCATCACCACTATCTCTATTTCGCCCTGAACCCCATGACGTCCGACACATTGGAAACCCGCGGCTTTCTCGGCAAAACTATCTACGATCCCACCAACGGCTCCACCAGCCGCGGCAGCATCTGGCAAGTCGGCGGCGCACCGGTTGGTAATGGGAAGTCGATGGCGGTGATGATAAAGACAGCTAATGGGAAAACTACGATTGATTAGCCAGGGCCTCAGGATTGTTTTGGAGAAATACGACGACGGGGGTGAGGGAACTTGAATTCAATTAAACGCTTCGGTTTTACGCTGGTAGAACTGGTTACCTGCATTGCGCTGGTTTGCATGCTCGCCGCTTTAGCTGTTCCAAATTACATGCAGGCTCAGACATCGAGCGAAGTATCCCGGGCAAAGGCGGACTTACAAGTTTTGCAGATTGGCCTGGAAGCCTACAAAGTGGACGTCGGCGCTTATCCGTGGATGAACAATGTGGGCTGTGCCCTGCGGCCATTTTTCAATTCCCCTGGCTCACAACCTACCCTTGAGCGCTTAACAACGCCTATCAGCTATTTGCCAAGTCCCGCACCATTTTACGATCCATTTGAGGCCGACCGGCACTATTATGGGAGCACACTGGAAGACGTTGAAATTGCTGCAGGTCCACCAGCAACCGAATACCTCAAACAGTATTTTTACCACGCCAGAAACCTTAAAGATACGTCGACCTGGAATCAGTCTTTGCCGCACGATGTCGACCCGTATTGGTATTTCCTGGAATCGGCCGGACCCGATCGTCATCATCACACGATGTGGCAGATACTGAACGGCATGATGACTGACACGCACGACAACCGCACTACCCTAAGCAAAACCATCTACGACCCCACCAACGGCGCCATCAGCCGCGGCAGCATCTGGGTAGTCGGGGGATCGCCGCAGGGAACAGGAACATCCATGGCCGCTGTAATCAATGCGGCAAATTCATCAGAAGTAGCGGAGTGGCGAGTGTACGAGTAGGCTTAAATCTAAATGCGCGGCAAGTTCGACAATGCTTCGCTGATGCTTTGCGTTAAATCCGGTGCAGCGGAGCGCAGCTTCTTATCCTCAGTGACGAGTTTAACTCCAAGACTTTGAGCAACGGCAAGATATCGACCATCATATGCTGATACTTTATGTCGATGCGCAAACTCCAAAACCACATCATGCGATACTGAATGAAACCTGGCGTTGAAAAGGGCGTACACTTTCGACATAATTACTTGGGCGTCGTTTAGCGTTAAAAGTTTTTCTCGAACATAGGTTACGAGAATGTTGGTGAACTAAACCATCAGAAAACTATCGCTTCTCCAATCGGAGTCTGCTGCCAGTAGTTCCCTGGCCTGATCGGTCTTGTCGCCATTGATAAAGACGTAAGCCACTACGTTAGTGTCTACCAGCAGCATCAAAAAGTGTCGTCACGTCCTGCTGCAATTGCGGCTTCGATATCCTCGACGTTAAGTGTTCCCTTCCGTTTTATACGAAAAGGCTCTCCCGGGTCGAAGGGACGTATTTCCGTTGAAGATCTGGCAATCCCGCGCTCGAGCAATTCCGCAATTGTGTCGTTTAGCTTCCGATTATTTTCGACGGCGTACTCTTTCACGCGTACCATAAGATTTTCGGGTATATCGAAGGTCGTTTTCATTCCGCTGTTTCCGATTAAAATCGTTCAATTGATCTTACCGAGATGCTGTGTTTGGAATTCTAAAGGACTGATTATCGACAAGGTGTTGGGCCGCTACAGGCTCCGAAAGAGTCAGAGCTGGTGGCCAGGGGTAAGGAAATGGATCGTGCCGCGCGGGAATCCATAGACGCAGCCTGGTCAGGTCAATTCAGTGATAGCGTTTAGAAGGTAAGCGAGAAACCCCCGACAGACTAAAAGCTTGAACGATGCCGTTTTAAAACGGTGGTTCTATTTCAGACCATGTTTCTGTCGAGCCGCCTTCAGAATCTTCGCCGTTGCTGCGTTTCTTCTCTTCATTGCATTCATTGTATTCTGCTTCAATTCTTTCCAGGCACGCCGCACATTGCTCCGACGCATCGACGTGCGTAACCCAGTCTCCGCCGAGAAAGCCAGGGTGAATGCGGCCTTCATGGGCATAGTCGCCGTAGAGAAACTTCAGGGCATCCTTCGCCGTCATGTGTTCGCAGTAGTGGAGCACCATACTGTGCAGGGCCATTACGGCAAGAGCAGCCTTCAGGGCAGGTTCGGCTTCTTCCTCCGAAATGTTTTCATAGTCACACTCGGGCAGCACGGTCATCAGAGGATCGTCGTCATCATGCTTGCCCTCGATCACGTCC
>JAKFFN010000203.1:0-13150 GCA_036675025.1 Candidatus Sumerlaeales bacterium | reverse complement strand
TACAGCTTGCACAACATCGGGTAACTGGTTGCTAACGTAAAAGAGGTTTTGCAGGTTTCTTGGCGGACAGAAAAGGTTGACTTTTACCTGTCTGGGTGTGTCCTATATAAATGCCCCGTACATTAGCGAGTTCCACCATACTAGACCGCTTTCGCGCACGCAGCGACGCCGCTAAGTTAATAAAGCAGTTTGGCCTGGAGCAGTCATTAAGCCAGGAACTGTTCACTATGGAACAGCTCGGGCGCCAGGCCCGTTTGTTAGCTGGACGCCATAAGCTAACCAAAAATCTCCACCGAGATCAGCTATTACCCCGTCTTAAGCAAAACGAAGCAGTCTTACTCCGCACATACAATATTATCGCATCCGCAGCTGAACAGGGCACGGAAATTCCTGCCATAGCGGAGTGGCTGCTTGACAACTTTTACCTTATAGAAGAGCACATCCGCAAGACTCGACTGCATCTGCCCAGGTCCTATAGTCGTGAACTTCCACGTCTTCAAAATGGCGCGCAGCCAGGAATGCCCCGCGTCTATGAAATTGTCTTAACAATCATCTCGCACTCTGATGCTCGCCTGGATGCCGAGAACCTTACGTGGTTCATTTCCGAATACCAGCAGGTTACCTTTCTGAAGCTTGGCGAGCTTTGGGCTGTGCCCATTATGCTGCGCCTGGGGCTAATAGAGAATTTGCGCCGCATATCATCCAAGATCGCGGCCAGGCATGTGGAGTACGAGAAAGCAGTCTATTGGGCAGATCGCCTGATGGAAAAGGCGGAGACTGACCGAAACAAACTGGTGGTTATGGTCGCGGAACTAGCACTTTCCGATGTGACGCTCGATAGCGCGTTTGTTACGGAATTTACCAGACGGCTGCAAGGGCAAGCGACGGAACAGGCTTTTACCCTGGCCTGGCTGGATCAGCAGCTGGCACAAAATAATACGTCAGTACGCCAACTGGTTCAGCTGGAAAATCACGCGCATGCCGCCGAGCAAATTTCCATCAGCAACTGCATTGCAAGTTTGCGAGCATTGGATGCCATCGACTGGCGCGATTTTGTGGAGAACCTTAGTCACGTCGAAAAAACGCTCCGCAAAGATCCAGCTGAAGTTTATGAGAAGTCTGATTTCAGCACGCGAGACGATTATCGCCATGTAGTAGAGTCAGTTTCCAGGTGCAGTCCGTTGTCAGAAGTTGAAGTCGCTGAACTGGCTGTATCGTTGGCTGCTAATGCCGCAGCCGATGACCTCAATCATATCCGTAAAAGCCACGTCGGATATTACCTTGTGGGTGCAGGACTCAATCAGCTTAAGCAAGCCGGCAATGTTCGCCGGACGTTCACAGCACGGATAGATGAATTCGCCCGCGCGCATACCCTGTTACTATATTTGGCAATCGTATTTACCCTGGCGGCGGTTGGAACAGTTGCCATCCTCGCTTCACCCATGGGTGAAGTTCCGTTATGGCAGGCAGCCTTGTTAGGCGTTGCTACGTTTCTTGTAATAACACAGCGAGCCCTGGACATTGTTAATCGCGTGGCCATGCGTATTGTCAAACCGCGTCGCCTTTCGCGAATGAGGTTTGAATATGGCATTCCTGCAGAGTTTGCGACGCTTGTTACAGTTCCCACCATGCTCACCAGTACACGATCGGTCGAGGAACTTTTGGAGGGGCTGGAGGTGCGGTTCCTGGCTAACAGGCAGGACAACATCTATTTCAGCCTACTAACAGACTTTCCGGATGCTCTACGCGAAGAAATGCCGGAAGATGAAGCCTTGCTGGAACAAGCCGTTTCTGGCATTGAAGCCTTAAACGAAAAATATGGCAACGAGGACCACACCCATCCGTTTTACCTTTTTCACCGCCCGCGGCTGTGGAATAAACAAGAAAACGCCTGGATGGGCCGCGAACGAAAACGTGGCAAACTCTCTGACCTGAATGCATTGCTACGGGGCAGGAGGAATGGATCATTTACCACAGTCGTTGGCGACACCGGCATCCTCCAAGGTGTTAAGTTTGTCATAACCCTGGACACCGATACTTTGCTACCCCGGGACAGTGCCAGGGAACTTATCGGCGCAATGGCTCACGTTCTCAATCAGCCAGTAGTAGATGAGGCAACCGGCTGCGTACGTCAAGGTTACGGTATACTGCAGCCTCGTATCAGCACAGATCTTCCTGCCGGTTCAAAAACCATTTTCCATGATATCTATGCGGGCCAGCCGGGTATAGATCCTTATACGCAGGCAGTCTCAGATGTGTACCAGGACCTCTTTTGCGAAGGCTCTTTCATTGGCAAAGGAATCTACCATGTCGACGCGTTTCAAGTTGCCCTGGAAAACAGATTTCCCGACAACCGGATCTTAAGCCACGATCTGATAGAAGGCTGTTACGCACGTTCCGGCTTGCTCAGCGATATACAGCTTTACGAAACATACCCGCTTCGCTACAGCACTGATGTCAGTCGCAGGCGTCGCTGGATTCGTGGTGACTGGCAAATCAGTCTGTGGGCTTTCTCCGGCCCTCCCGGAAAAGATGGTACTCCTGTAGACAATCCTCTGTGCGGCATTTCCAGGTGGAAAATTTTTGATAACCTCAGGCGCAGCATTCAGCCCGGCGCCTTACTCTTGCTGTTTTTCCTGGCGTGGCTCACTCCGGTGCCATATCTATGGACGGCAACAATTCTTACGCTGCTGCTTGTTCCCTACCTTCTTTCTTCAAGTATTGGCCTTTTTGAGAAGCCTCTGGATCTCCCGCTTACCCTTCATGCCTCGCGCGAATTAAAAGATCTGTTGCGGCATGTGCGGCGGATACTTTTTTCCCTCACCATGTTACCCTACGAAGCGTACATTTCTCTGGACTCTATTTTCCGATCCCTTGTCCGGATGCTAATTACCAGACGGCATCTCCTTGAATGGACAACGTCCATTGAGGCTGAGCGGCGCGGGAAAAATACATTGGCCGCAGCGCTGCACACAATGTGGATCGCCCCCGCCGTCACAATTGTCATAGGTATTGGAGTTTTAGCATATGCTCCAATTGCTCTGCCAATTGCTGCGCCGTTTCTATTGGCCTGGTTTTTCTCTCCTGTTGTAGCCTGGTGGGTCAGTCGCATATTGCCAGTTGCGGTGTCACATTTATCAGCCGCACAAGTCCGCTTCCTTGAAATCCGCGCACGGAAAATCTGGCGCTTCTTTGAGGCGTTCAGCGGCGCAGACAACAACTGGATACCTGTAGACAATCATCAGGAGTTTCCGGTTACCACTACGGCCCGCCGCACATCTCCCACAAATATCGGGATGGGACTACTTGCTAACATAGCAGCCCACGAGTTCGCTTATATCTCCACCGGCACATTACTCGAACGAACCGCAAATACGCTGAACAGCATGAAGCGCATGGAGAAGTTTCGCGGACACTTCTATAACTGGTACAATACTGAATCGCTTCAGCCATTAATGCCGAAGTATGTTTCGTCTGTGGATAGTGGCAACCTTGCCGGGCATCTCCTTGTCTTGCGCCAGGGTCTGCTTGCACTCCAGGATAAGGCAGTTTTGTGCCCGCAACTGCGCAACGGTCTGAGTCATACACTACAGGTAACCATCGAGGCCACCGGCAAGGGAACACCTGATATAGCAGGGTCGGTGCAGCGGGAATTGCTTGTTCGATTACAGTCTTTAGAAGATCTGCTTGCAAAACCTTGCCTTGGAATAGCTGAAGCAAAGCATCTGCTCACGTTCTTGTCCGTTGAATCAGCATCGCTCATGCAGAGCTTTGGACAAAAACTGGATAGCGAAACATCCTACTGGCTTGATGCGTTTAAGAGCCAATGTAATGACCTTGTTGTCGATCTTGATCGGTCTGCACCATGGACGGAACTGGTGGCAGAACTAACTGACTTCATTGAGATTCATCCCGATGACAACGCGCCACAAAATGATCTGCGGAAGTTATTATTACGTCTGAACGGTCCCATATCGCTGCTGGAAGTTGCTGATTTAAGAAATGTCGAACTGCCGTACCTGGAAAACTTGGTAAACCGGTCAGTCGATACAGTTTCGCCGGCGGCCGCGCTCCTGCAGCAGTTGAATGAAGTCTTGCTGCAGGCTGGTGACGAGGCCGCTGCAGTGATTCAGGAGATTACTCAATTGGCTGATATCTCCGGCCGGCTGGCAGAGTTCGACTGGGAGTTTCTTTATGATAAGGCTCGAAGCCTGCTTACCATCGGGTTTAACGTAGATGATGTTCGGCGCGATGAAAGCTTTTACGATCTGCTGGCCTCAGAGTCTCGTCTCGGAAGTTTTGTTGGGATAGCGCAGGGGCATTTTCCGCAGAAGCATTGGTTTTCCCTCGGGCGCCAGCTTACCTCCTCTGGAGCACAAGCCGCTTTACTATCGTGGAGCGGATCCATGTTTGAGTACCTTATGCCAAACCTGATCATGCCCAGTTATGACAGCACCCTGCTGGACGAGACATGTAAAGCTGTCGTTGACAGACAAATAAAATATGGCCGCCAGCGCGGCGTGCCGTGGGGCATATCAGAATCTGGCTACAGCGTTGTGAACGCGCAGTTGGATTACCAGTACAAGGCGTTTGGTGTGCCCGGGCTCGGGTTGAAGCGCGGGCTGTCGAAAGACCTGGTAATTGCCCCGTATGCCTCCATGCTGGCTTTGATGATCGAACCGGAAAAGGCATGTGCGAATATAGAACGCCTTGTCCTCCAGGGCGCCGAGGGTGATTACGGCATGTACGAGGCGATCGATTATACCTCATCTCGTGTGCCACGCGGCCAATCCTTTGCCCTGGTACGGTCATTTATGTCGCATCACCAAGGCATGAGTTTCCTTTCCCTTGCCTATGTTCTCCTCCATCGTCCCATGCAGAAGCTCTTTGCCATGGACCCACGTTTTCGGGCTACCGAATTACTCCTTCAAGAACGCATTCCACAATTGTCTCCTTTCTATCCTCACCCGGTGGAGGTGGAAAATGTCCGGACCAGCGTGTTGCCTGAAGAAGAACTGATTGGTGCTTTTAACACACCCGACACACAGGTTCCCGAGGTTCAGTTGTTGTCGAATGGTCGCTATCATGTCGTTATTACGGCAGCCGGTGGCGGGTACAGCAGGTGGAATGATTTAGCCGTATCACGGTGGAGAGAAGATCCTACCCGCGACAACTGGGGTCAGTTCTGCTACGTTCGCGATATTGAATCCGGAGACTACTGGTCGACGACTCACCACCCTGTACTAAAAACGACCCGCCGTTACGCGGCGGTTTTTTCTCCCGGTCGTGCGGAATTCCGTCGTGTTGATAACGAAATAGAAGCCTATACTGAGATCGTAGTTTCCGCCGATGAAGACTTTGAACTGCGTCGTACCACCCTGACAAATCGCTCCCGCACCCGGCGGGAAATAGAAGTCACCAGCTATTGCGAGGTTGTACTTGCGCCCCAGCCTTCTGATGAAACCCATCCTGCTTTTAGTAAGCTTTTTGTCCAAACGGAGATTGTTTCCGGGGGCCACGCCATAATTTGCACCCGCCGCAAGCGTTCCCCCGAAGAACACCATCCATATATGGTGCATTTAATGGCTGTACATGGCTTTACTGCAGGGACTGCCTCCTACGAGACCGACAGGAGTAAGTTTATCGGTCGCGGAAACACCACGTCCAACCCGTCGGCCCTGAAGGTCCCCGATGCCCTGTCGGGAAGTGACGGCCCAGTGCTGGATCCTGTGGTGGCAGTGCGGCGAATTGTTACCCTGGAGCCTGGGGAGATAGCCATTGTAGATATACTAACCGGCATCACGGAATCGCGTGATACTGCCCTGGCATTCATTGAGAGGTACCAGGATCGCCACCAGGCTGACCATACCATTGAACTCTCCTGGACCCACGAACGCATTCTGTTCCGCCACCTATCCGTAACGCGGCGCGATCTGCAGATCTACCAGCAGCTAGCCAGCGCTATTATATACGCCAGCAGCACTTATCGGGCGCCCACAGCTACCCTGGCCCTAAACCGTCGGGCGCAGCCAGGGTTATGGACCTTTGGCATATCCGGTGATCTTCCCATCGTGCTGTTGCGAGTTGATGATATAGCTCACCTGCCCCTGGCCCGCGAAACGCTTCACGCCCATGCCAGCTGGCACGCGATGGGGTTGATTACCGATCTCGTAGTTATCAATGAAGATCGTTCAGGCTACAGGCAGTTACTCCACGATGAGCTACAGGGGTTGATAGCCACTAGCGGTGAACTCATAGACCGCCCCGGCGGCATCTTTCTGCGCCGTGCAGACCAGATGACGGAAGAAGACCGTGTGCTTATACAGGCGGTCTCACGGGTTATCCTTACTGGAAGCGGCGGTTCTCTGGCTAATCATGCAGAACGTCGCCGCGCCAAAGATCCTGTCATCCCAAGGCTTGAAAAGTCGATAAAGCTTCGCCAGGATGATCCGCCACCTATGCCGTTGCCATTCCGCGAACTTTCCTTTTATAACGGTTTTGGTGGGTTCACTCCCGATGGACGCGAATACGTTGTAACCACTGACAGGCGAATACGTACGCCTGCTCCATGGGTTAACGTGATCGCGAATCCATCTTTTGGAACAGTTGTTACCGAGAGCGGAGGCGGCTACACGTGGCGGGAAAATGCCCACGAGTACCGGTTAACCCCGTGGGCCAATGATCCCGTGAGCGATGCCACGGGCGAGGCCATCTATGTTCGTGACGAAGAAACTGGATTATTCTGGTCACCTACGCCGCTGCCGGCCCGCAGCAAAAACGCGTATGTAACGCGACACGGCTTTGGTTATACGGTTTTCGAGCATGAGTATCTGGGTATTATAACCGAACTCTGGATCTACGTCTCGATGGACGCTGCAATCAAGTTCTCGGCACTTAAGATCCGAAATGCCTCGGGTCGGCCCCGTCGCCTGTCCACTACTGCATACGCAGAGTGGGTACTGGGTGAACTGCGACGAAACACCTTGATGCACATCAGAACGGAGGTGGACTTGCGCACCGGAGCGTTGTTTGCGACAAATCCCTACAACGCGGAAATGGGAGATCGCGTAGCGTTCCTGGATGTGAATGTACGGGAGCGCTCTGTTACTGGCGACCGGACAGAATTCCTTGGCCGCAACGGAACGATGAGAAAACCGGCAGCACTTTCTCGGGTACGCCTTTCAAACCGGACTGGCGCTGCCATGGATTCCTGTGGCGCTATTCAGGTGCAGCTGGAATTGGCAGATGGCGAGAGTCGCGATATCGTCTATATGCTCGGTGCTGGTCGCGACAGGGATGATGCACGGGCATTGGTAGAGCGGTTCAACAAGTTTGAACAGCCGCGACAGGTGCTCGAAGGTGTGTGGCAGTACTGGAATCATACCCTTGGCGGCATCAACGTGGTAACTCCGGATAAGTCGGTCGATCTGCTAGCAAATGGCTGGCTGTTGTACCAGTCCATCTCTTCGAGGATGTGGGGCCGAAGTGGCTTCTACCAGTCCGGCGGCGCGTTTGGTTTCCGTGATCAACTGCAAGATGCGATGGCTCTCATCCATGTACAGCCGGTTCAGCTGCGCGAACACCTTCTGCTCTGTGCAGGCCGTCAGTTCCTTGAAGGCGACGTACAGCACTGGTGGCATCCGCCTGCAGGGAGGGGCGTCCGCACTCACTGTTCCGATGACCTCCTGTGGCTACCTCTGGCAGTCTGCAGGTATGTTGAGACAATCGGAGACACTGGCGTTTTGGATGCACATGTAGAGTACTTGCAGGCGCCGCCGTTAAGCCTTGATCAGGAAGCCCATTATGATCTTCCGGCTCAGTCGGGGCAGACGGATTCCCTTTACGACCATTGCGTCAGGGCCCTTGAGAAAGGCCTTACATCCGGAAATCACGGGCTGCCGCTTATCGGCGGCTGCGACTGGAACGACGGAATGAACCTTGTAGGCGCGGAGGGTAAAGGAGAAAGTGTTTGGCTGGCATTCTTTCTTTATGATATCCTTCACAGGTTCTCCAAACTGGCTGATCAGCGAGGAGACCAGCAGTTTGCAAAACGCTGCATTTCTGAAGCAACACGCCTCCAGCAGAATGTAGAAAAACATGCTTGGGACGGCGAGTGGTATCGCCGTGCATACTACGATAACGGCGAGCCTATGGGATCCGCATCCCGCGATGAGTGCCAGATAGATTCCCTCTGTCAAAGCTGGGCGGTCCTCTCTGGTGCCGGTGATCCTGAACGGGTAAAGATAGCCATGGCGTCTCTTGATAAGCGCCTGGTTCGCTCTGAAGATGGTCTCATACTTCTACTTGATCCGCCGTTCGACGTCTCAGATCAGGAGCCGGGCTACATTAAGGGCTATGTTCCCGGCGTAAGAGAAAACGGCGGCCAGTACACCCATGCTGCCATATGGTCAGTAATGGCATTCGCATGCTCTGGTGATGCTACACGGGCATGGGAATTGTTCCGGTTGATTAATCCCATTAACCACTCATCCACGCCCGATCTTGTCTCCACCTATCGCGTAGAACCTTACGTGGTGGCGGCTGATGTTTACGGAGCAGAACCCCACATCGGCCGCGGCGGCTGGACGTGGTACACCGGTTCGGCTTCGTGGATGTACCGATTGATCATGGAGTCGCTGTTGGGACTGCACCGCAAGATTGACATGCTACACCTGACACCATGTCTCCCGCCAGACTGGCCGTCGTTGCAAATCCACTACCGCTACTACGAGACCGTGTATCATCTTAACATCACCCGGACGGGCGGCGGCAACAGCATTCATCGCATATCCATCGATGGCCAGGAGCAGTCGTCGAAGTCCGTTATCAAAATGGAAAATGATCATAAAGATCATAACGTAGATATTGAGATCGTGTGAAACTCTAGTGACTGTTAATTGCGACAGGGCGTTACGATTACCGCTGCAATTTCGGAAGATTTCAAGGTGGTCTGCCACGAAGTAGTAATAACCCAGGCAGGCAGTTAAGCTTGTGGACTTACATTTTCAACATACGCGCATGGCGCTATTCATGCCGCTCTCGAGCAGCCTTGTCACCTTGAGCAGTATGCCATCTTCACTCGGACCGGTTTCCAAACATCTTACAGCGGCGGCTGCGACTACCCAATTAACGTTACTTGACTAGCACGGTGATGTTTAGTGCCTACAGTTAAGATTTCCTTCTATGATTAAACACTGTCTGAAAGAGATTGACTTGTCCGCAGCATCTAGAACTTTCTGATGAAAATCCGGAGTTAACCTTAAATTATGCGTTCACTGCTTTTCCGAATTAATCTCGCGGCCTCAGTTCTGTTGTGTGGCCTTGCACCTGCAGACGCCGCCACTTTGGAAGACACGCGGCAATCTACGTTTCCGTTAATGGCATGGGATTATACTGATGATCCTCATATTCTTTCGGAAATGGCCGCGTGCGGTATAACGCAGGTGGCGTTTGTTCCAGATGAGCTTCCTATCCTGGATGTCTGTACATCGCTTGGTCTGCAGGCAATCGTGTTTGACGAATCCCTTTCGGGTGACCGCTGGAACCGAGCTTTTGATCATAAGGGCCTTGTGGAGAATCTACCTGCTGTTATTAACAAAGTGGGCCACCATCCCGCTGTGCTCGGGTATCATCTTCGGGATGAACCTGGAGCTCCCGAATACGCAGCCCTTGCCGAGGCTGTAAACACTGTGAAGGAACTGGCTCCGGGGAAATGGCCTTACATTAACCTTCTGCCCGGCGACAACCTTAAAGACTGGGAGAAATACCTGGAAGATTTTGTGGTCACTTGCGATCCGCCAATCTTATCATATGACCGCTACGTCATAGTCGGCGAACCAAACTTTTTTGCTCCTGTGTTCTGGAGTAATCTTGCCGTCGCACGTAATGTGGCCAAACGCCATGACGTACCACTGTACAACATCGTCCTAACCTCGCCCCACTGGAGCTACCGCGATATAACCCATGCTGATGTACGTATGCAGGTGTACGGGTCACTGGTATACGGCGTAAAGGGGCTCGGGTATTACAAGTTCATGTCGCATGAACTTGATATTTTAGAGGCTCCGCCCCTGGGTAACTTTCGTCAGGGACCGCTGGATGAGTTTGGCCATCGAACCGATACGTGGCACTGGCTCCGCAACGTTAACCAGCAGGTGCAGAGCCTTGCGCCTCATTTGCTTCGCCTCCACAGCGATACTGTATACCACGTGGCGCCTACAGTGCCCGATGCTAACAAAGGTGCGACCTCTTCCACACTTATTGCATCGCTTTCCGGTCCAGAATATGTGGTTGGTGAGTTTACTCACGAGGTGGATGGCAGTCGCTACGTCATGATTGTAAACCGGAGCATGACTGCGCAGGCTCACGTAAATGTGACATTCCCGCCGTACGTAGAAAAGGTTCAGTTTGTTGATACACGAAAAGGCCAGCTGGATGCCTGGGAAAACTACTATTGGTTGTCACCAGGGCAGGGTGTGCTTCTCAAGCTGACAGGCAAAGACATACCTCCCGCCAATTCCGATGCTGACGCTGATTCTGTTTTGGCTGCAGAACAGTGATAAAGCTCTTCATTGGTGCTACCTTATGAGCCAGAGACCCGGTGGGATTCAGATTTCTCTGACTGGAAAAGTGGCCCTGATTACAGGTGCTTCGCAGGGTATCGGGGCCTGTATTGCTCGCACTCTCCATACAGCCGGGGCCCATGTAGTTATCAACCATCCAGACCTGGGCACATCTACTGATGATGCCAATAACCTGGCAAATGAACTGAATCAGCTCCGCGGCAACAGCGCAACCGTTGTTGCCGCTGACGTGTCCGATGCCGACGCCGTAGTAGCCATGATTGAATCGGTCCGCGCAGGCACGGGGATAGACTTCCTAGTCAACAATGCGGCAATTATTAATGATCGCACCATTAGCAAGATGACGTATGATGACTGGAACAAAGTGGTTTCCGTCAACCTAACCGGCGTTTTCCTCTGCTGCAAACATGCGCTTGCGATCATGCGAGATGGCGGCGCAATCGTGAACATGAGTAGTATCGCCGCTATCCAGGGTTTTTATGGCCAGGCCAACTACGCCGCAGCCAAGGGCGGGGTCGCCTCCATGACTAAAGTGTTAAGCCGCGAGACCGCCCGACGCAACATACGTGTCAACGCCATAGCTCCCGGAGTTATTGATACGGCCATGGCTGCCACCATTCCTGAAAGCGTTCGAGCCGAAATGCTAAAAAACATTCCACTTAACAGGTTCGGTACTCCCGCTGAAGTTGCCAATCTCTGCCTGTTTCTCTGCTCACCGCTGGCATCGTACATCACGGGCCAGGTTATCGAAGTCAACGGGGGGTGGCGCGGGTGAGAGGAGCGGCACGGGTTGTCTCGGCACAGGAAGCTGTCGCTATTGTGCCTGACGGAGTTACAATTGGCGTTAGTGGCTTTGTGGGCGCTGCGCATCCCGAACATCTGACATCTGCGTTGGAAGAGCGATTTCTCACTACCGGAAGCCCTCAAAATCTCACACTCCTCTATGCAGCTGGCCAGGGTGATCGCATAAATCGCGGGCTTAATCACCTCGCTCACCCGGGTCTGCTGAAGCGCGTAGTAGGTGGCCATTGGAACCTGGCTCCAAAGCTTGGGCGCATGGCTATGGATGGAACCATTGAAGCTTATAACCTGCCCCAGGGCGTTGTATGTGTACTGCTGCGCGAGATTGCGGCTCATCGCCCCGGCGTCTTTACCAAAGTGGGCCTCGGCACGTTTATAGATCCCCGCAATGGCGGTGGTCGACTCAACGATCGCACAATAGAACCGCTGGTAGACCTGGTGAAACTTGATGGCGAGGAGTGGCTTCGTTACAAAAGTTTTCCCATTCACGTTGCTTTCATTCGGGCCACAACCGCTGACTCTCGTGGTAACCTCAGCATGGAAAATGAGGGAGTCATCGGGGAAGTGTTGTCGATGGCGCAAGCGGCGCGCAACAGCGGCGGCATTGTGATAGCACAGGTGCAACGGCTGACCGATCGCATTGTCGATCCGAAGGCTGTGCGTGTACCCGGTATTCTTGTAGACTACATCTGCGTTGCGCCTGCCGAACACCACATGCAAACATTCGCCGAGCAGCACAACGAGGCGTTTGTCGAATCTGCTACTGACATGATTCCCCTGTGCCCGTTGGCGTTTTCGGAACGTAAGATCATCGGGCGGCGTGCCCTGCAGGAAATCAGCACCGGCAATATCGTTAACCTTGGAA
Organism: Candidatus Sumerlaeales bacterium; assembly: GCA_036675025.1. Classification (GTDB taxonomy): domain Bacteria; phylum Sumerlaeota; class Sumerlaeia; order Sumerlaeales; family Sumerlaeaceae; genus JAKFFN01. Next base: position 901 of record JAKFFN010000203.1, on the reverse strand, counting down.
TAGGCCTGCCAGAAACTGTGGCCGCTGTCGCCGAGGAGCAGGGGCAACTTGAAAACTTCACTCTTACCGTTGAAGCGGGCCCCATTGGAGGCGTGCCAGCTTCGGGCTTGAGCTTCGGATGCAGCCATTACCCGGAAGCAATTATTGATCAGCCTTCGCAGTTCGATTTCTATGATGGTGGCGGCATCGACATTGCGGTGCTGGGCGCAGTGGAAGTTGATGAGCAAGGTAGCGTTAACGTAAGTTGCTTTGCAGGGCGATTTGCCGGCGTGGGCGGGTTCATGAACATCTCTCAAAGTGCCAGACGGTTAGTCTTTTGCTCTACGTTTACCGCCGGTGGCCTGCAGGTGGAAGCTGCTGATGGCATTTTGCGGATCTGCCATGAAGGCCAGCATATCAAGTTCGTTAAGGCAGTTACACATGTCTCTTTTCATGGTCCTACTGCCCTTGCACGTGGACAGCGTGTAATTTACGTAACCGAACGTGCTGTGTTTGAACTTACAGAATCAGGCCTGCAGCTTGTTGAAGTGGCTGATGGAATTGATCTCACCAGACAGATTCTCGACCTTATGCAGTTTAAACCTGTAGTTAAAGACCTGCGCCAGTACAATCCGGAGTGTTTCCGAAACTGATGAAGTGTACTCGACCCGTTTACATTGTAGCCGCCCGTCGGTCGCCGATTGGCCGGTTCGGCGGTTCCCTTGCCGCTATACCGGCTGCAGATCTGGCGCTACAGGTCGCCGACGCCACCGTTCCTGCCGACCTTCGTGCCGCCATACAGCACGTCATCCTCGGCCAGGTACTGTCTGCGGGTACCGGCATGAACGTCGCCCGACAGATCGGCCTCAGGCTTGGTCTGCCGGAGTGCATTCCGGCGTTCATGGTCAATATGGTGTGTGGC
>JAKFFN010000316.1:0-13163 GCA_036675025.1 Candidatus Sumerlaeales bacterium | reverse complement strand
AGATTTCAAAGGGATCGCACGTGACGGAAACATTAAACCGCTGGGAAATGACAACCTGGAAGACGTCTCCTGCCGCGATATACTCCTTACACCGCTCAACTGCATCCATGAACTCGTCCTGGGTAAAGTTCGAGCGGATCTCACAGCGTCCCACACTTACAGTTCGGTCGGATATTGAAACTGACCGCATCAGTTTCTGGTGCAGAGCGTTTAGTTTTTGCAGCGCTTCATCATAAAGCGTTTCAATATCCGCATCGTCAGTTACGTGGCAGTTCACCACCAGTTTCATGCGGTGGCGGAGATGGTCGAAAATGACAAGAGATTCTGTAATAACGAAATAGGTATCGGGCAGGTTAAGATCGTCATTTTTCCCGCCGCCGACAGGTTCCAAGTTACGGATTTCATCGTAAGAGATATATCCTACAGCGCCGCCATTAAAGGGCGGAAGTGCAGGATCCTGCACTGGAGAGTAATTCTGCATGATTTCGCGCAGGCGATCAAGGGGCGAAGAGTCGCTGAATGACTCCTTCTTGCCGTTCTGGTAGAGAATCTCTACGTCGTGTTTTTTGCTTTTAAACGTAACGATAGGATGCAGGCCGATAAAGCTGTATCGCGCCCATTTCTCTCCACCCTCGACACTCTCAAGCAGATAAGCTGTCTCTTCAGCCTCCAGTTTTTTAAAAGCAGAAACTGGAGTGTCCATATCAGCGACGATTTCCCGGTAAACCGGGATCAGGTTGCCCTTTCGGGCGAGGTTCTTAAACTCACTGCGGCTTGGGTAAACGGAAGGCATTTCTGGTAATGTACCTGTTCTGTATAACGGAGGTTTTAGAGGTCATTGCTACGGGAATAATAACTGTACAACGCCTATCCGCTATTGCCGTTCAAGAATGTCTAGTTCTTCTTGGAACCATATACAGCGTCGGCGTCGAACATGCGTTCACCATCCTCACGCCATCGATCTGCATCCGCCAGCCTGTAAAAGCATGACCGATAACCGGTATGACAGGCACCACCTTCCTGTTCCACTTCAAGGAGCAGGGCATCCCCATCGCAATCAAGACGAATGCTTTTAATTTTTTGAACATGTCCGCTAGATTCGCCTTTGATCCAAAGTTTCTGCCGCGACCGGCTCCAGTAGCAGGCGCGTCCTTCGGTCAAAGTCTTTTCAAGAGACTCACGATTCATCCATGCAAACATAAGTACCTGCCCCGTCGCGCTATCCTGAACAATAGCGCCGACAAGTCCTTTGTCATCAAACTTTACCTGCTCCAGCAGGTTATCTGTCGTTGTGGTACTCATGGGCTCGTTATCTCTCGTATAGTACACCGGCGGTTGTTTCATTTTCCGGTATGTGAAAAAGTTGCGGGTGCGAGACTATCAAATCGAATCTTTAGCCCTTGAAAAGCTTATACTTCGCCGACTCTTTTCTACGAAGCGATACTGCAGGACACGAGGTTGGGATGAAAGTTGGTGTTATCGGGCTGGGCTATGTTGGCCTGCCTCTTCTGGTGGAACTCGGCAAGAGCGGGTTTGAGGCAACAGGTATCGACATCGATGCTGTCAAGGTGGAATCCATCAATAACGGAAAGAGTTACATTGATGATGTCCCCCAGGGCGATCTCAAAAACCTCGTCGACGCGGGCAAAGTTTCGGCCACGACCGACTGGGATGTGATATCAGAACTTGATGCCCTGAGCATTTGTGTCCCCACCCCGCTTCGCAAAACCAAAGACCCGGATATTTCTTACATTGTAGCCACTGTTGAGCAGATAGCGCCGCGGCTTCGCAAGGGCCACGTCATCATTCTGGAAAGTACCACATATCCCGGAACTACCGAAGAACTCCTGTTACCGGAGTTTGAGAAGTCTGGTCTTCAGGTTGGAAAAGACTTCTATTTGGCGTTTTCTCCCGAGCGCGTTGACCCCGGAAACACGAAGTATAATACGAAAAACACCCCGAAAATTATTGGTGGCGCCACAGAAGAGTGCGGCAGGCGCGCGGCGGAGTACTACTCAAAAATCTTTGATATCGTGGTGCCCGTATCCAGTGCCCGGTGTGCGGAAATGGTAAAGCTCCTCGAAAATACCTTTCGGAGCGTGAACATCGGCCTGGTTAATGAAATGGCAGTTATGTGCAACAAGCTGGGGCTTAATGTTTGGGAAGTGATCGAAGCGGCTGCTACCAAACCCTTTGGGTTTATGCCGTTCTACCCGGGCCCCGGCCTTGGCGGACATTGTATTCCTGTCGACCCTCACTACCTGTCCTGGAAACTCAAGGCTCTCAATTACACTGCCCGTTTTATTGAACTGGCGAGTGAAGTGAACAGCCACATGCCCGACTTCGTCGTCGACAAGGTAATCCATGGCTTAAACGATGCTGGAAAAGCCGTTAACGGCAGCAGGATTCTTTTGGTTGGCGTTGCCTATAAGGCCGATGTCAACGATGTCCGCGAAAGCCCGGCATTGGATGTTATCACCTTACTGAAGCGGCTTCATGCCCGGGTTGAATACCACGACGTTCATGTGCCGGTCCTGCGCGAACATGGTCACAGTATGGAGTCGGTGCAACTGGACGCAGAGCAATTAAAAGCTGCCGACTGTGTCGTGATAACTACGCGGCATTCCGGCCTCGATCTGAAACTCATTGCGGAATATGCTGGCATCATTGTCGACACGCGAAATGCAATTAAAGGCATTGAAGTCAAAGGCGCTCTAATCACGCTCTAGCTCAGACAGCGAAGCTGCCGGGTTAGCGCTTAGTCGATTCGGCCAACTTACGCTGGTTGGATTCTGAGTCACTGCGGCGGTGCTCTTCGCCGTTTTTTTCAGTGTCTGCTTCTGCCGCCTGCGTACCAGTGTTAAGCATTCCCATAACCGTATCAATTTCGCGGCGGATCCAATCGACGCTATAGATGATCCCGGTGCGTGCGATTTTTACCTTCAGTGATTCCAGCTTAGACACGACCTCAGTAATATCCTGCTGCGGAAGAAGGCCCTGTTGCTGGAGCTGCTGGGTAGAAAGATGCTTCAACTTATCGTCGTACTCGGTTAAGACACGCTCGGCCGACCGTACAGACTCATGCACCGCCTGACGGCTTACCTGGCACTGGCGCGCCACCTCGCTGAAACTCAACCCATCTACAGCATAAGCTTTTACCATTTTTGCCTGCTTAGGGGTAAGCAGGTTTCCGTAACGCTCCATTAGCTGTTTAAGGCGGCGGCGATTTTCGTCTTTCGCGATTCTGGCTGAACTCGATTTACTCATATGGCGATTTAGGTTTTAGTACCCCCATTGACGAGAATCACCAGAAAGAACTAACTGGGTAGGTGCAAGATATAAAAGCCTAAAAGAGATAGGAAAGGTTGGAGGCGGCGAGCGGATTCGAACCGCTGAATAGAGGTTTTGCAGACCTCCGCCTTACCACTTGGCTACGCCGCCATCCTTAGGCCTCGTTTCATACCAAAAATGCTGATCGATATTTTTGATTCTCAAGGATTTGGCGATTCACTATCGTCAAAAACCAGCATGCCAATGTTATTTTTCTCTGCTTCGCGTATGACATCGTCCCGGTGGAACAGCAGGGATCTGCCGGAAGAAAGAGCCAGTGCGCGGACGCCGGCGTCTTTCATGGAATTCACCGTTCCAGGGCCAATTACAGGAATATCGAATCTCAAATCCTGGGCGGGTTTGCTTACTTTAATAACAACACAGCCGGGGCCTGCCAGCTCTCCAGCCCTGCGAATGCATTTGTCCGTTCCTTCCAGCCCCTCAACCGCAACGACCATTTGGTCTTTTACAACGATGGTCTGCCCAATATCCTGCCCCGCAATGAGTTTTGCTATCGGAATACCAAAATCAATATCCGCCTGTTCCTCTGTGGAAATGGGGCGGTTCAAGGTGAGAAGTCCGGCACTGGGCATCAGGCTCTGAAGAAACATTGATGACTCAACGACCTCGATGCCTTCCCTTGCAAACTCATCGCAGACGGTAGCCAGCAGGGCATCAGCTCGCTTGCCTGCTGCCTTGGCTAATAGTTTCATGGCTCGCCAATCAAAATGTTTGTATTGGAAGATGCTGTTGTGGGGCACCCGGCCGGCCATAATCAGCTTTGTCACCCCTTCATCCTTCAGCACCTCCATTGCCTTTCCCAACTGGCCAAGTTCAAGCCAGTGATGCCGGGTACTTAGAGCCGGCAATTGATCAGAAGCAAACCCGGATATGCAAAGAGCTATAACCTCTGTACCGGCCGCCGTGGCAGCGCGGGCGATGAGCAGGGGGAAATCCCCTTGGCCTGCTATCAAACCAACCCGAGTTGGAAACTTCGTACCTGCTTGTAGTCCTGAGTCTTCCACTAGTGTTTTTAATCTTCCTAAAATTAGCCCGGTTTTCGTTTTCCGGTCAGGGCACCCAAAAAAAATTGAAAAAGTTGCTTGTTTGTGCTTACCGGATGCACTGACATTCACTTGTTACTTTTTATTATGTCGATGGCTATTACACAACAAACCTACGAAGGAATTGCCGTAAGTCCCGGCTATGCCATCGGCCGCTGCTATGTAATTCGTCCTTACGGCATGCACGTGGTTGAACCACGAAACCTGGCGGAAGATGAAGTGGAGGAAGAACTCGTACGGTTTCGCCATGCGGTTCAACTGTCCAAAGATCAACTTGCCAAGATTCGCGACCAGGTAGCGCAGGCACTTGACGAACAGCATGCTGATATTTTCGTAGCCCAGGCACAGTTTCTTAGTGATCCGCAATTGGTAGAGGATACCGAGCTTGCGATCCGGAACGAGAGAAAAAACGCCGAGTACCTGTTTGACCGCCGCGTTCGTATGCTGATGGACGTGATTTCGCGCTTGGAAGATGAGTCCTTTCAGGCAAAGAACTGCGATCTGCTCGACATTGCAAACCGTATCCAGAAGAATCTCGGGTCCAGCATTGAAGTCGATTACAGTAGCTTGCGGCCCAATACTGTCCTTGTGGGTCTGGATCTCGCGCCCTCTGAAACCACGCAGCTTATAAAGCATCAGATTGCCGGCTTCATCCTTGAAAAGGGTGGTGCTACTTCCCATACTGCCATCATGGCAAAGGCGCTGGAGATTCCTGCAGTAGTAGGCATACCGGGCATACTTGCAGATGTGCAGCATTGGGACACTGTGATTGTCGACGGTCAAAGCGGCAAAGTCATCCTTAACCCGCTTCCGCAGACGCTGGTGCATTATCAGAAACTACAGCTCGAGTATGCAGCTACTGAAAAAGAGCTTCAGCTACTGCACGACCTCCCTGCAGAGACCCGTGATGGGTACGAGATTCTTGTTCGCTCGAACGTAGAACTACTTGAAGAAGCCGAACACATCCACAAGCATGGGGGCCGTGGAGTCGGGCTGTTCCGTACTGAATTCCTGTTTATGAACCGCGTTGCTCCGCCTACTGAGGATGAGCAGCTGGAGATTTACAAGGCAGTTTTGGATAAGGTGGCTCCGGAATCAGTCGTCTTTAGAACATTGGATTTTGGAGGGGACAAGTTTCTTACGGGAGATGTTGTTTCCCGCGAACTTAACCCGTTCATGGGGCTGCGCGCAATCCGGCTTTGTATGTCCAACCCGGGCATTTTTAACGCCCAGATTCGGGCAATGCTCCGAGCCAGCGCATACGGACCCGTAAAAATCCTGATTCCCATGATAAGCGGCGTGGATGAATGGCTTGAGGTGAAAAAGCGGGTACGTCGCGCTAAGGCAGAACTACGGATTCAGGGCATAAAGTTCGACAACCGTATCCAGTTAGGTCCCATGATTGAGGTTCCTTCGGCAGCCGTCTGCGCTGAAGAACTGGCGAGAGAGTGTGATTTTTTCTCGATCGGGACGAATGACCTCATCCAGTATACCTTGGCCGTGGACCGCGGAAATGAAAAAGTGGCTTATCTTTATGAACCTCTTCACCCGGCAGTACTTAAGATGCTGAAGCAAACGGTCCAGGCTGCCCGAAAAGCAGGAATCAGCGTTTCTGTATGCGGCGAGATGGCTTCTGATCCCATGCACGCTGTTATTCTTCTGGGGCTTGGTGTTGATGAACTATCCATGAGTTCAATCAGCATTCCACAGGTTAAGCGACAGATTCGCAATATTGACCTTAATTTCGCCCGTGCGCTTGCCGAAGATGTCTTGTCAGAAAACACTGTCCAGGGTGTATATAAGGTATTGCGGGCACACATGAAGAAAATCAGCCAGATTAATAATGTGCGAAAACCTGTCTTCGCGAAGTTTCCCCACGCAAATTGATGCCTGATTCACACTTGGTGTGATTAGCCAGCGGCTATTATTAGTAGTGGAAACCGTAGATGATAATGTTTTCGGAGCAAGCTGGTTGAAAATTGCGTTTTCTAACGATCACGCCGCCGTCGAGAGTCGACATCTCATAGACGAGATTAAGGCTGCTGGTCATGAAGTCCTGGACTATGGCGTGCCGTCCCCCGAGCGGGTTGATTATCCCGACGTAGCTGCGCCTGCACTTAAGGCTCTCACATCCGGAAAGGCTGATCGCATTGTACTTGTGTGTGGCAGCGGCATCGGGATGAGTATTGTCGCAAACCGGGTACCTGGCGTAAGATGCGCCCTTGTTACGGATAAGTACGCAGCGGAGATGAGCCGCAGGCACAATGATGCCAACTGCCTTTCCCTTCGCAGCCGCGAGCAGAGCGAAGCTCTCAATAGCGAAATATTATCCCTTTGGCTTAACACCGATTATGAAGGCGGACGCCATCAGGATAGAGTAGATAAAATTGAAGCCGTTGGATCGAGCTGTAGAGCCGCGCGGCTTATCGACGAGGAGAATTAACAAATGAGCGCGCTGACCGAAAAGTCTGCACCCCTGTCACAACAGGACCCGGACATCTATAATGCAATCAACCAGGAACTTCGCCGGCAGCAGGATACGCTGGAAATGATTGCCAGTGAAAACTTCGTTTCAGAAGCCGTTCTTGAAGCCCAGGGTAGCGTGCTGACAAACAAATATGCTGAAGGCTTGCCCGGCAAGCGGTACTATGGCGGCTGCGAATATGTAGACATTGTTGAGACTGTCGCTATCGATCGCGCGAAAAAGCTGTTTGGTTGCGATCACGTCAATGTGCAGCCTCACTCCGGCGCCCAGGCAAACATGGCTGTTTTCTTTGCTCAGCTAAAGCCCGGTGACACTATCCTGGGTATGGACCTCGCCCACGGCGGACACTTGACCCATGGCATGAAGATCAATTTCTCGGGCACTTACTTCAACGTCACAGCTTACGGCGTGAAAAAGGGTTCTGAGACCATTGACTATGATCATGTAGCCAGCCAGGCTCGTGAACATAAGCCGAAGCTGATAATCGCCGGCGCCAGTGCCTATCCGCGGCAGATTGACTTCGCAAAATTTGCCGAAATTGCCAGGGAAAATGGCGCACTGCTGATGACCGACGTGGCCCACTATGCCGGTCTCATTGCAGGCGGCGTTTATGATTCGCCTGTTCCTTACGCAGATTTTGTAACGACGACCACTCACAAAACCCTCCGCGGCCCCCGCGCAGGTATGGTAATGTGCAAGGAAGAGTACGCCAAGGCTATTGATAAAGCCGTGTTCCCCGGATTGCAGGGCGGCCCGCTTATGCATGTCATAGCCGCCAAGGCAGTGTGTTTTGGCGAAGCGCTTACTCCTGAATTTAAGAATTACGCTCACGCCGTTAAAGAGAACGCCCAGGTTCTTGGCGAAGAACTCACCAGCGGTGGCGTGCGCATCGTCAGCGGCGGCACCGACAGCCACCTGCTGCTTGTAGATGTGTCTGCGCTCAATGTAACCGGTAAACAGGCGCAGCATCTTCTGGAGGAAGCCGGAATCACGTGTAACAAGAACATGATTCCTTTCGATACCCGCAGTCCGATGGAAGCCAGCGGCATTCGCCTCGGCACACCGGCCCTCACTACTCGCGGTATGGGCACCACCGAAATGCGCCGGATTGGCCAGTGGATCTGTGCGATTCTCCGTAGTCCTGAAGATGAATCTCTCCGCACCAGCGTTCGCAATGAAATTGGGGAACTGGTAAAAGCGTTTCCGCTGTATCCCAACCGCTAAATTACAATAAAACTAAAGCTGTTAAGGCCACATCACTAACGTGATGTGGCCTTTTTCTTTAAGATGTCCTGCCTGAACTGGGAGTCGGGCGCGAGCCGTAAATGCAAATCATATTGCTCAAACGCCTCTGGGAATTTGCGTTGAGCATAGAGCACGTCTCCGAAGATCAGTCTCAGTTCCGCGTTCTCCGGATGCACCGTGGCAGATCTCTGTAACAGCTGCACAGCCTTATCCGAAGATCCGATCCGGCTGTACGCCATGGCAAGTGCTTTGACTACACTGAGGTCAGCAGGATTTCTTTCGTGGATTGAACTAAGAAACGCAACAGCCCCATTTAGTTTATTGGCCGCTATAGCGTTTGCAACGAGCTCGTAAGGGTTGAAGTCCTCGTCAGGTTCAAAATGTCTGAAAGACCGGAAGTAATAATCCGCGGTGCCTGGCTGGTTCATCAGGATTGTAACCATTGCCTGTACCTTTAGGATATCACCTTTCTCTTCGGCGTAGTAGCTGGCCCAGGTGAGGTATTGGTTTGCATCAGAAAGGTTTCCCACCCGTAGCCATGAAAGGCCTGCCATGCGAAAGATCTCCTCAGGAGTAACGCTTGGCTGCGGATTCATCAGCAGGTAGTCAGAGAAATTTTCTGCCGCTGGTTCATATCTGTTTTTCTTGTACTGGGCAATGGCCATGAGTCGAAGTGCGTTGTAGGAGTGGGGGAGAAGAGGAATTGCCTGCCTGAATCCTTCGATCGCTTCATCAAAGTGTAACTGCAGGTACTGGCTTGTGGAATATTGGAACCATGCATATCCACTGCGAGGGTTCAGTTTTAAAGCTGCTGCAGCAAATGCCTCTGCGCGAGTGAACTGGCTATGGTCAACCAGGTCATCGGCGGCTTTCGTCAACACTTCGGCTTTGTAAGCCTTGAATGCGCCTGCCCACCCCAGAGCTGCTGCTACTGTCACGGCAAGAAATAATATCCGCCGAAGCCAGGGGTTAGTTAGAAAGGATGCTAAGGTACCATTCTGCCATTGCAATCGAGCGGATTTTGATTTAGATGTTTTATGGAACAAAATAAAAAGTATCCGGTCTAACAAAAATTGGCACGCATCATGCTTTTAATTGCGAGTTTGATCACAGACCGTTGTCGTCCGTGCACTTAGTAAACGTTGAGAGAAGGTCATAAATAATGGCATTGTCACTTAGTCAGGTTCAAAAGCAAACGCAACGATTAATTATGACACCACAGATGCAGCAGTCGATTCAGTTGCTGCAAATGTCGGCCCAGGAACTTGAACAGCTTACCAGCGAAGAAGTAATGGAAAACCCTTTCCTGGAGATTGCGGAAGATACCGAAGGAGAAGGCGACCAGAAAACAGAGAATGCTGATCAGGCACAGCCATCCGAGGAAAGCATAATTGATTTTACCTACAGCTCGCCCGAAGATGAGCAGCGTTCCGAGCTATCGGCGGATAAAACTGCGGAGGCAGCCGCAGACCAGGAACACTTTTCAGACGTTGATGTGAATTGGGAAGATTTCTACGACGATTCGGACAGCCGCGTGTACACGCCCAGCGAACCTCAGGAAGAAGAACGGGACTTTGCCGATTTTGTCGCCTTTCGCGAGAACCTCTATGATTCCCTTAACTGGCAACTTCACGTAAGCGCCCTTGAAAAAGATCAGGTTCATATCGGGGAGTACATCATTGGTAACCTGGATGATGACGGATACCTCAGGGTACCAATTGAAGAACTCGCTGAGGATCTAAAGGTCGATGCGCAGGAAGTAGAAAACGTGCTGCGGGTTATCCAGACATTTGACCCGGTGGGAGTAGGCGCACGCAACCTGGCCGAATGTCTCCGAATCCAGTTAGAGAGTCGCGGCGTAAAAGACCGCATCACTCTAGGCATTGTGGAACACCACCTGGACCTGCTTCAGAAAAAGAAGTTTAAAGAGATCGCTCGCGAAGTAAAAATTGATGAAGCAAAGGTTCGTGATGTTTTCCACCAGATCAGCCACCTTGAGCCAAAGCCAGGGCGATCAGGAAACTCAGAAGACGTAAAATACATCCAGCCGGATGTCTTCGTAAAGAAGGTCGACGATGATTATATGATCTACCTCAACGAAGGGAAAACCAGCGGACTTCGCATCAACCGCTATTACCGCCAGCTTCTTCAGCAGACCGAGTTCAGTTCCAAGGAAAAAGAATTCGCCATGGAGAAGTACAAGTCGGCGATCTGGTTGATTAAGAACATCGAGAAACGAAAAAGTACGATCCTGAAAGTAAGCGAAGCTGTAATGCAGTTCCAACGGGACTTCCTCGAAAAAGGAACAAGCGGCCTTCGTCCCCTGACGCTGAAAGAGGTAGCCGAAGTCGTGGGCATGCACGAGTCGACTGTTGCCCGCGTTACTACAAACAAGTACATTGAAACACCGCGCGGCATATTTGAACTGAAGTACTTTTTCAGCCCCGGCCTGGAGACTGAAAGCGGCGTAGATGCCAGCAGTACGAGCATAAAAGCCATGCTGGCTGAGATGATCTCCAGTGAGAATCCGAAGAAACCTTACAGCGATCAGAAGCTTGCTGAACTGATCCGGGCTCGCGGGATCAATATCGCCCGTCGTACCGTGGCCAAATACCGCGAGCAGATGAAGATCCTAAGCGCGAAGATGCGAAAAGAAGTGGCTTAAGCCACGCAGCTGTCGCACCCATTATCCGGGAGCAGGCAGGCCTCGAGGAAACTCTGGGCGGTGTCTGCTCCCGTCATTATTTGGACACCTTCTCCCGCTTCACGGCGCAGATCTTCCATCGTCATATCGTCCAGGAACCGCTTGTCCCATGCTCGCAAGGCATTGGCAGGGATAAGGTAGCGGTCGTAACCCGGGTTCTCCTTAATGGCCTTCAGGAAATCTGCTCCCGGCAGCAGGCCGGTCACGGTAATCCCGGCCCCAAATAGCGAGTTTTCTACGCAGACAATGTCAACGCTTAGCGGCTTCAACGTACTGTTGATTCCGTCAATCAACCGCCGGAGAACCTTTTCGCCCATAAAAGTAGTAATAGCCGCTATCCGCTTAGGCTCGCGCGAAAATGACACAGCCTCCTGCAGAAGCGCATCCACTTCCTGATAAAACCTATAGTACATTCCGACGCCATTGGCCAACTGCGGGATTTCCGGATATTGAGCATAGGAAGGCGGTTCCATGTCCGCTATCAGGAAAAACTCATCACTTGGGAAAATCAGCGGATAGCCAATCTCCTTGGTTGTCCGCTCCTGCAGAACCTCGCAGTAGTCAATGAACTCGCGCGCATACTCGGGCGTAACGTCGCGCATCTGGGGTAGACGCTGCCGGTGATCTGTGAGTCCGATCGGCACTACGGCAATAGATTCCACGTGGGGGTACAGGGTCGAAAGATCCGCCACTGTCTCAGCCAGCACTTCACCGTCATTAACTCCCGGACACAACACTACCTGGCAGTTGATGTAGATGTTATGGGAAGTAAGCTCCCGCAGCAGTGGGATTACCGGCTCAATATTTTTCTTAACCAGGAGCTGCTCGCGCACGTCCTGGCGCGTGGCGTGGATACTAAAAAACAGCGGGCTCAGTTTGTAGTCGATAATGCGTTGCTTATCGGCAGGGGAGAGGTTGGTTCCGGTGATATAGTTTCCGTACAGGAAAGATAGCCGGTAATCTTCGTCCTTCACGTACAGTTCACGTCGCATCCCACGCGGCAGCTGGTGCACGAAACAGAACACACAGTTGTTGCTGCAGCGCCGGATTTCAAATGGCTCCAGTTCAATGCCAAGGCGCTGGTCAAAGCCTTTTTTAACCGTAGAAGTTTTACGTTTGCCTTCGGCTGTTAACCACTCCACTTTCAGTCTGTCTGCCGACACGTGGAACCAGTAATCGAGAATGTCGTATATGGCGTGTCCGTTAAGGGCGATCAGCTTATCCCCAGGCAGCAGTCCAATGCGATGCCCGGGAGATTCCGGCTGAACTTCCAGGATCTGCACACCAGAATTATCCGGCATAACGGTAGATTGTTTTTGGGTTAAGGAGGCTGACATCACCTCAAATTATACAGTCAGAGACTAGAAATTTGTGACGGTTGCTATTAAACTCCCGCGACTGCGGGAGTTGAAGGAACCGTCTGGCTTGGCTCTGCCGAAGGCAAATCCTTCACCTGCGCCACCAGCCGGTCAAATTCCCGGTGAGCGGAAGCATTGGTGCCGCGCACCGCGGTGGCCATATAAAGGAGGCCGCTGCCTTCGTCGTAGTAAATCCAGACTTCGCGATAAACCAGCATGAAGGCGATCAGTGTGCCGAAGATGATAATGATACATCCGGCGAATACCCAGCCCACGCTGGGATCACTCATGAAGCCCAGAAAAGTCACGTGCCCTGTCGTTGTTCCTTTGAATTCCACCTGGTAACGCCCTGCTGTGGCAGCCGCCGCCGTGGTTGTTCCGGCGTCAGAGTTTCCATTCGTTGCAATTAAGGTTGCCGTAGAAGCTACTGATGCAGGCAGATCGCCAGTCGTTGACGTAATGTCACTTGCGTGTGAACTGTTCAACCTGTCCATACGCACATTTGCGGCCTGCATTATCTTTTCGCTTACCGGAAGTTCCTGCAGCTGACCTGCTGATACCCACAGGCTTTGTGGTTCCAGGCTTGAGCTCTTTTCCTGGATCTTGAGTTCAACCTCGTAATTAAAAAGAGACTCGCCCGCCCCGGCTTCGCCGGCTTTTTTGCGGAAGCCGGCAAACGTCACTTCCACTTCAGGATGTGGTTGTCCTACGATCTTCTGCGCTTCCGGATTAAGGAACGACCACATATACCCGTTCGGGCTCCCGTTTTTAAACAGCATAACCATTACCGCCGGATTTTCAAACTTCTCGTCGCGAGTTGTCGGCTGCATGTTTTCATCGAACGTAAAGTTAGGAAAGAGAGCTCCAACCATCAGGCTGTAGCGGCTTTGCGCCAGTTCGTCCGCAAATGGACGAGTATCTATGGGAAGAGGAAGTTCCTCCGGTTCAATAATCTGTCCCTCTTCGACTACCTTCTG
>JAKFFN010000251.1:0-2135 GCA_036675025.1 Candidatus Sumerlaeales bacterium | reverse complement strand
TCAAATGCAATCCACTGCGCCGGCGCAGCTTCCGCCCCTGCGGCCTTTGCGCAATGTTCCCCCAGGTTCTCGCGAAAGACCGGTCGCAAAGGATTAACCGAAAGCAGGTGTTTGATGTCCGTCAGTAACAGTTCCTGGTGCTGCTGCTCGTGGTTCAGGCCGATTTCAATGCGGGTGAGGATTTGCGCGGCAGTCTCCGGATCAAACGTCGGCAGTATATTCTCCAGCAGCGCAAGCATCGCCTGGTCTACGTGGGCCCGGTATGCGTAAACTTCGCTGACCGTCGGACGCGAAAGCAGACCGCGCTGCGGGCGCTGCCAGCGTTCCCCCGCCTGCACATAGTACGAATTAAAGAGATAGGCAAAATCCGCATGGAAAGGGCGGTAATTGTCTTCGGCCTCTCCCAGGACAAAAGTTTCAAAAAACCAGGTAGTGTGAGCCAGGTGCCATTTGGTCGGGCTGCAATCCGGCATACTCTGGATCACGTAATCTTCGGTCTCCAGTGTAGCGCACAGCGCCTCGGTGGCCCACCGGACCCCCGTATACATTTGCATGCAATGCCGAAGCCGGCTCGCCTTGGCGTCATCCGCCGTGTCTGTCACTGTTGCGCCCATCTTCAAAACCCTTCTCGCCCTCTGCCTGCCGGGCACGTGCAAGTCTTGTAAAGCCGAGGCTTTACGACGGGCCTGAGCATCTAGTATGCCGGACTGAAAACTGCAGCTACGTTATTTCTGACGCAGGCCCCGGGGGATAAGGTGCTTTTCAAAGAGATCAAAGGCACCTTGGACAAGCAGTGCCAGTAGGGCCGCCGGTATGGCGCCTTCCAGGATAGTGCGGTTATCGTTAAGCGAAAGCCCGCTGATAATAGGTTCACCAAGGCCTCCGGCCCCAATAAGGGCCGCAATGGTGGCAGTGCCCACGTTAATGACAGCGCTGGTTTTTATGCCAGCGAGAATGTTTGTGGAAGCCATCGGAAGGTAAACTTTTGTCAGCCGGGAAGTCGAACTTAGCCCAAGGGCCTCTGCGGATTCACGCAAGCTGGCCGGAATAGTCCGGATGCCTGCAGCGGTGTTTCTTACAATTGGCAGCAGGCTGTATAGGAACAGCGCTAGTATTGCCGTGGCCGGATTAATGCCCATAGCTGGCACCAGGAACGCGAGAAGAGCAAGAGAAGGAATAGTCTGGATGACTCCAACGCTGCCCAGTATGATCTGTCCCGATACACCTCCGCGTGAGGCGAAAATCCCCAGGGGAATTCCTATGGCAATGGCGGCAAGCAGAGAAACCCCAACCAGGTAAAGGTGGCGTCTTGTCCACCGCCAGAGCCGCTGCGGGTAGGATTCGATTTCAGCGCCGGCAGTCGCTTGTACATCATCAGAAAAATACAATAATGCAGCCTTCGTGTAGTCGGTGGACCGTTCCGCTTCCGCATTCAGGCGCATCATGGATTCTTTGCTGATAGTGCCCGCCAGGGAATTGATTGCCTCTATAGCTTTCTCCGGCAGGTCCAGCCGGTACAAGTACACCGCCTTGTATTCGGGAAAGAAGCGTAAGTCATCTTCCAGGGCAACCAGGTCAAATTCTGCAATACCGGCATCCGTAGAGTACGCGTCTGTTATATCAATCTGATCAGCAGCGATAGCGGCGTAGGCCAGCCCATGTTCAATCCCTTTTGGGTTGTGAGCCAGCTCGTAGCGGGCTTTTAATGGTATCCATCCATCCTGGCGCTGCAGGAACTCATTACTCAGACTCATGCGCAGGTCAGGATGGTGCTTCAGGTCGCTGATCGATTTGATTTTCAGTTCATTGGCGCGATCGCGCCGCATAACAAGCGCATAGGTGTTATTAAACCCAAGACTTTCGGACATGCCAAGTCCTTTGGGGGCCAACTCAGCACGCATCTGTTCAACCGAGAAAGTCTCAGAACTTTTCAGAATTTCCTCGCTGAGGGTGCCCGTGTACTCCGGGTACAGAGAAATGGAACCTGTCTGCAGAGCGGCCCACACGATACCGGTAGCTCCAATACCCTGGCGGTGGACGGTGTCGCAGCCGGCAGCTTTCAGGCGGATCCTGGCAATTTCGCCCAACACGTATGACTCGGTAAATTTCTTTGATCCCACGACTACTTCTTTTGC
>JAKFFN010000129.1:0-13183 GCA_036675025.1 Candidatus Sumerlaeales bacterium | reverse complement strand
TTGATGATGATGTAATAAAGCAACTGCATGCGGATTTTAGCCGACTAAAATGCCCTCCTTGTATTTCGGGCACGTGTTGGAAACAAATCCCTTCAAAAAATGAGATTATCAACTAAGTCCTGCTTTTCTTATGAGCGGATCTGTGGATAATTTCTTTAGCAAAAAATCCGCTATGTCGTCCCAGTTGAAGTGTTGTTCGGAAGCTTGACGGGCTATTTGGCCTTGGGTTTCCCATTGGTCGGGAGTGCTGGCGATCTGGTTTATTGCGCTGGCGAAACCTTCGGCCGTGGGGACGGCGAGGGTGCCGAAGTTGTAGCGGCGGAGGAGGCGGCCGGTTTCGCCGACGTCGCAGGCGACGATGGGGCGACCGGCGGCGACGTAGTCGCTGAGCTTATGGGGATAGCGGGCGCGGTCGAGGGCGATATCCGTGAGCGGGAGCAGCAGGATATCGGCGGCTCCAAGGAAATCTTTCATACGGCTGAACGGCTGCCAGCCGACGTGATGAACCCGGCCGACAGTGGCGGCGTGTTGATCAGGAGTGGTGGCTTCAAGAGGCGCGCCAGCTAGAAGCAGGTGGACGTCAGAACGCTGACGACAAAGCTGTGCGAAAGCTTCCATGAGAAGCCGTTCGTCCATATGGAAATTCGCAACGTACCCGAGTATGACGGCATCGGGCGGGAAATTGAGGGTGAAAGCGGCGCGAGCGGCGGATTTTTCGACGGGCACGATCTGGTCGAGCGGTGCGCCGCTGTGCATGACGATGCTTTTCTCGCGGAGGTTTTTTGGTGCTTTGGGGTGCAGGTAATATTCCTCGCTGATGAGAGTGACGAGATCAGCGAAACGGTAAACGCGAGGCTCCCACCATTCTTCAGCGGCGAATACGGCGCGGCGCGCGGCGCGGATGGTTTCGGGCAGAGCCTGGAAACCTTCTGACGGAATTACGCAGTGGCGATACAGACCTTCGCGGCCGCCCCACCAGTCGGCCCAGTCCATGATGATTCTGGCGCCGCGCGCCTTGGCGGCGACCGCAGGCAGGACGCAGTCGGGCTTATGGCTGAAGGCGTAGACCACGTCCCACTTGCGGGCGAGGGCGTCGCGTAGGCGCCAGCCGTTGTCGGATAGGCTCCAGCCTTCCTGGTGCGCGTTAAAGAAAGTGAAGCAGGGCATCTCCGCCCAGGCGAAAGGAGCAGCGCCCGGCCGTGGGAGTTCTCGCATTGACGCAGGATGAGCACCGAAGTCCGGCGCGATGAACGTTTCTTCCAGCGAAACTGGGGTATAGAAAGGTCGGTATTTTCGCGTCTCGCTGGTGTAAGCGAACTGCACGTAGTGCCCGCGCTGGGCAAATCGCCGTGCCAGCTCGAGGGCTCGGAAAAAGCTGCCGCGGTTTTTGTGGTTATGGACCAGGAACAAGCAGCGCATTACTATACGTTCTCAAAGCCGTGGGTGAGGGATAACGGATGAAGGAAAAGGGAGAACGTGTAGAACGTAGAAAGTAGAACGTAGAAAGTAAATGCTGGGAAAAGTCTTGTCGACATTATGAGGATTTTCTCCCGGTGATGAGGGTGAACCAGGCATATTTGCGGGCGGCGGGGAGAAATTTTGCCAAGGTGGTATCAAGGCGGGAGAGGGCGCTGAGGGCGGGGTAGAACCAGCGCGGTGATTTTGCCGCATACTGAAACCCAAAGGCGAGAAAGGCGAGGCCGTAAAAGCGGCGGTCGGCGGTGTCGCTGAAGCGCGAGCGGACGGTGTCGACCTCGCGGCGGGTGAAGTAGGTTGTGATGCCCTGCCATTCTTTGGGCGCCAGGGTGGCGCGGTAGATGTTTACGAGCGGGTTATGGGCCATGGGTTCAGAAAAGGCAATCGGCGCGCCGGGGACAAGGGCTCGCGCAACTTCATCACAAACGCGTGGCAGGTCTGTGTGGATAAGTACGGCTCGGCTGCAGACACCGTCAAGCGTGGCAGCACGAAAAGGGAGCGCTTCAGCTTTGGCTTTGATGGGAAGAACCCGACCGCCTTTAGCAGCAGGCACGTTTGCCGTGCGGCGGAGCAGGATAGAAAGGCGGTCGTGGGACAAATCCAGCGCAATAACCGTGGCGCCTTTTGAAGCCAGCAATACGGCATTCGCGCCAAGGCCGCTGCCGATTTCCAGAATGACTTTTCCCGGGGCGGGAGCAAGGTGCGCGATCATCTGCTCAATATCCGGGACGGAACTGAAGGTCAGTTCTTCGAGAAGCGACTCCTGCGAATCCGAAACCCCGGCGCCCAGGTTGGCGGCGTCCAGGTTTGCGTTCCAATACTCGTGCTGCTTTTCCCGCTCAGCCAATATCGAAGTTACGCATCCAGTCGGCGAGCTTGGCCCGCTCAGCTTCCCACGACTTATCGCTAAGGCGGAGCTTCAGATACGACTCGAACAGTGACTCAAAAAATTTCTCGAACTCCTCAAAAATTTCAAGGCGAAGGAAAACGTAATCCGGCCCGGTAGAGTTAGGAGGGGTGGGAACTTTGAGTCCGCTGATGCCGAAGCTGAGAGCGTTGAACGAAAAAGTGTAAGTCTGGTTGCGATAGTTGAGGCGCATGCGGGCTTTGGTCAGCTTCTTGCCTTCACGGAAAGCAGTGCGGGCCTCGGCACCTTCAAGTGGAGTGCCGCCTTTCAGCGCAATATTAGTAGCTTCACCATAATCGGCCGCCAGGTGCACAGGCGCCTCAAACCAAAGCTCGAATTCCTCGTGCCCAGGCAGTTTGATTTTGCCGCTGTTGGTTTCGCTATGCCAATAAAGCCACGTGGCGAATTCCATCCCGAGGAATTCGGTCGCCGCTACTTTTTCCAATACGCCCAATGCTTAGTCCTACTTTACGATTTCTGGCTGTTACCTAGCCGTCTGGCGGGTGGCGTTACAAGGGAAATTTGGCGTTAGGAGTGAGAAGGTGAGAAAGTTAAAAAGTTTTGTTGAGTTTATCGCGCCAATGCACCTGAATACTTCAAATCTACACGGAGTGCTACGCAAATGAAGCGTCGGATGGCGCTATGTTTCGAGGAACTTGAAGTTTTTCAAGAGGCCAGAGAAATAACAAAGTCGGTATATCAAATAACACGCACTAAACCCTTTGCTAATGACTACGGTTTGGTTAATCAGATCCGCAGGGCAGCTGTTTCTATTCCTTCAAACATAGCCGAAGGTTACGAACGAGGGAGTAAAACAGAATTCATTCAGTTTCTGTTTATCGCAAAAGGATCCTGTGGAGAGGTAAGAACACAATTATATATCGCAGGCGATTTAGGTTATATTGATGATACTCAATTAAACGTGCACATCATGGCCTGCCGTCGATTGAGTGCGCGTCTCTCAAACTTTATAAAATCACTTCAAGCATCTGCTTACAGCGGCGAGAAGAAAAAGAGGTAAAAACTCACCTTCTCACCTTCTCACTTTCTCACTCTCCCTGCCACTTCGCATTGACAGCAGGATTTGTCGTCTTCGACCATCCCGCTTATGAAAGGCATTATCCTCGCCGGGGGTTCCGGTACCCGACTTCATCCGCTGACGCTGGCTGTCAGCAAGCAGCTTATGCCGGTTTATGATAAACCGATGATTTACTATCCGCTGAGCACGCTGATGCACGCGGGCATCCGTGAAGTTTTGATCATCTCCACGCCACAGGATCTGCCTCTGTTTGAGCGGCTGTTTGGTGATGGATCGCAGCTGGGAATGCAGTTTGAGTATACGGCACAGCCGGCACCCGAGGGCCTTGCGCAGGCGTTTATCCTGGGGGCAGATTTCATTGGCGACGATAGCGCTGCGCTTATCCTCGGCGACAACATCTTTTATGGCGAGGGCCTGCCCGAGTGCCTGCGCAAGTGCACGTGTCCCGACGGCGGAATCATTTTCGCCTACCACGTGCAGGACCCGGAGCGATACGGCGTTGTCGAATTCGGATCCGACGGCCGCGCAATATCCATCGAAGAGAAGCCGCAGCAGCCGAAGTCTCCCTTTGCCGTGCCGGGACTTTATTTCTATGATAACAAGGTAGTAGAGATTGCGCGTGCGTTAAAGCCATCGGCCCGGGGCGAACTTGAGATTACCGACGTTAACCGCATCTACATGGAGCAGGGCCGGCTTAACGTGATGACGCTTGCGCGCGGCACCGCGTGGCTGGATACTGGCACCCACGATTCTCTCATGCATGCGGGGCAGTTTGTGCAGATCATTGAGCACCGCCAGGGGCTGAAGATCGGGTGTATTGAAGAGATTGCCTGGCGCATGCGGTTTATTGACGACAGCCAGCTGCGCCGGCTTGGAGAGGCGCTGGAAAAGAGCGGCTACGGCAGGTACCTGCTACAGGTTCTCAACGAGCCGCAGATGCCAAGATAACCCTGGTTGTCACGCGGCGCAGGCAGGCTTCTGGCTGGAATTTTGCTCTGACAGACAACAGACAAAATGTCGCGAGAAAACACCAGGATGATCAGGAACCAGATCCTTTGTCGCGGGATTCGCGATTTACGGGTCATACGGGCTATGGTGCGTACAGACCGTGGCTTGTTTGTTCCACCTGAGCAGCAAGAGCTGGCCTATAGTGATCAGGCCGTGCCTCTTTTCCCGGGTGCTTCTGTTTCTCAACCAATTATCGTGGCGCTGATGACGGACCTGCTTTGCGTGAGACGGACAGACCGCGTGCTTGAAGTGGGCACGGGGAGCGGCTACCAGGCAGTTGTCCTTTCGCACCTTGCGGCTGAGGTATGGACAGTAGAGGTGAGACAATTGCTCGCACAGTATGCGCAGACGCGCATAGACCTGGCAGGCAGGAAAAACATACATGTAATCTGTAGCGACGGCTGGAACGGGGTGGCGGAGGTATCACCGTTCGATCGCATACTTGTTACTGCAGCGCCTGGCACCGTACCGAGGGCTTTACTAAGGCAGTTAGCGCCCGGAGGCAGAATGGTTGTTCCTGTGGGCAGCGGCGCTGTTCAAACCCTGGAAGTCATTAAGAAATCAGAATCAGGTGAAATTTCCTGCCGGAAAGATTCCATGGTTCAATTCGTGCCTCTGGTGCGTGCTTCGGAGGAAAACACATGATAATCTTTGCAAGTTTAAACAAGGGGAGTTACTGACTCACCTGTGTTCAGGTCTAACATAAAATAAGGAGCCGGTTACGTGTTTATACAAAGTGACGAGATCAGCGAGCATGTCGTGTATCCGGGGATTCCGCGGCGGAATCTGGATTTCGCTGAATTACTTGAGTATGCTATAAAAGGAAACGAAGGTCGCCTTGCAAGCAACGGCGCCTTTTGTGCCGTAACCGCCCCGAGAACCGGCCGAAGCCCCAACGATAAATTCGTGGTAAAATCTTCTGCGACTGAGGATAAAGTTGACTGGTCTAAGAACCAGGCAATTGACCAGGAAACATTTAACCGGTTGTTCGATCGGTTTGCAGATTATGTGCATGAACGCGAATGCTTCATGTTTAACGGCTACGCTGGTGCCGACCCGAAACATCAGTTGGGCGTGCGGGTTATTACGGAGTTTGCATGGCATAATATGTTTATCCGGCAGATGTTGATCCGCTTGGATAAAGCTGATCTAAAACACCATCGCCCGGAGTTTCGCGTGATATGCATGCCCGGACTAAAGTGTGATCCTTCACGAGATGGTACTCGCAGCGACGCAGTAATCGCGCTCGATTTCCAACGGCGTATAGCTTTGATTGGCGGAACCCGTTACGCCGGTGAGATGAAGAAAAGCGTCTTCACCGTGATGAATTATCTTTTGCCACTACAGGGTGTGCTGACGATGCACTGTAGCGCTAACATCTCTGCGGAGGATCGCGTAGCCTTGTTTTTTGGCCTGAGTGGCACCGGGAAAACCACGCTGTCTGCGCACCCCGGCAGCCGCCTGATTGGGGATGACGAACACGCCTGGGGAGACAACGGCGTGTTTAATATTGAGGGCGGTTGTTACGCAAAGACTATTGGTCTGACGGAAGAACGCGAACCCGACATTTACCGCGCGATCCGGTTTGGAGCCGTGCTGGAAAATGTAATGTTGGAAGATGATCGTGATCCAATGTATGACGACACGACCATCACAGAAAATACGCGGGTTGCTTATCCGCTGGAGCATATTCCCAATGCCGTACATCCCAGCATGGCCGGCCACCCTAAAACGATTATTTTCCTTACGGCGGATGCTACGGGAGTATTGCCGCCGGTAAGCCGGTTAGACCATAACCAGGCCATGTATCACTTCTTAAGCGGCTACACAAGTAAACTGGCTGGAACAGAGACAGGCATAACCGAACCCAAGTCGGTATTCTCTGAGTGTTTCGGTGCTCCGTTTCTGCCGCTGGCTCCCTCTGTCTATGCAGAAATGCTCGGCGAGAAAATGCTGAAGCACGGCTCGAAATGTTACCTTGTTAATACTGGGTGGAACGGTGGGGCTTACGGCACCGGCCAACGCATAAGTCTTAAGCATACCCGTGCTATTGTGGATGCCATACTAACGGGCAAGCTGGATGATGCAGAAGCTGAGCAGGATCCCGCTTTTGGTCTCTCTGTTCCGCGCAATGTAGAAGGTGTGCCCTCAGAAGTCTTGCAACCTCGCAACACCTGGTCTGATAAAGAGGCCTATGACCGTGCGGCAAAAGAACTTGCAGCGGCTTTCCGTCAGAACTTTTCCCGGTTCTCCCATGTCTCCAAAGAAATCAAACAGGCTGAACCCAAAGGCTGATTCAGCTACGATTACAGCTTAGCCTCGTCGAATACTCCGCTTACACCCTCGTAGGATGTTACGTCTGCCGGGCGTAAGCGGCATTCGCTTGTACTACTTCATGTTAACATCAAAAGAGCTAAGAGGATATTCCTTTGTTTCAGTTAAACCGGTGCCTTACGGGCATAACCGCAGCTGCAGTCTCTCTGCTGCTTTTTACAGGCTGCGACCGTCGCACGCCTGAAGAACGACTGACAGCCGCCACAGAATTCTACCAGCAGGGTGATCAGCTGAGTGCCGAAATGGAAGCGCGCAAGGTGCTGGAAAAGGCACCGGATGATCCGCTGGCCATCCAGGCAAACGTATTGCTCGCGCAAATATACGCCAGCCAGAACAGGTTTGAAGAGGCTGAGATCGAATTGGAGTCGGCACTGGAAAATGTGAGCCAGCTCGAGCCGATGGGAAAAGAAATCCTGAAGATGTATCTGGCGCTGCTTGGTAGCCAGGAGAAATATGATAAAGCCATTGAGACTATGGATGCGTACCAGAAAGAGTACGCGGAAGATGCCGGCACATCACTCAGTCTGCGCGTAGCCGGTGCGGATATCCGCACCGCTGCTGGCCGTACGACGGAATCGCGCCAGATCATCAGCAGCATTATGGCAGAGACGACTGCCCCAGCGGAGATGACCATTTACCGCGACTTATACGTGCGAACTTTCCTTCGAGATGAGGACACCACAAAAGCCATTGAGTACCTGGAAAGTCAGATGGCGCAGGTGCAAGACGCCGAAGAAAAACGCGGGCTGAAGCTGAACCTTTCCAACCTGTATGCGCAGGCTGAAAACTATGAGAAATCACGCCAGTACCTGGAAGCGGTAACTGCGGAGTTCACGCAGACCCTTCGCGCTGAACTGGATAACACGGCGCGGGTAAGCCAGAGTCTGAACCTTGGCCAGGCATATGTGCAGCTCGGTAACCTGCCAGGTGCGCGCCGCGTGTACCAGACGCTTTATGACGCGAACGTGAGCAATGCGCAGTTGGCCGCGCCTATCGTAATGGGGCTTGCGGAAACGCTGCTTCGCCTTGGCGAGACTAGTGCAACACTTGGTTTCCTGGGTGATGCCGCCAAGCGGTATCCGTCGATGCCGTTTGCGCAGCAGAGTCAGCAATTGAAGGATATCATCGCCAAGGGTCAGCTTGAAGCAGTGGCGCCCGAAGACACGGCTCCGCTAACGCTGAAGTATCG
This sequence comes from Candidatus Sumerlaeales bacterium, assembly GCA_036675025.1. GTDB lineage: Bacteria > Sumerlaeota > Sumerlaeia > Sumerlaeales > Sumerlaeaceae > JAKFFN01. The sequence goes on along the minus strand of JAKFFN010000129.1, from coordinate 5,230 downwards.
CGCTGACGCCAATGTGCTCTGGCCTGCGGAGTTGCCGGAGATCCTTGGGGTGGAGACAACGGGAACGGAGACTAGTGCCGGCGGTTCGACAGGCACAGAAACGGCGGCGTCCGCACCGGATGCTGGAACGACGGAGGCAGTTTCAAACGAAGCACCGGCCGCACCTGCAGCGGCGGTGGCTCCCGCAGCCCCGGCTGTACCCGTTCAGGAAGTTGCGCCGTCACCTGCTGCTGAAGCGGCTGCCCCTGCCGCTCCTGCCCAGGACACTGCCCCTGCTGCTCCTGCCCAGGACACTGCCCCTGCTGCGCCCGCCGCACCTGCAGTGGAAAGCGCGCCCGCCGCACCTGCTGCGCCGGCACCAACTGAGGCCGCAGAGGGAACAACCGCAACAGCCTCTTGAACCGCCAGTAAACCTAAATAAATTGCCGCAGTGGACATTTTCCACTGCGGCTTTTTTCTTTGGGCAAACGCACAATACTAATGGCTGATGTGCAACAATTCTGAAGGGTAAGTGCAGCGGCTAATCATTCAGCGCCGCAAAGCCCCTACAATTCGTGATCCAGGGCCCCCTGCGACTCTGCACTGGCGTGTTCAAATTCGTCCCACTGCATCGCTTTGTGGTATTTCAAGGATGTGAGAAGGATAAATAGGAAGCCCAGGCCGACTGCGAAAAAGAGTGTGCAGAAGCGGATGATTAGAATGGCCGGGGTGATCTCATTTTTCTCTACACCAAGCAGGGTCAGCAATCGGTAAGCCGTGCCTTCAAATCCGCCGAGACCGCCGGGAAGAAAGAACAGAAATCCACCTACGATAGTGGCCATGCAGAAGACGAAGGCCAGCTCGAACAACGTGACTTCCGGCGCGCCGACGCCTGCCAGAATTATATCAGTAGCGATGCACTCGAAAGACCAGGAAAAGGCGCCAAGCAGTGTTGAGATGAGGAGATTCTTTACCGTGAGGAGCGGATACGTTGCGTAGTAGAGATGGCGCAGATGCTTCACCGTGCCCTGCAGCCGCTTTACTTTCAGCCCGAGATGGAGAAGGCCATATACCAGCCGCTTGTTTCGGGCGAGGGCAATGCCGACCACCACCAGCACCGCACTGATGCCGAGGAAAACATACACAAGCTTTTCCGTAGTGCCGGATTCGTTGTGGCCCTGCGCCTTAACCACCCCGGCCATGAAGAGGGGAGCGGTAATCAGCGCGAGCAGGATCATGCCCAGGAGATCGGAGATGCGCTCGCAGAAAACCAGGGGTATACTGCGGCGCATTTTCTGGCCGAAATACTCCTTGTACATGAACGGCTTGATAAGTTCGCCAACGCGCCCGGGGCTGATGGCCATGCTGTAGCCGCTGAAAAAAACCAGGAAGCTCCCGAACCGGGGAACATCAATTCCTGCTACGCGCCGGAAAAAATCCCACTTTAGCTCGCGCAGGAGAAAGTTGACGAGTACGAGCCCCAGGATAAGCGGCAGGCTGGACCATGAGAACGCTTTGAGTACTTCAATGTTTCGGCTGGCGTCAGTCCAGATAAAGAAGACGGTGTAACAAAGGACGGCGAGTACGCAAAACCATATAATCCGACTTACTATACGGTTTTTCATAAATCGCGGTTATCCGCGACGTGCGCTGATCCACTCACGGAACCTGCGGAACAGGTAAGCGGAATCATGCGGGCCGGGAGCTGCTTCAGGATGATACTGCACGCAGAAAAAACCGCGATCTTCATCCTGGAAACCTTCCACCGTCTGATCGTTGAGATTCATGTGGGTAACCTGGCAGGTGGAGGGGAGCGAGTCCACATCTACGCAGAAGCCGTGATTCTGGCTGGTAATTTCTACACGCTGAGTCAGCAGGTCCTTAACCGGATGGTTGGCGCCATGGTGGCCAAATTTCAGCTTATAAGTTTTGCCGCCGTTGGCATGGGCGAGGATCTGGTGGCCGAGGCAGATACCAAAAATTGGCGCTTTGCCAACAAGCTGGCTAACGTTTCCAGCTACATCGGTCAAGGTTGCCGGATCGCCGGGGCCGTTACTCAGGAAAATACCATCGGGGTTGAGATCAAGTACATCCTGTGCGCTCGTGCCAGCCGGCACCACGGTTACATCAAAATTCTGCTCAGCCAGCAGCGTGAGGATGTTTCGCTTTACGCCGAAGTCATAAGCCACAACTTTATAGCGCTTGTCCGCTTCAGCCGGCGAGAAGTCATTGCGGGCGGCGATGGCCTCGTTCAGATCGTGCAGGCGGGAATCAATCGAGTAGGAATAGGCCGTCCCAACCGTAACATCTTTCACCAGGTTCTGGCCTTCCATGGTCGGCGCAGCCTGCGCGGCCGCAGCCAGTTGCGCCGGATCGTGGCGCTCCGTGGAAATCACTGCTCTCATGGCGCCCCGGCTACGCAGGTGAAGCACAAGCGCGCGGGTATCTACGCCTTCGATGCCCAGGATCCCGTGGTTGGCCAGGTAGCGATCTAGATCAACTTCGCTGCGCCAGCTGCTGGTAGTGCCGCTCAGTTCCTTTACAATAAAGCCTGAAACCTGCGGCTTGCCGGATTCCGCATCCAGCTCATTAATGCCATAGTTCCCGATCTGCGGATATGTCATCACGACCATCTGGCCGCGGTAGGAGGGATCGGTGAGAACTTCCTGATAACCGGTCATTCCGGTGTGGAAAATAATTTCGGCGGCAACCTCACCCGAGGCCCCGAATGAGCGTCCCCTGAAGACGGTTCCATCTTCTAGAACGAGGGTAGCTGGCTTCTGGCTATTGATCGGCATTTCAGGATTTCCTTTCACCATAAAAGGACCATAGTATTCGGAAAAGCTGCAAATCCTGTTGCATTGATTCCACTGGAAGTTCTGCATGCGAAAGATGAAAAAACTTCAGGCGATAGTTAAGGGCCGTGTCCAGGGCGTAGGATTCCGCTATTTCGTACGCCGTGAGGCGCAGGAACTGGGGCTGGTGGGTTATGTGCGAAACCTGCCCGACGACAGCGTGGAAGTGGAAGCGGAAGGTCCGCCTGAAAAGCTTGAGGAATTGCGCCAGCGGCTGTGGCAGGGACCGGCGCTTTCAAAGGTGCTTGATGTAAAAGATGTATTGTCGGAAGCAACCGGTGGCTATTCGGCATTTGAAGTGCGGCACTAGCAGCAGTAGACTTAGCACCTGACGCCGACCTCAAACCAAGATTTTCGGGAAACGCAGCCACTTCTTCCCTAAACAGGAAATCCCCTGCACACGGAACCCTGAGCGTGTTTTTACCTCTAAGGAACCCGTACCCGGGGGATTAGTACGGCGTGGCGCGCTGCCTTGCCCTGGGACGACCATTCTGTAACTGGAACAGGGTTGAGACATGAGAAAGGGACTATTGCAGTGGCGTCCCGTGCTCCTGGGCGCTATTGCTTGCAGCGGATTGCTTTCAGGTGTCTCGGCGCAAGATGTTGACAGCCTGGCGATTCCCATCCGCAAGGGTGGTTCCGAAAACAATACGTCTTCCAGTTCGAAAAAAAACGCCAGCAATTCCGCTAAATCAGAGTCAAAGTCGCCCGCAGAAAAACCGTCCTCAGAAAAATCGTCCTCTGAAAAGCCGTCTTCCAGATCGAAATCATCTGACAGAGATTCGGAACTGTCGTTTTACACAGCATCCGCAAGTGAGCGTGCAGAGTCGAGCGCACGATCTGAAAGTAAGGCAAGCGAGGCAACAGAGTCTGATCAATCCAGGCGCAGTAGCGCGCAGGATGCCGATATGGCTGCGGTATCAAATCTTCGTTCCGTCGGCTCTTCAGGAAGTTCCAAGTCATCAGAAGATGAAGAGCAGGAAAAGTCAGATTCATCCTCAGCGGCTGCAAGTAATGACGAAGAAGTTTCTTCTGATGAACAGGCCATATCAGAATCCGCTACAGAGGTCGTCTCGGTCCCCGGTCCTGCAACAGCCCTGCCCGAAGTGCCTTACGTGCCCACCCCGGCCGCAACTGTGCCGCAGCCGAACATGTATGTTCAGCCTTCCACTGAAAGCCGTGGCCTGCTATCGCGGCTGTTCGGCCGCAAGAAGGTTACCTCGACGTCTCCTGCGCGTATCCCCACCAATTTTACATCAGACTACACCAAGCGCGATCCGAACATGATTCTGCCGGCGGTTCTATCGGGCAACGGTATTAACGGCCAGGATATCCCCATCGGCAGCGAAGACCCCTACAGGCTGGCCTCCGCGTTACCGACGGATTTTCGCCCGACAGATCTCGTACAGATTCCGATGGATTACAGCCATTATGGTAACCAGCTATACTTGCGCAGCGAAGCCGCAGCCGCGTTGTGCAAAATGATCTACGATGCGCAGTGCCAGGGACTTAACATTAAAGTCGTAAGCGCGTTTCGGGATTATGGTCACCAGTTGCGTCTCTACAATCAGTCCGTAGCTCGACGCGGGTCCGATCAAAAAGCCGTGGCGCGCCCCGGAAAAAGTGAACACTTCCTCGGCACAACCGTTGACCTGACAAACAGTAAAGAACACACGCTGAAGCGCAGCTTTGGAGACACACCCGAAGGGCGCTGGCTGGCAGCAAACGCCCATCGCTATGGGTGGAAGATGACCGTGATGAGCGGTGAAGGGCGGCGCAGCCATAATGATGAGCCATGGCATTTGCGCTACCTTGGAAGCGCGGTAAATTCGTATTCTCGCAACTCTGTTGTTGCGCAACCGCCACCGCAGTCTCAGCCTCGGGACGTAATGGGCAAGATTGGGCGTTTCCTCGGATTGCGCCGCTAGTTTCTTCCCCCTAAACAAAATCCCCGGAGCCTGAGCATTCCATGATTCGCATCTCCCGCTATCCAAGCGCCGGCGCTTTGTTTTGCGCCATTGCAGTATTCGCAAATTCTCCCGTAATCCAGGCGCAACCTGCAGCAACAGCCACCACCGCGCAGCGATCAGCAACTGCTGCCCTTGAACTGCAACCGCTGGTGGAAAAGCTGATCAACGAGTCCGGCATATCGGCTAATGTCTGCGTCTATGTAGAAGACGCAGCAAGCCGTCATGTTCTTGCAAACGTGAACGGTGAAGTGCCGTTTTCACCTGCCTCAAACAACAAGTTAGTCACCACCGCCGCAGCCCTGTCGCTGCTCGGGCCAAATCATAAGTTCATGACGCGATTCTACGCTGCAGGACCGGTAAACGCCGGCACCCTTCAAGGCGACCTGGTAGTTTACGGCGGAGGCGACCCAACGATATCCGGCCGCT
>JAKFFN010000139.1:0-2147 GCA_036675025.1 Candidatus Sumerlaeales bacterium | reverse complement strand
CTTGGTGTGACCGCGGGCGATGAAGTTATTGTTCCGGCCTATACGTTTGTGGCCAGCGCCACGGCTGTCACGGCAATTAATGCCATTCCTGTTTTCGCCGATGTCGAGCCGGAAACAGCAAACATTGACCTCGCATCCGCAGAAAAGCTCGTGAACGAGCGCACTAAAGCCATTATGCTCGTCCACTTTGCCGGCCTGCCCTGCGACATGGACAAAGCCAAGGCCTTCGCCGCCCGCCATAACCTGCGTATCATTGAAGACGCCTGCCACTCATGGGGCAGCCAGTGGAACGGCAAAGGCACGGGCGCCATCGGTGATATCGGAAGTTTCAGTTTCCAGTTCAGCAAGAACATCACCGCGGCTGAAGGCGGCATCATTCTTACAGATGATGACGAGCTGGCGAAGATTGCCCGGTCATACACCCATGTTGGCCGCATGGAAGACAAGCCGTGGTATGATCACTACCTTCTTTCGGGGAACAACCGCATGACGGAATTCCAGGCTGCCGTACTGCAGGCCCAGATGGACCGCCTTCCCGCGCAGACCCTTAAACGGGAAGAGAACGCCGCAATAATTGATGCCGGCTTAGCTACCATTCCCGGGCTTTGCATCCCGCCTCGCCCAGCTGCCGTAACTCGCCGGTCGTACCATATGTACCTTTTCCGCTACAACGCAGAAGACTTTGGCGGCCTGCCCCGCGCGAAATTCCTTGAAGCCCTTAACGCTGAAGGGGTTCCCTGCAGTGGTGGTTACCTGCACCCTGTTTACAAAAACCCTTGTTTCCAAGACCTTAATGACAGCCCGCGCCCTGAAGACAAAGCCCTCTCGAACCTGTGCAACGAACGCGGCATCCACTATACCGACGTGGAATGCCCTGCGGCTGAAAAGTTCTGTACCGACGAGATGGTCTGGCTCCCCCACCGCCTGCTTCTTGATGAGAAGCAAGACATGGAACAGATCGTGGAAGCCGTTGGCAAGATTCACAAACACCAGGACGAACTCGCCGGCGCAGCCGGCGCAAAAAGCTAAAAGATCCCGCAAAACCATTACGCAACACAGTGAACGCGTCACCTCCGGGTGGCGCGGACACTCCTGTCCGCAGCAGTTTGACGTATATGGGAAACGGACTCCAGTAACGCAATTAAATCGCTCTCTCCAGACTCCACCCACTCTACCAGCTCAACCGGCTCTACCGACTCCAACGACCCCACCCACCCCACCAATTACCCCCATTCGTGTAACCGCACCCCACATACAATTCAGGCTACTCCAGTCACACTTTCGTAACCGTCCACTGCTGCGGACAGGAGTGTCCGCGCCACCCGGAATTTCCGCGCCACCCGGAATTTCCGCGCCACCCGGAGTGGCCGCGTCACCCGCACCTCGTTCGTCTCCAGCTCGTTTCGAAACGTGCGCCGGTGCGTAACCAGGCCACCCTGACCTGGCCGCGCATGCTGCGCTGGTGGATCGCTGCAGCCATCGCAACGATAGCTATCGCCTTTATCGCGCCGCTTACTGGCGAAGCCGTCAGTCTCTCTGCTGCGCTTTCGGATTTCTCTGCGTCCGGTAATCATCAAACCGCTGACGGCCTCATCTTCTGGCAGACGCGCGTCCCGCGCATCCTTGCCGGACTCATCGCCGGGGCTGCGCTGGCCTGCGCAGGCCTCGCCTACCAGGCCGTCCTCCGTAATCCCCTTGCCGATCCTTACATCCTTGGCGTGTCCTCCGGTGCAGCCATTGGCAAAGCCATCGCCGTGCTTGCTTTGCCTGCCGCCATCACAGCCCTTCCCTTTGCCACGCCCGCCCTTTGCTTTCTCGGTGCCCTGGCGCCGATTCTCTTTCTTGTAAAGCTAGCCGGAACCGGTCGCCAGTTTTCTCCGGTCACTCTTCTTCTTGCGGGACTGATCATTAACCTGGTTCTCAGCGCTGCCATGATGCTTGTGCAGGTATTTGCTAACCCTGACAATGCCCGTCAGATTACCTACTGGTGGCTTGGCGGTCTCGACATCGCCGGATACCGCGCGCCCCTCACCGCGTTGCCGCTGGTCATTGCTGGCGTCGCAATCCTTACCTGGCGCGCCCGCACTATGAATCTCCTCAGCGTCGACACCCTTACTGCCAGCCATCTTGGGGTGGATGTCAGAAGC
>JAKFFN010000141.1:0-2147 GCA_036675025.1 Candidatus Sumerlaeales bacterium | reverse complement strand
GGGACCTGCGGCGCGACGGGCGCGGCCAGCGCCAGCAGCGGCGCGCAGGCGACCAGCAGCAGGACCAGCAGGACGAGGCAGCGGGAAAGGCGGGAGCGCGGCATGTTGTTGTCAAGATATTAAAGATATGTACTTAGAAGCTTGGGGATTGCATGATAATCCGGGGCTCGCTCACAGAATTGGAGTTAGTGGGGCTGCTTCGGGTATTCAACACTGCGCAAATCAATGTTCAGGTAAAACAGGTAAGACTGGCACTGAACTTTTGCAAGAATTTAGCAAGTGTGCGGCAAACTACCAAGCATATTATAATCCCTTTGCAATTCCTGGCGTTCCTACTCCATACGATCCGGGGCCGGGATATTAAAATGCTAAAACACAGCCAGAAGATATTGGCATTGCAAGTTGTCTTGGCAATTGTTGCGTTTGTTTGCTACCTATATCTTCTCACACTCGGAAGCTACAGTGTTTTAAGTTATGTCTCAGACCGTTTTTTTGGCAATTATTATCTAATTAATTTGTTGTCAGGAGTGCAGCAGGTGGTTTTTATTGCATTTCTCCTATTGCCCCTGCTCAGGCTGCCGAAAATGTTAGCCTATACGGTCGCAATTACTTCGCTTGTACTAAGTTCGTTGTTTTGGCTGTCCCACGCGCTATGGGGCTACGGCCCGACGCTTTCCCTGCGTGGAATGTTCGGTCTACAATCAGCCGAGTACGGCGGAAATTACATCTCTGTCTGGGAGATTCTGTTTTACATCTTTTTGGTCCACAGCGTTTTTAAGTTTGGCGCCAAGCTGTCGGTTATACTCACGCTTCTGGTTGTGTTTGAATTCTGGTTCCTGGTTGAAGCAGCAATTCGAGTCACCCTGACCACAACGGGCTGGAATATCATCCCTTTCACGCTACGCATTCTGCTTTTAGTGCTCGTTTCACGGTATGCCTTAGGGCGTACAATTGCTGCAAGCTCCAGTCGTGAGAAGCACCTGTTGGAAGAAGGGGAACGAGCGTAAGTTCTAACTTCCGCAAGATGATCTGTGGATTTGGGTGTTACCTGCGTGGACGAGGCGGCGTTGGTGGGCTACAGACGGGCAGTAAGTAGAGCTGGCTGCTTTGCTGTAGCCAAGGTTTGCTACTTCGCAGATAACAACTTGAAGCACCGCAACCCGTACCCGCCACTTCCTTCAGCGGCACCAGCGCGAAATCCCGGTTTGGGAGCTGCGGGTGGGGGATTGTCAGTCGGTCTGTCGTCAGCTTCAGGCGTCCGGCTATCAGGATATCCAGATCAATCTCCCGCGGGCCCCACCGCTGGCGGTGCTTTCGGCCCAGGGCCACTTCCAGCGTTTTCAGGGCGTGGAGCAGGTCATGCGGCTTCAACGCCGTTCGCATCGCCACTACGCCGTTATAAAACGGATCCTGCTCCAGCACCCCCCACGGCGGCGTCTCGTAGAGCGACGACACCGCCAGCACCCGCGTCGCCGGCAGGGCGTTCAGCCGGCGCAGTGCCAGCAGTAAAAGCCTGACCCGTTCGCCGTGGGAACCAATGTTTACACCGAACCCGATGTAAACCGCGCTTGTGGCATCAGAGCCGCTTAACTGGGTAGGCCAACCCGTTTTCCAGGGAATCCGCTTGAACACTGGTTTCGTGCTGTTTCCTTAGGTTTAGTTTCGAACAACAATGGAGTCTGAAAAATTATGTCGAAGCCGATGATCAGCGTCGCCGGTATCCGTGGTATCGTAGGTGAATCTTTGCGCGTCGAGGAGTTTTTCCGCTACGCTCTCGCCTTTGCTACGCTGGTGGATGGAGGCAAGGTTATTGTCGGCGGCGATACCCGGGTCTCGCGCCATATGCTTCGCCACCTGGCTTTTGCCGCACTGGAATCGGCGGGATGCGAGATTATCGATCTTGGCCTGGTGCCTACGCCGACCGTTGGCCTTATGATCCGCGAACTGAAGGCCGCCGGTGGCATTGCCATTACTGCCAGCCACAACCCGGCCGAATGGAACGCCTATAAATTCTTCGGGTCTCATGGTTCGTTTTTGGATGAAGAGCAGAAGAACAAGCTGCTGGCCATCGCGGAAAGCGGCACCTTCAAGCGGGCCACCTTTGATACCCTCGGGGCCGTGACCCCGCTGGAAACCGCCATTGATAC
>JAKFFN010000388.1:0-2161 GCA_036675025.1 Candidatus Sumerlaeales bacterium | reverse complement strand
GCCATCGGGTGCCGCCCAGATCTGGTCGTATCGTGCGGTTGTTTCCGGGAGCACGTACTTCCAGGCAATGCCCGCGGGAGTGGCCTGAAAGACGGTCGTTGCATTGGCGCCACGCACCACGCCGAGCGTCGCCTCGGGCGCACGGCAGCTGATGAACTTGCCATCCCAGGCGCCCGGAGTGCCGGCCCTCTCGATCACGCCAGCGCAGGCAGCGCCGAGGGCCGACATGCAGAGGGCGGCCAACGCCAGTTGGAACCTGATTTTCGCTTCCATGGAAAATCCTTAGCGGTGCGGATCGTGTTGTTAGCCATGCTTCCAGCACTCTCGAGGACACTGGATGCTCTGCGCTGAGCAACGTGACGGTTTTGGCGAAATGTTCTGGCTTGCGTAAAAAGATAGCGTCATTTTCCCCTGCAGGCCTCGACGCAGCGGAATGATGCCAGTAGGACAGATCGTCGGCTGCTTCGAAGAAGCTAGCGTGATGGGCGCTGCCTCGCAGGATGAGGTGCTGGGCCACGCCGGGACTGCAGCCGTTTCGAAAGCGAACCTGACCCCGTTAATTTACTCGGGCAGGCCGCGGGCGTTCTGCAGCAGCGTGTGGACGATGCCGTTGCCGTAGGTGAACTGCTTGAGGGCGCCATTGGGGTAGTAGCTCACTCTGGCTCCTTTATTTTCCGGTTCTCTTATTCTGTTGTCTTATTCAAAATTTGTCGCCGCTTTGTGGGGCCAGAAAAACCAAGAGACTGCTCACTCTCTTTCTTGTACGTCGACTTCAGATTGCAAATCATGACTGTCAAGTCAATTCAAATACACGAAAGGCTCTTTGACCAAGACACTCAGCAACGTTGTAACGTACCAACGCGAGGCGTCTTCCATTCCGGTTATTAGGCCAGATACAACAATCCTTCCATCCCCACAGACGCCACAAATTTTTTTGGCGTCTATCGTACTAATTGCGGCGGAAACGCCAAAAAGTTGCTCAGCCCGCTCCTCGTTAGTGAAGCAGACACGTTGTTTACCATAGGGGAATAGGGTGGAGTACTTGGACTCGGGCACAAAACAAAGCTCCCCATCTTGAAGAGCCTCGTACTGACCACTTAACTCGACAATCCCCTTGAAATACTCATTACTGAATTCATTTATTTTCGGGTCGGAAGCAGGATTGGTTACCCTAACAAAAGACCTCGAACAACCCGTTCCAAAACAGCAAAATAGGCACATCACAAGCAGAAAAAGCGCGGGGCATGACCTATTGATTTTCATAGGTATCCATATCGATTGTGAATGTGGATTGTTGTGTTCCTTCTGTTGGTGTAACTCCTGTTACCGTCAAGAAACTCGAATACTGATCTCTAGATATGAGCGTACATCCTTGGGATACACCGCCCGCCCCCACCATGCCGGTGTAGTTCCCCTTGCCCGCCTTGTGAATTTGAACTCCGGTCGCATAATCTCGGGTCGGATGGGCAGGATTCTTGCCTACCGTGGGAACTGGACCATTGTTATTGAACGCTATCGCCGGATATTTCCCTTTATGTTTTACGGGGCTCCCCTGATATTCTCCATTTAAAACCGTGGCAAACTTTTTCGTGTCAGACGGAAGTGTCCTGGCCAGAAATTGACCCGCTTCCTTCCCATTTATGTATATCGTCGCTACGGCGTTGAAGTCATTGCTGTTCTTTACGCTGACAAACTGATCGTCGTAGCTCCCAGATTTATCCTCTGTCCGACTGCCAATCTTTATCTCCACCTTGCAAGAGCTGTCGTCGTTGGTTCCACAGGCATTCCGACCATCAGGGTCAATAAAGCGGTACGGATTTGCATTGGCATACCTGTACCGGTTGAAGCTCCCCCCGACGCTCGTCACACTCACCGGATCCACGCTCAAGAACACCCCGATCCGCGGATCGTAATACCGCTGCTGCATGTAGCTCAGCCCCGTCGCCGCGTCGCTGACGTGGCCAGCGTATCCCGGCCCGTCCGCCAGCGGCCGGTTGAGCAGCTTGCCGTAGGGCTCGTACTCGCTGCGCTCCAGTATCGTCCGCGAGCCGTTGGTCACCACCACCGGGCTGCCCAGCGCGTCGGTGTGCTGGAACCGGTTGGCATAAGCCCCGGTCGCGGTGTCCTGGGTCAGCTCGTCGACCAGGCTCCCGGCCAGGTA
>JAKFFN010000383.1:0-13338 GCA_036675025.1 Candidatus Sumerlaeales bacterium | reverse complement strand
CCGAGATGAAAGCCTTCATGGAAGAGAACCCCAACTATGCCCTCGCGGCAAATCTCGTCCTTTCGGATAAAGGCCAGCAGGAGCCAAAGTCTCGCGTATGGGAAGGCATCCGGTCGGAGATCACAAATGTCGTAGATACGCTGCTATCACGCCCCGACAGCGATCCGAAAGCACTACTGGATGATCTGCAGCGCAAAGCCGAAGCAAAGATGAAGCCCCAGGGCTGACGCAATTCGCCTTTCCGTTGTAACCCCACCGCAGCATCACCCCAGGTACATGTTGAAAGAGGAAACAAGATGATCCCTTTAGGACCGGGCGAAATCCCAGTTAACGGCGACGAATTGACAGCCAGGATTTCCGCTGTTCTTGATCGTGCGCTGGAGGGCGGAGGGGCTCGTCCAAAGGTTTCCTGCGAGATGACTTCGCCGGACCGTATTGATCTTATAAGTATCGATATCAGTCAGGTCGAAACCGCTGGTACAAAGATGCAGCGCCCGACTGGCTTTACCCAGCTCGGCGCTGCTGAAGTCGGCAAGTTATCCGTTAAAGGTGATCCAACGTTGCTTCATGGTGCTCCGGTCGTGCTTCGTACAGAAGGCACAAATGTTCCCATGGCCTGGACCCGGGATGATCATGGCAGCCTGTGGCTGGTGCCGGCACGCACCGGTGCAGGCGCCGGCGGCGATGCGTCCGGTCATGTAGAAGTTGCGGCAGAAATAGCCCAGATTGAGCGGGCTGCAAAGGTTGCCATAGCCGCCATGGCTGAGCAGCAGGGCGCAAAGCTGAAAGATCTTCAGCTGAAAATCACCCCTGCCGGAGCCCGAGGGCTTGCCATACGCGCTGACGTCTCCGCTTCAAAGTTCATGATGACGGCTAAAGTCGCGCTTACGGCGGAGGCCACGCTTGACGACAACATGAATCTCAGGATCGCCCGGTTAAACGTAGCCGGCGACGGAGCCGCCGGAGCTATGGTGGCCAATATGTTGGCCGATAAGGTTCGCCAGTTCGAAGGAAAACAGGTTGACCTCGGCCAGTTCGTTTTTGCCGGTGCCCGTCTGCGCGATGTCGATCTGCAGGTAGATAACCGGGTTCGGCTTACGGCACGCTTCGGGGCATAGCATGCTCCATCACGGGCTAATGCGTTTCTGCTATTGAAAGATGTTGCCGTGCCGTCAGAGAATGCGCCTACATAACAAATATACTCCAATGGACTAACACAGGACCCGCGCTCACCCAGGATGCAATGCCCCCACTGCCAGACAGAGAATCGTGAAGACCGCGAGACCTGCTACGCCTGTGGTAAAGACATTTCCACCCTCAGGCTTGTGGTCAATAAGGCGCGCCAACACTACAATGATGCGCTGGAGCATGCCGAGCGGAACCGCACTGAAGAAGCCATTGAGGAACTCAAGCGCGCGCTTGATCTGGATGCGTCCCTGGTCAATGCCTATGTCGTGCTTGGTACGCTCTACGCGCAGCAGGGTAAATTTTTAGACGCCCGGGATTGCTGGAACCGCGCCCTTGCCATTAATCCCGAAATGGCCCGCGCCCATGATTATCTGGAGCGCGTTGAAAGCGTGCAGGCGGCCCTGCCGACACTTTCTGTCTACCGCTGGGTTGCGGTCGCTCTCCTGCTTGCAGGCGTTGCCCTGGCAGCCTCTCTCATTTATGCTCTCCGCCCTGATCCCGGCTCCGCTTCTCTTCGCATGGCAAATGACCTGCTGCAGAAGCGGGAATACGGCGATGCAATGGAATACCTGGAGCGCGCCCGGACGCTCTCGAAACAAGACAGCCCTGTACAGTTTGCAGCAACAGCCCTTGAGCAGTCACTGGCGCTAGATCTCCAGCAGCGGCTCCGGGTAATCCAGGATCTCAAGTATCAGCAGCTGTATCCGGAGGCGCTTGCGGAAATCGCCGACCTGGAAACCGCGGGTATCGATGCAGGTACCAGCGGTGCCCTCGCCACAATCCGCAGCGATATCAGCTATTACTACCGGAACATGATTTCCCAGCTTTACGCAGCCTACGAACAGGGCGATGTAGACTTTCCTACCCTGGAGACAGAAATCCAGCGCTTTACCAGCGTCTACCCGGAATCACCCGAGCGGACCGAAATCCAGCAGTACCTGGAGCGGGCCGAAGCCATGGAAGTACAGGCCGCTATAGACGAATTGCGGCGCGTCTTCGCCATGGATAACAATATCCAGTCAGCAGTGGAGGGGATCCATGCGCTTGCATCAAGGTTCGGCGAGAGCCCTGTGGTGGAACAGGCAAGGTCGGTTTTCGTAGAAGAAATTCTTGGATATTTATTTAACATGTTTACTGGTTTTCTTGACCAGGAAGATTTCGTACGGGCTTCTGATTTGCTCGCAGAAATCGAAGCCGTATCTGACGAGTTTGAAGACATGGTAGAAGGCGGCATCTCCGGCGTAGTTGACCTTGCCTACAGCGTGCTGAAAGATGCCCGTCGCCAGCACCAGTTTAAACAGATTGACGGGCTGCTGAACGATATGGAAGTTGCCGCGGCTGAAGAAGCCATCTGGCAACTGCTCCTCGAACCTGATTTGTCCTCTGCAGAAATGGGCGTAATTCGCTCATACTGGCGCCGGATAAATCGCAAGGATCGCGTGGCACGGCTGGATGAACTGCGCCGATCAGATAAGCGCTACTTTTCCCTTGAGATTGGTGAAGAGGAAGCCAGCGAGACCCTGGAACTTTACGAGGAACTGAAAGATACCCGCGCTCCGCGCCCACGCCGGATACACTTGCTCGGAGTTGCCGCCGCTTCTGCGCTTCGACTCGGCCTGGATGACCAAGCCACAAGCTACGCGGCGCAGCTTCGGTCTCTCGACGAAGATTCCACAGTAACCCGTGCCATACGGCAACTGATACGCGAACGCACGGAAGAACAGCTTGAACCACAAGAGACTCCGAAACCCATGGAAGAACAGGAGCAGAAGCGCGAGCCCGCCGTACGTATTGAGCCTGCCAGGCCCCGTAACAGCGAACGCGAAAACTAAAGATTATTATGACGATATCAACTCCTGTAGATCGTAAATCCCGGCCTGCCGATGAAATCGCTGAGGTAAACAACTTCCTTGGACGCACCGGACGGGATAAGGATCAGCTTTTTACTGCTGAAGGCAAACAGGCACTGGCTGGCGAAGCCACCCGTATGGCCTGGGATGGCGAAGGCTTGCGCATGATGGCCGGCCTCACTGCCCGATACATCTCCCCGGTAATCCGGTGTAAGTTTCCGGCCACCGAATTCCTGCCGTCATGGAACATACTGTTGCCCCGGCCAGACCAGGCATTTCACGTCTATCTGCGCTTTCACTCAGAAAAATCCGTAAAGCCTTCCCCCTGGTTCTTTGTGGGTGAGTTTGGCGAAAAACATCATAAGCCGCTTAGTGGAAACACTGACCGCTGGGGCAAAACCCATATAGACTATGTGGAACTCTTCAAGCCTGCTATCGCTTTCCAGATTCGCATAGATTTTGTTCTGCCGGGAAAACTGGAAGATTATAGCCGCCAGGCTCCGCTCATCAGGAGGCTGTTTGTCCATTATTCCGGCCAGGGCAAGGCTGCCTCACGCAAAAGCCGGCAGTCTGCCCCTCAGTCCCGATCAAAGCAGATCCGTGTGCCCTACCGCAGCCAGCTCGCTGTGGAACGAAAAGAAATCAGAAACTCTGTCTGTTGCCCCACAAGCCTTGCTATGATCCTCCAGTTCTATGGAATTGACCGCCCCACCCTTGATGTGTGTGATGCCGTTTATAACGAACGCTACGACATGTATGGAATCTGGCCCCAGGTAAGCCAGGTCGCAGCGCAGCACGGGTTCAGGTCGTGGGTTACCCGCTTTCGCAGCCATAGCGAGGTAAAAGATTATTTGCGCCAGGGCCAGCCGATCATCGCGAGCATCAGGGTAGCTGACGGCGAACTGCGTGGCGCCAGCTACCCCCACTCTAACGGGCACATCATTGTCCTCACGGGATATCGGGCAAATGGTCGTTATATCGTAAATGACCCATTTTCCGCCGGACCCGAAGGCGCAGAAATTGATTATTTTGCGGATGATATTGAAAAGGTTTGGCTGGACAAGGGCGGTGTAGCCATTCTTGTAGAGAAAGACAAATGAACATCGAACCTTTAAAAATGACCACACTGAACCTTGCAGCCCGCCTGCTGGCCGCAGTGCTACTTGCAGCTGCCCTGATCACAGGCACCATCGCCCACGCAGCGGCGCCCGCGCCAGATTTTTACACTGTGACTGCCACTGCAAACTACCGGCCGGTTGACCGCCCCGGAACCCAGCGCCGTGTGGCGCAAACGGATGCCGAGGAAAAAGCCCGCAAGCAGATATATGAGTACGTAGGCTCAATGCGCTACCACGACGGTCGTACGATTAACGACATTATAGCCCGCGATGCCCGCCTGAAGGCCCGGGTTCTTGAAATTATCCGTACCAGCGAAACCGTAGACTGGGCTGTAGCGCCAGGTTGTGCCTGCGTTCAGGTCTGGGTAAGGCTCGATATTAACCTCGTGCGTGCCGCCCTCGGTGAGTGTGGATACTGAAAACAAAGAGCCTGTTGTTGATCCGGCGCCAGGCAACGAAGTTACAGACACAGTCGTACACCTGAGTGACTTGCACTTTGGTTCCGGGTTTCAACCCGCGCGAGCAGCAGACCTTCTTGAGCATATAAATGAAGTCGATCCCGACCTCGTCGTTGTATCTGGTGATCTTACCATGCGTGCCCGCTCAGAACAGTTTCAAGCGGCCCGCGATTTTCTCCTCCAGATAAAGGCGCCGCTGCTCGTAATCCCAGGCAATCATGACGTGCCGCTCTATCATCTGCCCATGCGCGCACTCCGGCCCTTTTCCAACTATCAGAAATACATATCCGATCTCGACAAAGGTCCAGTACGCCTGAACCATTGCGCCTTTTTCGGCCTGAACACGGTAAACCCGTGGCGCCATCAGCAGGGGAAGTTTCGGCTGCTGGAACTATTAGAATTAGAGCGCTACATGGCAGAGCAGGATGACTCTATCTGGAAAATGGCGGTGGTGCATCAGCACTTTGCCAATATCCCGCGCCACGAACGTCCCGGCAAGTTTCCAGGCGGAGAGCGGATCCTGGCTCGGATGTCCGCAGCCGGAATCCACGGCGTGTTGCATGGCCATGTCCACTATCACCATGTGGCGTCCTCCGCAGAATTCTTCCCAAAGATCCAGCGCCCGGTAGTGCTGGTTTGCGCCGGAACACCCACATCTCTTCGTACCCGGGGCGACACTCCAACCAATAACTATAACGTTCTGCGCTTCTACCAGGATCGTTTTGAGGTACACCAGGTCGACTGGTCGCCTGAAACCACTGGCTTTGGTCTCAGCCGGCATGTTGTCTTTGACCGTCAATTCTTTAAGGCTGACGTGGATTGATTGTTTTGTTTGCCGCGAAAAAACAGTTGCAATCCAATGCAGCGGCAAAGGAAACATTTAATGACGTGAAGAAGAATTTTACTCCCGCGGCCGCGTTAAAATAAGAGAACCACGTTAGCGCCTGTCGTGTATGACGGCGTTCGTGAGGTACCGAATGCGACCCGGCAGTGGGCACGTTCTGGATGTGTCAGCCGCTTACTTATGGCTCCATTTTAAGACGTAACGTAAAAGTCGCATCCGATTTTACAGGGATTAAAAGACCCGTTTCCTAATGAAAAAAGTTTTAATTAACGTAGAAGAGCGCGAACTCCGTGTCGCTATCCTCGAAGATGAGCAGCTAGTAGAGCTCTATATCGAAAGCCTGGACGAAAGGTCCATCCTTAACAATATCTATAAAGGCCGCGTGGAAGATGTCCTTCCAGGTTTAAAGGCTGCCTTTGTAAATGTTGGTCTGGATAAAAACGCCTTTCTTCACTTTGACGATGTACGGCCAGACCTCGTGTGGGCAAAATATCGGGAGCTGAATCCCGATATGGCCGACGAAGTACCGACCGCCCGTGAAGCTCTGGCTGCCGCCAGTGTGGAGGCAGAAGCGGAATCTGAAGAGACCGAGGACGGAAAACGTAAACGCCGCCGCGGCCGCCGCGGAGGCAAAAAGCGCCGTCCCGAGCAGGAAGACACCTATTCTCCAGGCTTGCCTGTCGGTGTTACCGAAGATGACCTTGAGGATGAAGAGGAAGAGGAAGTGGAAATCGCCGCCATGGCGAGCGCGCCACTTTCCCGCGTAATTCCCACGGTTGAACCAGAGGCCGAAGAAGACGAAGATGAGGTTGCCGCGGAGCAGCCCGTTTATCAGCATGCTCAGCCCGGCACCGAAGTCACCGGCGGACCATCCGCTGAAGAACTGGAAGCACGCAAGCAGGCCCGCATCGAGAAACAGCGGCAGCGCAGGGACCGTTGGGAACAAAAGAAACTCGAACGCCAGCAGCGCCGCCAGCAGGCCCGTGAAGAACGCATGCAGCAACCGCAGCACCCTGGCGTAGTTGCCGCCGAAGAA
The DNA here is from genome assembly GCA_036675025.1 of Candidatus Sumerlaeales bacterium. Classification (GTDB taxonomy): domain Bacteria; phylum Sumerlaeota; class Sumerlaeia; order Sumerlaeales; family Sumerlaeaceae; genus JAKFFN01. The sequence continues at coordinate 6,844 of JAKFFN010000383.1, read as the reverse complement.
CCCGAAGAAATTCCGGAACTGCAGCCTGTTGCAGCAACGCCCGTTTACGGGACCCGCGCCGCGGCATCGGCTTATGATACCTATTCAACCTTCGGCCAGCAGGGCAATCAGCGCCGCGCCATGAAACAGGCCCAGCAGCGCTATGGAGACAACTTTGGCAACATCGCTTTAAAAACACAACGCCGGGTAGATCATCGCGATTCCCAGGTGGATTTCTTCGGCCCAACTTCCCACGCCCAGGAAGAACAGCTAAGCATCTGGGACGAGCAGCAGCCAAACCTCGGCCCTGTGCCCGGTTCCGGCAAAGCATTCCTCGAAGGAATGCAGCGCCCCCAGCGCCGCGATCGACGCCCGGGCCAGCACCAGGGCGGTCAACAGCAAGGTCAGCAACAGGGGCAGCAGCAGAATCGTGGTAACAAATTTGGTGGCAACAAACGCCGGGGCGGGAAAAAACGCACCATGAGAAAACGCGACAACAGGTCATTCTTCGCCCTGAGCGCCGATGACATTCTTGACAATGACCCCGTGAACGAGCAGTCCGGTGAAGAAACTGCCGCGCCCAAAAAGCCCGCGCGCAAGCGCAAAACGGCAGAAGACACAGCCGCTGGACCTGAAGCAAAACCAAAAGCTCCTCGTAAAACCGCAGCCAAGAAAACCACAGCTGCCAAAACCACAGATGCCAAAGCCACAGCTGCGAAAACCACAGTTGCCAAAACAACTACGCGTAAAAAGAAATCTGACGCCGCCGCCGAGGCCGTAGTCCAGGAGCTGCCGCTCGATATCGAGCAGCCTGCTGCCGAAGAAAAAGCGCCGGTCAAAAAAACGACCCGCGCTAAAAAGCCGGCAACTACAACCCGCGCACGCAAAACGGCTGCAAAGGCCGAGCCCCAGGACGAACCAGCTAAAATCGCCCACGCAGACGAACTCGGCGCTGCAGGTGAAGCACCTGTACCGGACAGCCGGTCGGCCAAAGCCGAAGCTGAACCCGCCGCTACTGCGACTGGCGTACAGCCGGCTGCAGTCGAAACACCTGTTCCTGCAGAAGCCAGGACGGTCAAACCTCAAGCTGAACCAGCAAAGATTCACCATGCAGACGAACTCGGCGCTGCAGGAGACCATCCTGTTTCCGAACCCGCCCCGGCATCGGCATCTGACCAGTCAGCCGCACCAGCTTCCGATCAGCCATCCGCACCAACTGCCGAAGACCAAACACATCGCCGCGAAGACAGACAAGGCCGCAATGGCCGCCGTTCCCGTTCCCGCGGTGGGCGCGGTCGCCGCGGAAGAGAAGGCGCAGCTCAGGAAGGGCAGCACGCCGGAGATTCCTCCGCCCCCGCAGAAGCCACCGCGACATCCGCTAACATAATTGACGTACCAGCGCCCACACCTGCCCCCGCCCCCGCCCCTGCTCCCACTCAGCAGCAGCAGCGCCAGCAGCACCCGGCCCAGCGCCAGGACCGTCGTCGCATTCGCCGGCCCCTCTTCCAGGAGGTCTTCAAAAAAGGCGACGAAATCATGGTGCAGGTCGTCAAAGAAGAAATCGGCCAGAAAGGCGCCCGCATCAGCAGCTACGTCAGTCTGCCCGGCCGCTACCTCGTGCTCCTGCCTTACCCCAACCAGGAAGGCGGCATCAGTCGTAAAGTTGAAGACATCCGCGAACGCAAGCGTCTGAAGAATCTGCTCCGCGACATCTCATCCGATGAAACGGCCTTCATCATCCGTACCGCCGGCGTGTTCCAGGACGAGACCGAGATCCGCAAAGACGTCGAGTTCCTCAGCCATGAGTGGTCTACCATCGCCGATCGCTATAAAAATGCTGGCGCGTCCGCCCTCGTCTACGACGACCATGAAATCCTGTATCGCCTCGCCCGCGACGTTTTCGATGACTCCGTCGGCGAAATCCTCATCGACAGCCACATCGAACACGAAAAGCTGAAGAACATCCTCGGCAAGCTCATCCCGAACCTTAAAGACAAGGTGAAGCTCTACTCCGGCGCCGAAAACATTTTCCATAAGTTCGGCGTTACCAAGCAGATACAGAAGGCAGCTCGCCGAAAGGTCTGGCTGAAGAGCGGTGGCTACCTCATCATTGATGAGGCCGAAGCTCTCACCGCCATCGACGTCAATACCGGTAAATCCGTAGGTAAAGACGACCAGGAAAAACTCATCCTGCGCACAAACATCGAGGCTGCCCGCGCGTGTGCCCGTGAACTGAAACTGCGCGACATCGGCGGCCTCATCGTCATCGATTTCATCGACATGAAAGACACCCGCAACCGCGAACAGGTGCTCACAGAACTCAAGATGCAGCTTCGCAAAGACCGCAGCAAGACCTCTGTCAGCGCCATCAGCGAGTTCGGCCTCGTCGAGATGACCCGCAAACGCGTCCGCCGCAGCCTGCGCAAAACCCTCTTCATGGATTGCCCCTACTGCCAGGGCGCCGGCGCCGTGCTCAACGAGCAGCAGATCTGGCTGCATATCAAACACGAAATCGTCCGCCAGCTGGAGTCTCTAAAGCCCGCCCCCTCCCTCAGTATCACTGTTAACCCCCGTATCAGGGCCTACATTGATCAAAACTACAAAGACGTCATCCGCCGCCTCGAGCAGAAATACGACACCGAGATCAAAATCGCCATGTCGGATATCTACCACATAGAAAACTATCAGATCGAAAAAGCCGAAACCGGCGTAATCTCTGGCTCGGCCACCATGCCCAGCCGCTGATAAAGCACATAAGAAAACCCGCGCACGCCTCGGCTCGCGCGGGTTTTTCTTTTTTCTCTAACTACGGCAGAATCAATCGCCGTGAAACATTTGTTCTAAAAACTGCACGAATCCTGATTTTTTTCATACCGCTTTTTTAATTAGTTGACCATACTTGGTAGGCGGTCAGAATACTGGCCGTATCAACTGAGAAAAATTTCGTTTAGGGCTGTCTGCACCCGCACAACACGCTGATAATCCTTGGCCCAAGGCGGAGAGAAATCCTATTTAGGAGTAGTATATGATCAGGAAGTTCGCCTTGCTGCTGATTGCAGTCGTTTCCCTGGGCGGTTCTGCCTTTGCGTGTGAAACCACCACGGGGCCGCTGCTCGCCCCCATTGATCCCTTCGCGTGGGCCGCAGCAAACACCGACTGGCGTGGCCAGGGTAATGGCCAGGTCGATTCTCTTAAGAAAATCGTCAACGGCCAGGTCGCCGCACACCAGATTCACTCGTCCTACACCTGCGCCAAGTGCCGCAGCGTCATGCGCGTCAAGTGCTCAGATCCTTCAAACTGCGTAATGTGTTCGCAGGCTGCCGGCGATACCGGCAAAAAGCTGCGCGCTCAGCTCAATAACTCCGTTTCGTCCGCTTCAGATATGGGCAGCGTATACGCCATGATGGCTACCATGCAGGAGCATGAAGCCGCCCGTCTCGAGGCCCAGGCCAAGTGGAACGAGCTTCAGAACGAATACACCGTAGAAGAAGAAGTGACCACGGCCGACGGCGTTACAGAGAAGACCACAAAAAAGGTAAAAGTCACCAACGCCGCCGATACTGAACGGAAAAACCAGGCCGCTGCACTCCAGGCTCTCGCAGCCGGTGCCCAGCAGCAGGGGCAGGCCCAGGGCATGATGATTTACTCCTACATGAGCGCCGCCGCCGGTGCCCTCACCAAGCCCGCTCCATCCACCGCCCTCTACGCCGGCGAAGATCCACTGAAATAAGCATTGTTTTCTTGCAGAACAGAGTCAACCGGGCCACCTTCGGGTGGCCTTTTTCTTTTGGCAGGGGAGAGCAAAAACTATGAACTATAAAGTCGTCGATGGCGACCTTCTTACTCAGCCGGTCGACGTCATCGTAAACTCCTGGAACCGCAATTTCCTGCCGTGGTGGCTCCTGTTGCCCCAGGGCGTCTCTGGCGCCATCAAACGTAAAGGTGGCTACCAGCCCTTTCGCGAACTCGCCCGCATGCCCATGATACCCCTCGGCGGCGCCGTTATCACCTCCGCCGGCCGACTCCCTTACAAGGCCATTATCCACGTCGCCGGCATCAATGTGTTCTGGCGCGCCACACGCCACTCCATCCGTCAGTCCGTCATCAATGCCATCACCCTCGCCCTCGAAAAAGGCTACGCGTCCATCGCCATCCCTATAATCGGCGCCGGCAGCGGAAGCTTCAAACCCGCCGCCGCCGAAGCCATTATTTCCGATACGCTCGCAGCTCTCAGCCATGATATACAGGTAACGGTAGTTCGATATAAGAAATGATGAACTATCTCTCGTATCAGCAGGCTATGCTCATGAGATCGTCCATCTAAACCTAAACCGCCGGCGGATTCAATCTCGCAAACCCCTCCTGGCGGCGGTATGGAAAGTACGGGTACGCCGCGGTAACTTCGCTAACGGCATCCAGTTTTGCGATTTGCTCCGTCGTAAGCTTCCAGCCTTCAGAACCGAGATTCTGCAGCAGTTGCTCCTCATTTCTCGCACCCATAATCACGGTGGAAACCGAAGGGCGCTGCAAGAGCCAGTTTATTGCGATCTGCGGTACGGACTTGCCTGTTTCCACAGCAATTTCATCCAGTATTTCCACTACGTTATAGAGCAGTTCTTCAGACACCGGTGGACCAAATGACGCCGTCTGGTGCAGACGGCTTCCTTCGGGAATTGGCTGTCCGCGCCTGATCTTCCCTGTAAGCCTGCCCCAGGCTAGCGGACTCCAGATCACGCCGCCCACCCCCTGATCCAGCCCCAGCGGCATAAGCTCCCATTCGTAGTCTCGCCCCACAAGCGAGTAATACGCCTGGTGGGCTACGTAGCGCGGGTATCCATACTTCTCCGATACAGCCAGTGACTTCATCAGTTGCCAGCCAGAGAAGTTCGAAACCCCCACGTAACGGATTTTCCCCGCCCTTACCAGGTCATCCAGCGTAGAAAGCACTTCTTCCACCGGTGTTGCTGCATCAAAGGCATGAAGCTGAAACAAATCGATATATTCCGTGCTCAATCGCCGAAGTGCATCTTCGCAGCTGCTTATCAGCCGCGACCTCGATGAGCCCGCGTCAGCAGGTCCATCACCCATAGGCAGGCTCATCTTTGTCGAGATCAGGGCCTTATCCCGCCGCCCCTTCAATGCCGCGCCAAGTATTTCTTCCGAGCTGCCATTCGAGTACACATCAGCCGTGTCGAACATGTTAACACCTGCGTCCAGACAGATGTCAACTAGCCGATTTGCCTCTGATACATCACTGTTTCCCCAAGCGCTGAAAAGAGGCCCTTGCCCTCCAAAGGTTCCCGCGCCAAAACTCAGCACTGGTACTCTTAACCCCGACGCTCCTAAGGTGCGATACTCCATGGGTAAGTCCTTTCGGTTAAAAACTGCAGCTCTAGGCAAAACCCACAGTTTCAGGTTTGGGCTATTCTCCAGCGCTCCATCTCTGCCAGTGCACTATTCCGCGTCAGCATATATTGAACATTACTTTGTCGCTCGATTCGTTACATATTAGAAACACGACGGATGGCGAACCAACTGTATCGCGGCAACCACATATCTACTCCACCAGCTAAACGTATCAATCGGCGCATTCGCCGGCTGATCATAAGCGGCGGTTGCGTGTTCCTCCTCGCCTTCATCCTCCTCAATCTCGGCGCCGCTCTCCACGCCCACCGCCTCACCCGCTTCGCCGATTACCCCAGCGGCGCCCGTCCCGTCCCCGAAGCCATGTCCGCGTGGGATCGCCTAACCTTCGCCGTCACCGGCGGTTTCGCTCCCAAAAGCCGGCTCAAAGCGCAGCCCGACTTCCCCTTTGAACCCATTGATATCATAACCACCACATCCGGCACCCTCCGCGGCTGGCAAAGCATCTCCAGTCCAGGCACTACCGCCACCATCATACTCTGCCACGGCCACGGCGCCACCCGGTCCGCCCTGCTCACCGAAGCCGACTTCTTCCGCGGCCTCGGCCTCCGCGTCGTCATGTTCGATTTCCGCGCCCACGGCGAAAGCTCCGGCGATGTCTGCTCCATCGGATACCACGAAGCCGCCGACGTTAAAGCCGTCTACGACTACGTCCGCGCCGCCCACTCCGCCGATCACATTCTGCTCTACGGCATATCCATGGGCGCCGTCGCCTCTGCCCGCGCCATTGCCGAATATGATCTTCAGCCCACCGCTCTCATACTCGAGATGCCCTTCAACCGCCTTCTCGATGCCGTCCGCGCCCGCGTCCGCCTGATGAAGCTCCCCGCCGAGCCCGCCTCCTCGCTTCTCACCTTTTGGGGCGGGGTCCAGCTGGGCTTTTCCGGGTTTGATCTCGCCACCGCAGACTACGTCAAAAGCGCCGCCTGCCCCATCCTCCTCCAGTGGGGCACAGCCGACCAGCGCGTCTCAAAACAGGAAATCCTCGCCATAAAAAACGCCGCCCCCAACGGCACCCTCCACCTAGAAACCTACCCCGGCCTCGGCCACTCATCCCTCGCCAAAAAAGCCAACGGCCAATGGACAAAAAACGTCCATCAATGGCTCAGCAGAAATCTGCCAAAATAAAAACGAACCCTCTAAGGCACCCGCGTGTCTCTATCGAATCCTCCGGCGAAGCCGCTGCAGCCCGCGCGCGTCTCTCTCCAATCCTCCGCGGCGAAGCCGCTCCACAATTCATAATTCATAATTCATAACTCATAATTCCGCGCGCAGCGCGCCGCTACTATCTATGCGTCACCTTACTCAGCGCATCCAACCTGTACCTGCTCGGCGGCATCCGCGTTTCCTCCCTGAACACATTACAGAAATACCCCTGGTCCCTGAACCCCACCCGCTCCGCGATCTCCCCAATCGTCAGTTCCGTCGTCTCCAGCAGGTG